>NZ_LJHU01000070.1 GCF_001295975.1 Brevundimonas sp. AAP58 | reverse complement strand
GCCGCCCCCTCCACCCCCGCGCAAGCGCGCGGCGGTCCCCCTCCCCCGTTCCGCTTCGCTCCCCGGGGGAGGATCGCGTCATGATCGGTCGCCTGCGCGGGGTCCTGGCCGAGGTCGAGGAGGGGCACTGCCTGATCGACTGCGCGGGTGTGGGTTACGTCGTGACGTGCGGGGCGCGGACGCTCCAGCGCCTGCCGGCGCCCGGCGACGAGGCGACGCTTCATGTCGAACAGAGCTGGTCGGCCGAGAACGGGCCGAGGCTGTATGGCTTCCTGACGCGGGACGAGCGCTGCGCCTTCACGACGCTGCTGGGCATCCAGGGCGTGGGGCCCAAGGCGGCGCTGTCGGTGCTGGACGTGCTGCCGCCGGGCGAGCTGGCCTCGGCCGTGGCGCGCGAGGACAAGGCGGCGGTCGGGCGCGCCAACGGCGTGGGGCCGAAGCTCGCTTTGCGGATCGTCACCGAGCTGAAGGGCAAGCCGCTGGGGGATGTGTCCTTCACCCCGTCCGCGCCGGGGGTTCACGTCGAGGCCGCCGCGCCGGTTCCGAGCGTCACGGGCGAGGCGGTGTCGGCCCTGCTGGGTCTCGGTGTTGCCGAGGTCAACGCGCGCCGCGCTGTGGATCAGGCCCTGATCCGGCTGGGTGACGACGCCGATCTGTCGGCCGTCATCCGGGCGGCCTTGCAGGAGCTGGGGCGGTGAGCGACGACCGCATCGTCTCCGGCCAGGCCGCACCCGGCGAGGCCTACGACCGGGCGCTCCGCCCGCAGACCCTGTCGGACTTCGTCGGACAGGAGCAGGCCAAGGGCAATCTGAAGGTCTTCATCGAGGCGGCGCGCGGGCGCGGCGAGGCCATGGACCACGTCCTGCTGTTCGGCCCGCCGGGGCTGGGCAAGACGACGCTGGCCCAGATTGTGTCGCGCGAACTGGGCGTGGGCTTCCGGGCGACCAGCGGGCCGATCCTGGCCAAGGCGGGCGACCTCGCGGCCATCCTGACCAATCTGGAACCGCGCGACGTCCTGTTCATCGACGAGATCCATCGCCTGGCCCCGGCGGTCGAGGAGATCCTCTATCCGGCCATGGAGGACCATGTGCTGGACCTCATCATCGGCGAGGGGCCCTCGGCGCGGTCGGTGCGGATCGACCTGGCCCCCTTCACCCTCGTGGGGGCGACGACGCGGGCGGGGCTGCTGGCCACGCCTCTGCGCGACCGGTTCGGCATCCCGCTGAGGCTGGAGTTCTACACGCCGGACGAACTGGTCCGCGTCATCACCGGCGCGGCGCGCAAGATGGGCGCGCCCATCAACAACGACGGTGCGCGCGAGATCGCCTCGCGGTCGCGGGGCACGCCGCGCGTGGCCGGCCGCCTGCTGCGGCGCGTGCGTGACTTCGCCGGGGCCGAGGGCGCGCCCGTCATCGACAGGCTCGTCGCCGCCCGCGCACTGAGCCGTCTGGAGATCGACGAGGCGGGTCTGGACGCCAATGACCGCCGCTTCCTCAAGGCCCTGATCGAGAACTACGGCGGCGGCCCCGTCGGCATGGACACGCTGGCCGCCGCCATCGCCGAGGCCCGGGACGCCGTCGAGGACGTGATCGAGCCCTATCTGCTCCAGCAAGGCTTCATCCAGCGGACGCCGCGCGGCCGCATGGCCTGCGCCCGGGCCTATGCGCACCTCGGATTGGCGGAGCCGCCCAAACCAGGAAATCCACAGGCAGGGCTGTTCGAATAGAGACCTTATGAAAATATAAGCCATCTAGCTTAGAATATGATAACTTTCTTATCATGGACGCGATTAGAAATCCTTTCGCCCCCGGCGCGGGGTCTCCACCGCCTGAACTAGCCGGCCGAACGCATATCTTGAACCAGGCGGAGGTCGCCCTCGGGCGCACTCAAAGGGGCCGACACGCTAAGAGCGTGATGATTGTCGGTCTGCGCGGCGTCGGGAAAACCGTTCTCCTAAATCGCATCTTGGCTCTCGCTGATGAGCAGGGCTACGTCGCCGAGATGATCGAGGCACCGGAGAACAAGAGCCTCGCCGCTTTGCTGACACCCGCGCTGCGGGCCCTGATCTTGAAGCTGGATCGGGGCGAACAGGCCAACGCAGCCGCCAAGCGGGCGTTTCGCGTTCTCAGAGGTTTCGCGGCCGCCATCCGCGTCCGGTACCAGGACATTGAAATCAGTCTGGAAGGCGAGCCTGAACCTGGTCTGGCCGACAGTGGCGACCTTGAAGCCGATCTGCCTGATCTGCTGATCGCGCTTGGAGAAGCTGCTCGGGAACGCGGGACGGCGGCGGCCTTGATCATGGATGAGCTTCAGTATCTCGACGAAATCGAGATGAGCGCCCTTATCGTCGGCATGCACAAGGTGGCGCAACGCCAACTGCCGCTAACCCTCTTCGGGGCTGGCCTACCACAACTGGTCGGATTGACGGGGCGGTCGAAGTCATACGCCGAGCGACTGTTCGACTTCCCCGTCGCCGGACCGCTTTCTCTAGATGACGCACGTCTCGCATTGCGCACGCCGATTGAAGATGAGGGCGCGGACATCACCGAGCCCGCAATCCGTCGAATTCACGACTTGACAGAGGGATACCCCTACTTCCTGCAGGAGTGGGGATATCACGCTTGGCTTGGGGCAGCGGGTCCGCAGATCGGCGTAGGGGATGTCGACCAGGCGACGCCGGAAGCCGTTGCCGCCCTGGATCGCAGCTTCTTCCGCGTTCGCTTCGACCGGCTGACCCCAGCCGAGAAGCGGTATCTCAGCGCCATGGCGCGGCTCGGAGCGGGCCCACATCGCTCGGGAGACATCGCGCAGGAGTTGGGCGTCAAGGTGAACAGTACCGGCCCGGTCCGGGCCAGCCTGATCCAGAAGGGCATGGTCTACAGTCCGGCTCACGGCGACACCGCCTTCACCGTTCCGCTTTTCGATCAGTTCATGGCGAGGACGATGCCATGACCGACACCCCCACCTCCGGCCGGTTCGACGGGCGCGACCACCTGCTGCCCGTGCGGGTCTACTATGAGGACACCGACTTCACCGGGGTGGTCTATCACGCCAACTATGTCCGCTATCTCGAGCGGGGGCGGTCGGATTTCCTGCGCGCCATCGGGATCGGCCACGCCCAGCTGCTGGAGGACGCGGCACCGATGGCCTTCGTGCTCGCGGAGATGAAGCTGACCTTCCTCAAGCCCGCGCGCATCGACGACGCGTTGACGGTGCGCACGCAGTATGACGCGATCAAGGGGCCTCGCCTGCTGATCTCCCAGATCATCGAGCGGGACGGAGAGCCGCTGTGCCGGGCCGAGGTGACGGCCGTCTGCATCCATCTGGACGGGCGGCCGCGCCGTCCGAGCAAGGCTCTGGTCGAGGCGGTGACGCCGTGGCTGGCGGGCGGGGCTTGAGTCTTTCGCGCCACAGACCGGCGGCCGTCAGATTTCGGCAGGCTCCGGTAAGGACATCCCGCGCCGTTCTGCCATAGAACAGCCATGCCTGATCGCTGCATAGATCGGGCCTCGAACCTGGGACGACCGAATGACCGCCGAAGCCGCCGAAGTCAGCCTTCTCAACCCCGTGCACCTGTTCATGGCCGCCGACTGGGTGGTGAAGTCGGTCATGATCGGCCTGGCCATCGCCTCGGTGTGGTCGTGGACGGTGATCATCGACAAGGCCTTCCGCTTCGCCGCCCTGAACCGTCAGGCCGACGCCTTCGAAGCCGCTGTCGCCTCCGGACGATCGCTGGAGGAGGTCGCCGCCCAGGCCGGACCGGAGCCGACCCACGCCTTGCCGCGCATGCTCCAGATCGCGCTCGCCGACTGGCGTGAGAGCCGAGCCAAAGGGCCGCTGACCGACACGCAAGGAAATCTGCTGATCGCCCGTATCGACCGCGCGCTGGACAGTCTGATCGCGCGCGAGGGTCAACGTGTGGAGGAGGGGCTGGGCGTCCTCTCGGTGGTCGCCACCGCCTCGCCGTTCGTCGGCCTGTTCGGCACGGTCTGGGGCATCATGAACGCGTTCGGTGCCATCGCGGCGGCGGGCAACACCAATCTGACGACGGTGGCACCGGCCATCGCCGAGGCCCTGTTCGCCACGGCCATCGGCCTGGCCGCGGCCATTCCGGCCTATATCGCCTACAACAAGTTCTCGATCGACGCGGGCAAGTTCAGCGGTCGGCTGGAGAGCTTCGCCGACGACCTGCAGGCGGCCGTGGCGCGGCGTCTGGGCGGCGGATCCGCGCCCGTCGCCACCCCGCCCCCGCCGCCGTCCGATCTCGGCTTCCGTCGGAGCGTCTGACATGGCGCTGGGTGCGGGCGCAGGTGGGGGAGGCCACGTTCGGGGGCGACGCCGGGCGAGGAAGCGCCCCCTGTCGGAGATCAACGTCACGCCGCTGGTCGACGTGATGCTGGTGCTGCTCATCATCTTCATGGTTTCGGCACCGCTGCTGACCGTGGGCGTGCCAGTCGAATTGCCCAAGACCGAGGCCAGCGCGGTCGAGACCGAAAAGCCGCCCGTGACCGTCTCCATCGACCGGGACGGGGCGATCTTTGTCCAGCGCGACGAGACGGCCTTCGACGCTCTGATCGAGCGGGTCAGCGACGCGGCGGGCGAGACCGAGCGCGACGAGCTGTCCGTGTTCGTGCGCGCCGACGGTCGGGCACCCTATCAGGCGGTGGCACGGGTGATGGCGCGGCTGTCGGCCTCGGGTTTCACCAAGATCAACCTGATCACCGACACGGCGGCCGAGGAATAGAGGGTGGCGACGCGGTCACCCTCGCCGGCGGTCCTGGGGGCGCTTCTGCTGCACGCGGGCGTGGCGGCCCTGTTCTTCGTGCGCTGGCCCCAGAGCGAGGTCATCGTGCCGATGGTGAACTCGGTGCCGGTGTCGATCGTCTCGTCTGAGGTCATCGAGGCCGCCCCGGCCGACAACCCGTCTGAGGAACTTGTGACCGAGGACGCCGCCACCGCGCCGGTCGAGAGCCCGCCCGAGCCGACCCCGACCGAGCCCACGCCGCCGGCACCGGCTCCGACTCCTCCGCCACCCCGGCCCACCCCGACGCCCCGTCCGACGCCGCCGCGCGAGACACGCCCGGCCCCGACACCGCCGAGGCCGACGCCCCCGCGTCCGGAGACGCGGCCGACACCTCCCCGGGCCGAAACCCGGCCCGCGCCATCGCGGTCTGACGCGCCGCCGCTGGATCTGGACGCTCTGGCGGGTCCGCGTCGTCCCGCCCCGACGCCCGGCCCACGCGCACCGGCCGGCCAGCAGGGACGCGGGCAGGCCGCCCAGACCACGGGGCCGCAGATCACGGCCATCTTCAATCAGGTCTATCCGAACTGGACCCTTCCGTGTGACATCCCTGGCGCGAACCAGCTTCGCATCGAGATGGACGTCACGCTGTCCGCCGATGGCCGCATTACCTCCGGGCCGACCCTGCGCAATCCGCGCTCGGACAGCGTCTATCGCGCGGCGGCGGACGGCGCTCTCCGGGCGTTGCGCCAGACCGCCCCCTTCGACGTGCCCCAAGGCTTTCCGGGCGGCCAGTTCCGGCCGACGTTCAACACCGAGCGGGCCTGCCGGAACCGCTGAGGTGCGTCTGACAATCCCTGACGACCCACCCCGGCAGGACTTGCCGTCCCGAATCTCGCCCCAATCGCCGCCAAGCTGGCGTTTGTCACACGGGCCGGGGATAAGGTCCGACGACCTCTCGCCTCGCCGCCTTCGGAGACATCGATGCGTCTGAATCTGCTCCTGACCACCGTCGCCGCGCTTGGCCTCGCCGCCGCGTCCCTGGTACAGGCCCAGACCACGACCCAGAGCCTGAACGGCGGCCCCTCGCGCCAGCAAGCCCAGCAGCAGCCCGCCCAGACCGGCGAGCCCATCGAGGTCGAGATCGATCAGGGCGTCATGCGCCCCTTCCAGATCGCCGTCGCACCCTTCAGTGGCCAGAACGGCGCGTCCATCGCCGACGTCATCTCGGGCGATCTGCGCCGCTCGGGCTTCTTCGAGCCGATCAATCCGGCCAGCTTCATCGAGACCGGACTGACGCTCGCCAATGCGCCGAACTTTCCGCAGTGGACCCAGATCGGGGCCCAAGCGGTGCTGTATGGCTCGGTCACGCCGCGCGCAGACGGGCGGAACGACTTCGGCTTCCGCCTGTATGACCCGTACCGGCAGTGCCAGCTGGTCAGCTACAATTTCACCGCCACGCCCGAGCAATGGCGGCGCATCGGCCACAAGATCGCTGACGTCGTCTATGAGCGCATGACGGGCGAAAGCGCCTTCTTCGACACCCGGATCGTCTTCGTGGCCGAGAGCGGCACGGGTCTCAACCGTCTCAGCCGCTTGGCGATCGTCGATCAGGACGGCGGCAACCCGAACTTCCTGACCGATGGCACCGAGATCATCCTGACGCCGCGCTTCTCGTCCAATCCCGACGAGATCATCTACATGGCGCTGGGCGAGGACTACAGCCGCATCTATCTGTACAATCTGACGACCAATCGCCGCGAAAGCCTGGGCGAATTCGACGGTCAGCCCCTCGCGCCCCGCTATTCGCCTGACGGAACCAAGGTCGCCTTCTCCATCATCCGGGGCGGTAATACGGACGTCTACGTCATGGACCTGCAGACCCGGCGGCTGTCGCGCCTGACGACCGATCCCGGCATCGACACCTCGCCCTCGTTCAATCCGGATGGCACGCGAATCGTCTTCAACTCCGATCGCTCGGGTACGCCGCGCCTTTATGTGATGAACGCCGACGGTTCAGGGCAACGGCCGATCTCGCGTGGTGGAGGCAGCTATACGGCCCCCGCGTGGAGCCCGCGCGGCGACCTGATCGCCTTCACCAAGTCGGGAGGCGGCCAGTTCGGCATCGGCGTCATGGCCCCTGACGGCTCCGGCGAGCGCATGCTGAGCCGCAGCTTCTTTGAGGAGGGCCCGTCATGGGCTCCGAACGGCCGCTACCTGATGTTCTCGCGCCAGACGCGTGGCGGAACCACCAATCTGTGGATGGTCGACCTGTCGGGACGAGTGATCGCCGAGTCGGCCTACCAGGGTCGGGGCAGCGATCCGGCCTGGTCGCCGTTATTGTCCGAAACGCCCACCAACCTCGGTCGAGGCGGTCCCGACAGCTGCGATTCGTAGGAATTCTCCGGGGCGGGGCCCCCGGACGCTCACAACCGCGTCAACGCCCCGGCTGACGCTATAGGACGTAACCCGGTGCCGTTTAAGCTTTGCCCTGGAGAGGCACCGGAGACGACAGAGGAGACGAGCTCATGATGTCCGCATCCCGTATTGCCAAGGTCGCCCTGATCGGCGTCGCCGTCGCAGCCATGGCCGCCTGCGCCCCGCGCCGCCCGGTGGACGGGGTCGTGGACGGCGGAGGGTCAAGCGTGAACGTCCCGCCTTACCCGAGCCCGAACGGGGGAGGGGTCGAGGGTAGCGGCCTCGGGGCGACCCTGCCGGGGTCGGCGAATGATTTCGTCGTCAACGTCGGCGACCGCATCTATTTCGATCTGGACAGCTACCAGATCAGCCCGGAGGCCTATCCGCGGCTGGACGCCCAGGCGGCCTGGCTGCAGCGCTATCCGCAGGTCACGGTCCGCATCGAAGGCAACGCCGACGAACGCGGGACGCGGGAATACAATCTGGCGCTGGGCGCGCGGCGCGCGGAGTCGATCCGCAACTATCTGATCCAGCGCGGCGTCTCGGCCGGCCGGATCGACACCATCAGCTTTGGCAAGGAACGCCCGATCGCCCAAGGGTCCAATGAAGAGGCCTGGGCCCGCAACCGCAACGGCCATACGGCGATCGTATCCGGGGCGCAGTAGGCGTTCTTGTGCGCTAACGCTCGGCCCGCGGAGCCTGGCTGCTCGAGCGTGCTTGCCCCCCCTTGTGCGTCGCGTCACAGTAGTGGCGACGAAGCCAGGGGGCGAGCATGGTGGACATCGACGCCGCGGGCGGAGCGGCGACCGGGGGCCTGATCGCGGCCGCCGTGGAGAAGCCGACCGGGCACGCCGGCGAACCTCACAAGACCTGCACGGACTGCGGCGAACCGACGTCGGGCAAGTTCTGCTCGAACTGTGGCCAAGCCACCCACGTCCACCGCAGCCTGCTGCACCTGTTCGAAGAGGTCCTGCACGGCGTCCTGCACTTCGATGCGCGCATCTGGCGCACGCTGCCGCTGCTGCTGCTCAACCCTGGCCGGCTGACGCGTGAATGGATTCAGGGCAAGCGGACCCGCTACGTCTCGCCGCTGGCCATCTTCCTGTTCACCGTCTTCCTGATGTTCTTCCTGATGAGCTTCGGGGGGGGCGGGGTCGTCAATGTTGCGACGCTGGACGAGCGGATCGCCACGGCGAGGGAGGCGGTCACCCAGGCTGAGGCGGCCGTCGTGGAGGCCGAGCGAGACGTGGCTGTCGGCGAGCCGGGAGCCGAGGCTGTTCTGGCGGGCATGCGTACCGCTGCCGAAGCCGCACGGGGTGAACTGACACGGCTGGAGGAGGCCCGCACAGCCGGGCCGCGTGCAGATGGCTACGCGCCGGGCAGTTGGCAGGCCAGTGTGGCGGACGCGGTGCGAGACGGCAATGTCACCATCGGCGTCGGCGACAAGAAGTTCCAGGAGAAGATCCTGGAAAAACTCAGCAATCCGGACTTCGCTTTCTACAAGGTACAGCAGACGCTCTACAAATTCGCTTTCCTGCTGGTGCCGCTGTCGATCCCCTTCGTCTGGCTTCTGTTCGTATTGAAGCGAGGTTTCACCTGGTACGACCACGGCGTTTTCGTGCTCTATTCCCTGACGTTCATGGCCATCTTCTTCATGGGCCTGTCGATGCTGGATCGGATCGCGGGCACGGACGAAAACTGGTGGCAAGCGACGGTTGCGGGGATTGGCTCCATCCTCGGTCTCGGTGTGCCGGTTCACATGTACGCCCAGTTGAAGGGGACCTATTCTCTCGGGTGGTTCTCGGCGCTCTGGCGAACTTTCGTTCTGATGCTGTTCAGCCTGTTCGTCTTCACCTTGTTCCTGGTGGGCGTGATCCTTTTCGGTCTGGGTTTCTGACGCCTTGCAGTGGCCTCAAATCGGTGAAAGCTCTGCCCTCATGAAGACGAGCCCCAAGACCCTCCGCACCCTGGCGCTGGCCGCCGTCGCGACCGGCGTGATCGTTGGCGGAGTGGTGGCCCAGACCCAGCCCTTGCCCGCCATCCAGTGGGATGTGCGCCGCCTGGATAACCTGGACCGCAACGTGCGCCGCCTGGAACGCGCCATCACCCAGAGGAACAATCAGGGCGTTCCTGTACTGGTAGAGTCGGATCCGGAGCTGGTCGCGCTGCAGGGCCGCGTGGCCATCATGGACCAGCGCCTGCGCGACATGGAGCAGACGGTCCGGCGCGTGAACGCTGATCTCGAGCGCTTGACCTTCGAGCTCGATGGGGCGGGTGGCGACAACTCGGCGTTGCGCACCCGGCTGGTCGACGCAGAGGAGCGGATCGCCGCTCTGGAAGCCGCCAAGGAGGCTGCCGAAGCTGCCGCCCGGGAGGCCGCAGAGTTCGCGGCCCGCTCACCGACCGGCGACGCCGTGACCGATCTGGCGGCCGCCCGCGCCCTTCTGACCAGCGACCCGGCACGCGGCCGCGCGGCACTGGAACTGGTCGCCTCGACCTGGGCCGACACGCCCTCGGGTCGCGAGGCGATGTGGCGTATCGGTGACATCATCCGCGCCGGGGGCGACCAGGCTGGTGCGGTTCAGCAGTATGCGCAGGCGCTGCAAGGCTGGCCGACGGAGGGCTGGGCCGGGGAAGTGACGCTGAAACTCGCGCGCGGGCTGGAGGCCACCAACCGAGATCCACAAGCCTGTGCTGCTCTGGGTGAGTACGACCGCCGCTACGCCGCCAGTTCCACGCCGGCCCTGCGGGATATCGCCGCACGAACGCGCGTACAGGCTAACTGCCGCTGAACCGGGACGGCCCCGGTGCCGGACTGGAGCGCCGCGTCGCCGCCGTGTTCGATGCGCGGCTGGAGCGGGATGTCGCTCATCCGGTGGCCTTGGCGCTGTCCGGGGGGGGCGACTCTCTCGCGCTGCTCCACATCGCCGCCGCATGGGCGAAGCGGGCCGGGCGGCAGCTGCTGGCGATCACGGTCGATCACGGGCTGACGCCGGCCAGCGCCGACTGGAATCGGTTCTGCGAATCCCAGGCGCATCGGCTGGGAGCGAACTGGATGCTTCGGCGCTGGGATGGGGAGAAGCCCGCGACCGGCCTGCCCGCCGCCGCGCGCCGCGCGAGGCACGCGCTGGTCGCCGATGCCGCGCGGGAGGCCGGGGCGCGGGTCGTCCTGTTTGGGCACACCGCAGACGATGTGGACGAGAGCGACTGGATGCGTGAACGCGGCTCCACGCTCGGGCGGCTGCGGGAGTGGTCGCCCAGCCCGGCGTGGCCGGAGGGGCGCGGGCTGATGCTGCTCCGGCCGATGCTGGGGGAGCGGCGGGAGGCGTTGCGGGCGTTTCTGCGGGTGACGGGAGCGGAGTGGATCGAGGATCCGGGGAATGTCGGGTTCGACAGAGGCGCGGCGCGTCGTGCTCTGACCCCTCTCCCGGCGGGAGAGGGCTTGAGGCTCGGAGAGCGTAGCGATCCGCAAGCCGAAAGGGGG
>NZ_LJHU01000007.1 GCF_001295975.1 Brevundimonas sp. AAP58 | reverse complement strand
ACGTGTCGTTCAGCTTCCGCGGCAACGAGCCGGTGCGGCGGGCGATCCACAGCGTGTTCCTGTACCACGCCATTCAGGCGGGCATGGACATGGGCATCGTCAACGCCGGCGACCTGCCCGTCTATGACGACATCGACCCGACGCTGAGGGAGGCTGTCGAGGACGTCATCCTGAACCGGCCGCAGCGGACCAATGTGTCCAACACCGAGCGGCTGGTCGACATCGCGCCCAACTACAAGGGCGACAAGGGCGCGGGCCGGGTCGTCGACCTGACCTGGCGGGAGGCCCCCGTCGGCAAGCGGATCGAGCACGCGCTCGTTCACGGCATCACCGAGTTCATTGAGGCGGACACGGAAGAGGCGCGCGCGGGCGCGGAACGGCCTCTGCACGTCATCGAGGGTCCGCTGATGGACGGGATGAACGTAGTCGGCGACCTGTTCGGCGCGGGCAAGATGTTCCTGCCGCAGGTGGTGAAGTCCGCTCGGGTGATGAAGCAGGCCGTGGCCTACCTCGAGCCCTTCATGGAGGCGGAGAAGGCCGGCAAGCCGCGCGAGCAGGCGGGCCGCATCCTGATGGCGACCGTCAAGGGCGACGTCCACGATATCGGCAAGAACATCGTCGGCGTCGTGCTCCAGTGCAACAACTACGAGGTCATCGACCTCGGCGTCATGGTGCCCGCCGACCGCATCCTGGACGAGGCCAAGGCGCACAACGTCGACATCATCGGCCTGTCGGGCCTGATCACGCCGTCGCTGGACGAGATGGTGTTCGTGGCGCGCGAGATGGAGCGGCGGGGATTCGACATTCCCCTGCTGATCGGCGGGGCGACGACCAGCCGGACCCATACAGCCGTCAAAATCGAACCGGCCTACGCCCGCGGCTCTACGACCTATGTCGTGGATGCCAGCCGCGCCGTGGGCGTGGTCGCGGGTCTGCTATCCAAGACAGAGCGGGCGAAGAACGAGGCCGCCACCCGCGACGAGTACATCCGCATTCGCGAACAGTACGCCCGTGGCCAGGAGGTCAAGGCGCGCACCTCGATCGCCGAGGCGAGGAAGAACCCCGTCGCCATCGACTGGACCGCGCCCAGACCTGCTGCGCCGAGCTTCACCGGCGTTCGCGCGTTCGAGGCCTGGGACCTCGCCGATCTGGCCAACCACATCGACTGGACGCCCTTCTTCGCCAGCTGGGAGCTGATCGGGCGGTATCCCCACATTCTGGAAGACGAGATCGTCGGCGAAGCGGCCAAGGACCTGTTCAAGGACGCTCAGGCAATGCTGAAGCGGATCATCGACGAGCGGTGGTTCACCGCCAAGGGCGTCGTCGGCTTCTGGCCCGCGAACGCCGACGGCGACGACATCGTGGTGTTCGAGGACGAGGCGCGGACGACAGAGATCGCCCGCTTCCACACCCTGCGCCAGCAGATCGCCAAGTCGAACGGCAAGCCGAACGCGGCCCTGTCCGACTTTGTGTGCCCCATCGGCGACGACTGGATCGGGGCTTTCGCCGTGACGGCCGGCCACGGCGAGCTGGAGGCGTCCAAACGCTTCAAGGACGCGGGCGACGACTATTCGGCCATCATGGCCTCGGCGCTGGCCGACCGTCTGGCCGAGGCCTTCGCTGAGCGGCTGCACAAGGAGGTACGGACGACGCTGTGGGGCTATGCCCCAGATGAGGCAACGACGGTCCAGGACCTGATCGAGGAGAAGTATCAGGGCATCCGCCCCGCCCCCGGCTATCCGGCCCAGCCCGACCATACGGAGAAGGCGACGCTGTTCCGCCTGCTGGACGCGGGCACCAACGCCGGCATGGCCCTGACCGAGAGCTTCGCCATGACGCCGCCGGCCTCGGTGTCGGGGCTCTATTTCGGGCACCCGCAGAGCCACTATTTCGGCGTCGGCAAGATCGACCGCGACCAGGTCGAGGACTATGCGCGCCGCAAGGGCTGGGATGTGAGCGAAGCGGAACGCTGGCTGGCTCCGATCCTCAACTATGAGCCGGGAGCCGAGCCGAGAGACAAGGCTGCATAAGTCCCTTCTCGCCTTCCGGGAGAAGGGTCATGGAGTCGGCATTCCCATGTCGTCCAAGCCCGCGGCTTCCAGCGTGACCGGGGCCGTGGTGATGTTCTCGCGCACGCGGCGGGCTGCGTGTTCGCAGCGGCCCGGCAGGCCAAAGAACAGGCCAAAGGCCTGGCTGCGCGCGGCTTCGTCGGGCAGGCCCATCAGCGGGGTCCAACGAGCCTCGGCCTCGGCCTCGGCGACCTCGGCGGCGGCACGGGTCTCAACCGTCTGCCGCGGCGCACCCTCGCGCAGGGCTTCGCGGAAGTCCGTGGCCTCCAGTGCACCCAGTCGCATGATCTCGCGATCAAGATCGTCAGCGCTGGTCAAGGTGCGGCCGAGCGCGATGTGACCCTCCACGAGGGCCGCGCACCAGGCGACGAGAGGATAGTCCTGTTCCGGGGCTCCGCGAGGCAGAGGCGTCTCATAGGCGATGGCCTCACGAGCATTGCGGGCTTCGGTCGACTCTGCCGCCTGGCTGAGGGTGGCGATCGGACCGTCCTGATCCTGGGCCAGGACGGCAGGCGCAGTCAGGACGAGGGCGACGAGGGCGGCGGCGGTCAGAAAACGCATCGAGAATCCGTAGGCTGTTTCAACATTCGGAGCGGCCTTAACGCCTGAAGCGTGGCGATGGTTTTTCCGTGGCGACGTGTTAGCGGGAAAAGCTGAAACCGAGGAGGTGCCTGTGGCCGATTTCAGACGCTTGAGCGACACCGTGCAAGTCGCCCCCCAGATCGCCCTGTCCGATATCGCAGAGGCGGCGGCACTGGGCGTCACAACCGTCGTTTCCAACCGGCCCGACGGCGAGGATCCCGGTCAGCCCACGGCGGCCGAAGTGGCCGAGGCCGCGCGGGCGGCGGGCTTGGCCTTCGTCAATGCGCCGGTGAGCGGTTTTCCCGACGAGGCGGCGATCCATGCGGTCGGCGAGGTGCTGGCCAAGGGCGAGTCCGTGTTGATGTTCTGCCGATCAGGGACGCGGTCGGCCATGACCTGGGCGCTCGCCATGCGGCGCGCCGGGGCCGATGCCGAGGCTCTGCGTGAGGCCGGAGCCCGGGCGGGCTACGACCTCAGTCGCCTGCCGCTCTAGCGTTCTACGGCGACGCGGGCGGCGAAGGGCACGGGCTCGGGATCGCCGCAGGAGTGCAGCACCAGCTGCGCCGCCATGAGACACAGGATGGCCGCCGCGATGGGCTGGAGCCGATTTGAGACAGAATAGGCGATGGCGCGGGCCATTTTGGACGCTCCGGAACGGTTTACGATCCGTTAAGGCAAGGACCGCGCCGGGCGAGCAGGAGCCGGGATGATTCCCTTCGTCAGAGAGTTCGACTTCGCATACGGCCGCCGGGATCAGGTCTCGCCCCTGATCCAGCGGGTCATCGCGAACAATCCGGGGCCGTTCACCTTCACCGGCACCGGCACCTACATCGTGGGACAAGACGCGCCGGGCGCGGGTGTGGCGGTGATCGATCCGGGGCCGATGGACGAGACGCATCTCGACGCCCTGCTGGCGGCGGTCGAGGGTCGTCGCGTGAGCCATGTGCTGGTGACCCACACGCACCGCGACCATGCCCCCCTCGCCAGCCCCTTGGCCGAGCGGACCGGCGCGCCGATCCTGGCGATGCAACCGCCGGAACGTCAAACCCACGCCTCAGGCCAGCTGGACGAGGACGAGGACGACGACTTTGCGCCGGACGTCGTGCTGACGGGCGGGGAGCGGATCGATGGCGACGGCTGGACGATGACCGCTCTGGCCACGCCGGGACATGCATCGAACCACATGGCCTTTGTCCTGCTGGAAGAGAACGCCCTGTTCTGCGGAGACCACGTCATGGGCTGGTCGACGACGGTGGTCGCCCCGCCGGACGGCGACATGGCAGACTACATGGCCAGTCTGGATGCGGTGATCGCGGCCCGCTTCGACACGCTTTGGCCAACGCACGGCGCACCGGTGACGGACCCCACGCCCTTTCTCGAAGCCTATCGGGCCCATCGGCTGGAGCGCGAGGCCCAGGTCATCGCACGCCTGGCGGCGGGAGATCGAACGATCGCGGCGATGGTGCCGACGCTTTACGCCGCCGTTGACCAGCGGCTATGGCCCGCAGCCAGCCTGTCAGTCTGGGCCCACCTCATCAAGCTGGTGAAGGAAGGCCGAGCCGCCACCGACGGCGAGCCGACACTGGTGGCGACCTACGGTGCCTGAAGGTTGGACACGATCGTCTGCAGCAGTCGGCAGGCCTCTCCGCCGTCGGGACGCGCCTGCCGGGCAGAGACGCGGACGTCCGTCTGACCCGGACGGATGCGGATGACCGCGTCATGCTGGAAGCCGAACCAGAAGCCGGTGCGCGTCCCGTCGGCGCGGCCGACGCCAGCCCCCAGAACCTCGAATCCGGCCTGTTGAAGCGCATATGCGGCGACGCTGGGAGCGACCTGGGTCGGAGCCGTTGACGCCTCGCACGAGCCAAAGGCTCCACTCGTCAGTGTAGGTGCACCCGCCACGGTGCGCCGATCGGCCAAGGCTCCAGCAAAGACCGGAGGCTCGCCAGGATTGGTCGTTACATCGGCTAGCAGCATGGGCCCCGAGTCTGGCAGGCCATGGGAACCGATATGAAGCCCATACACCGTCGACGTAGCCACCCCCGCGATGAGACCGACCACAGCGAACGGCCAGGCGCGACGGTCACCCAGCGCTATGATGGCCCCGCCAAGAGCCGCCACGGCCCCCAGCGCAGCGAACGCCAACCCCACCCGCATCGCCAGAAGCGAATAGCCAACCGTCCAGTCCCAGATGCCGATCTTGATCCCGGCGACGGCGACGAAAGCGGCCAAGGGAGCCAGCAGCGTCAGGACCAGCAGAACCCGCGCCCAGCGGACCGCGCGCGGAGCCTGGGCCATCCGCTCAGACCGTCTCGGTCGGGGCGGCGGTCGGCAGGCGGTAGTCCTTCATCCGCTCGCGCAGCAGCTTCTTGTCGATCTTGCCAGTCGCGCCCAGCGGAATGTCGTCCACGAAGACCACGTCGTCGGGCATCCACCACTTGGCGATCTTGCCCTGCAGGAAGTCCAGGTGCTCCTGCTTGTCCTGGCTCTCGCCGGGCTTGAGTTTGACGACCAGCACGGGACGTTCGTCCCACTTCGGATGGGCCGCGCCGATGACGGCGGCGAGCTCGGCCTTGGGGTGGCCGACGGCGATGTTCTCGATCTCGATGGAGCTGATCCACTCCCCGCCGGACTTGATCACGTCCTTGGCGCGGTCGGTGATCTGCATGAAGCCGTGCTCGTCGATGGTGGCGACATCGCCGGTGTCGAAATAGCCCTCGTTGTCCAGGATCTCGCCGCCCTCGCCCTTGAAATAGGCTCCGGCGATGGTCGGACCGCGCACCATCAGACGGCCGTAGGTATGCCCGTCGTGGGGCATCTCCTGACCGGCGTAGTTCTTCAGCTTCAGTTCTACACCCAGCGGCGGCATGCCCTGCTTGACCCGCCACTTCATGCCCTCGTCGTACGGTAGGGCGGCCAGTTCCGGGGTCAGGTTGGACAGGGTGCCGATGGGCGAAGTCTCGGTCATGCCCCAGCCCTGCAGCACCTCGATCCCGAACTCATCGTTGAAGGCGCGGATCAGGCTTTCGGGCACGGCCGAGCCGCCGATCAGCACCTTCTTGACTGTCGGGATCTGCAGCTTGTGCTCACGCAGGTGGGCGAGGAGGCCCTGCCAGACGGTCGGCACGGCGGCAGAGAAGGTGACACCCTCGGAGACGATCAGCTCATAAATGGCCGCGCCGTCCATCTTCGCGCCCGGCATGACCAGCTTGGCCCCGGCGGCGGGTCCGGCGAAGGCGATTCCCCAGGCGTTGGCGTGGAACATCGGCACGACCGGCAGGATGACTTCCTTCGGCGACGGCCCCAGCACCGTCGACTGCATGCCGAGCAGGGTGTGAATGAAGTTCGAGCGGTGCGAATAGAGAACACCCTTGGGGTTCCCCGTGGTGCCCGAGGTGTAACAGAGGCCGCACGCCGTCTTCTCGTCGAAGCCGCCCCAGTCGCAGTCCTCTGACACGCCTTCAAGTACGGCCTCATAGCACTCGGCGCGCGGCAGCTTGGTCGCCGGCATGGTGACGTGGTCGGTCATGACCACGACCCGCTCCACCGTCGGGCAGTGCGGTAGGATCGCCTCAAGCAGCGGCACAAAGGTCAGGTCGACGAAGATGATCCGGTCTTCGGCGTGGTTGATGATGTAGATCAGCTGTTCCGGGAACAGGCGCGGGTTCAGGGTGTGGCAGACCGCTCCAATTCCCATGATGCCATACCAGGCCTCGATGTGGCGGCCCGTGTTCCAGGCGAGCGTGGCGACGCGGTCGCCGACTTTGACGCCCCAACCCTTGAGCACATTGGACACGCGCTTGGCCCGGCCGTGAATCTCGCCGTAGGTCGTGCGCACGATCGGTCCTTCGACCGAGCGGGTCACGACCTCCCTGTCGGGGTGCCAGTTCTTGGAGTGGTCCAGAATCCGGTCGACCGTCAGCGGCCAGTCCTGCATCAAACCCAGCATCACGTTCCCTCGGAAAATGCCCCTGATGACGCCGGGGCTTAAGCGCAACCTAGCCGAGGTGCAGCGGGCCTCGCAACGTGACGCAGGGTCAAGTCGGGCGGCTCAGATGGCTTCAGCGTTGCCTCTCTGTCCTTTTTGGCCTTCTCTGCCCCCGTCGGATCCGAAACAAGGAACAGCCAGACATGCGCCTGATGACCCCCGCCACCCTCGTGTTCACATCGCTAATTGCGCTCGCTGCCTGCGATCGCTCCATCGAGACGGCCAATGACACGACGGCTCCGGCGGGCACGCCCTCCGAGGCTGCAGCTCCCGTCACGCCAGCTCAGCAGACCAGCGGACTGGTCATAGAAGGAGAGGGCCTGCGGGTATTCGACGCCGAAGGCGCTGCGCGTGCCCTGCCCTTCGGAACGCCGCAGGAGTCGGTCATCACCGCGGTGAACATCGCCAGCGGTGGCCCCGCGCCGGACCAGAGCACGAATGAGGAATGCGGCCAGGGACCAGTCCAGTTCGCGGAATACGCCAACGGACTCCAGCTGCTTTTTCAGGAGGGAGAGTTCAAGGGCTGGTTCCTGCGCAGCCAAGGGCTGACGACCGCAGACGGCATCGGCGTCGGTACGACCCGCGCCGATCTGAACGCCGCGCGCACCGTCGAAATCCAGACGGACTCGACGCTTGGGGTCGAGTTCACGGCGGGCGACCTTGGCGGCTTTCTGACAGCTGCGGATGGATCGGGCACGATCGAGTCGCTCTACGCTGGCGACACCTGCTTCTTCCGCTGAGGCGGCGGGGCGGCTAGAGCC
The DNA here is from genome assembly GCF_001295975.1 of Brevundimonas sp. AAP58. Taxonomy (GTDB): domain Bacteria; phylum Pseudomonadota; class Alphaproteobacteria; order Caulobacterales; family Caulobacteraceae; genus Brevundimonas. The sequence goes on along the minus strand of NZ_LJHU01000007.1, from coordinate 18,906 downwards.
CCGTCATGACCATCCTCATTGCCATTACCGGGGGCTCGGGCTCGGGAAAGTCGACGCTCGCCGAGACCGTGGCGGCCGTTCTGCCCTCCGGACGGGCCGTGCTGCTGCGCGAGGATTCCTACTACCGGGACGCGGCCTCCCTGCCTGGCTTCGATGCGGCCACGTTCGATTTCGACGATGTAGCAGCGCGCGATCACGAACGGCTGGAGGCCGACCTGTCGGCGCTCAAGTCCGGGCGAGACATCGTCGCCCCGATCTATTCCTTCATCACTCATGGCCGGGAACCGGGCGGAGAGCCCGTGCGGGCGGCGCCGGTCGTGATCGTGGAGGGCACGCACCTGCTGTGCACACCATCGCTGGCGGATCTGTTCGACATTCGGGTCTTCGTGGACACGCCGGCCGACATCCGCTTCATACGCCGCCTGTTGCGGGACCAAGCCGAGCGGGGCCGGACGGCGGGTTCGGTCATCGACCAGTATCTGAAGACGGTGAGACCGGGACACGAGCGGTTGACGGAACCGTCACGGACCCGGGCCGACTTCATCGTCGCCGATGCGACGGCGGCCGTGCGGCTGGAGGATCCGCAAGCCGTCGTGCGCCTGGCCGCGCCGCTGCTGGCGCACCCATTGCTCAGCAAACTGATGAATTCAGAACCGTAACGGTGTTCGTCCTTATTCCGGTTACACGCGGATTGGTTTAGGCCTGAGTCCCGATGGACTCGCACGTAACCGGCATTCTGCCCGACCTGAAACCCGGCCAGGACAAGCGACGGGACACGATCGTGAGGGAAGCCCGACGGTTCTTCATGAGCCAGGGCTACGCATCGACCCGGATCGAACCGATCGCGCGGGCGGCCTGCGTCTCCACGGCGACGCTCTATGCCTACTTCCCGTCCAAGGAGCACCTGTTCGGGGCTGTGATCGAGGACGCCACGGAGGACTTCTCGCGGCAAATGGAGTGCGTGCGCCTGAGCGACGGACCGGCGCGAGAGATGCTGACCGGCTTCGCCCTGACCTATGCCCGGTTCATGGGTGATCCCTTCGTCCGCGCCGTATTCCGGCTGGTCATGGCCGAGCGGCCACGGTTCCGGGACGTCGCCCTGCGGTTCTTCGACAAGGGGCGCAGCGATTTCGGTCGGCCGTTGATCCAGGCCTTGCAGACGCTGGCGGACCGTGGAGAAATCCGGTTCGACAAGGCGTCCTGGGCGGCGGGCCAGCTGATGGGCATGGTCGAGCATCCCGTCTTCTTCATGCCCCTCGTCACCGGCGATGAGGTCCAGGCGGAACGATCGCCTGAGAAGATCGCCTCCGACGCCGTCGAGACGTTTCTGGCGCGCTACGGGACCTGACGCCTCAGGGCTGCAGCCGCGTCGTCGTCCAGCCGTCGCCGGAACGGTCGAACCTGAGCCGGTCGTGCAGCCGATAGGGTCGATCGCGCCAGAACTCCACCGAACGCGGGACGACGCGCCAGCCGGTCCAGTGCGGGGGCCGAGGCGGCTCTGTGCTCTCGAACCGCGCGGTCTCACGCGCGACGGCCGCTTCCAGCATGCCGCGATCTGGCAGGGGTCTGGACTGATCCGAGGCCCAGGCGCCGATGCGGCTCTCCCGGGCGCGGCTGGCGAAATAGGCGTCGGCTTCCTCGGCGGACACGGGCTGGACGGTTCCGCGCACGCGGACCTGCCTACGCAGGGTCTTCCAATGGAACAGCAAGGCCACGCGAGGGTTGCCGGCGAGCTGAAGTCCCTTGGCGCTCTCGGTATTCGAGTAGAAGGTCAGGCCGCGCGCATCGATGTCCTTGAGCAGCACCATGCGGCTGTCCGGCGCGCCCTCGGCGTCGACGGTCGACAGGGCCATGGCGTTGGGGTCGTTCGGCTCATGCGCCCGGGCGTCGGCCAGCCAGTCGATGATCAGGCCGATGGGCTCGGCGCGCTCGAAGATGGTCTCGTCGCCGTTGGCGGCCAGGGCGGCGGCGTAGTCGCGGGCGTATTCCTCGCGGGTGGGGCTCGGCGGGATCACGGGGCTGGTCATGGCAGCCCTATAGCAAGCGGCGCGGCGGCCCGCACGGTTAACCCCGCCTTGACCATGATGGCGGCCTATTCGTCGCATGTTCTCCTCCGGCCCCTCCCTGACCGAAGCCTTCGCCGTCCTGGGGCTGCATGGTCCCACGGATCAGGCGGCGGTCGCGCGAGCCTTCCGACTGGCGGTGAAGTCGGCCCGACCCGATCAACCCGGCGGCGATGATGAGCGGTTCCGCAGGGTCATCGCGGCCTACCGGTTGATCCAGTCACGCGGAGGCGTTCGCGCCGCCCTCGCCCCCCCTCGCCAACGCCCGGCCGCCCTGCCCGTCGTCGGCCTGACCCCGCGTCAGGCGCTGGACGGCGGGGTCGCCGAGGTGCGCCTTGGCGGGCGTACGATTCGGGTGCGCGCGCCGGCCGGGATGCGGTCGGGCGAGCATCTCCGCCTCAGAGGCGCCGCAGATGACGGCACGGACATGCATCTGCCCGTTCTTATCCGTTCGAGCGGCGGCCTGACCGTGGTGGGTGACGATCTGCACATGACCTGGGACACGCCGCGTCGCCTGCTGGCCGACGGCGGGCGGATCGAGATCGAAACCTACGCAGGCATTCAGGCCGCCTGGGTGACGGCGGGACTGACCGATCCGGTGCGGCTGAGGCTGCGCGGGCTGGGCCTGCCTGCCCGGGGACAGCGGCCTCAGGGGCATCTGTTCGTCCACCTGACGCCCGCCGATGACGTTCCGTCAGCGGCCGAGGATCTGCTGGCCCGGTTCACCCGCGTCTGGACGCCGGACCGGCTGGCGGCCTAAGCGTCGCGGGTCATGTCTCACAACACCTTCGGCCATCTGTTTCGCGTGACGACCTGGGGCGAGAGCCACGGGCCGGCGATCGGCTGCGTCGTCGACGGATGCCCGCCGCTGATCCCCCTGACCGAGGCCGATCTGCAGCCGTGGCTGGATCGCCGGAAGCCCGGCGGCAGCCGCTTCGTCACCCAGAGGAAGGAGAGCGACACCGCCCGCATCCTGTCCGGCGTGTTCGACGACGGGGCAGGTCCAGTCACTACCGGTACGCCCATCGCCATCCAGATCGAGAACGAGGACGCGCGGTCCAAGGACTACGGCGAGATCGCGCGCGCCTATCGCCCCGGCCATGCCGATGTGACCTATCAGACGAAATACGGCGTCCGTGACCACAGGGGCGGTGGACGGTCCTCGGCGCGCGAGACCGCCAGCCGGGTCGCAGCGGGTGCCGTGGCGCGGAAGGTTTTGGGCGACGGCGTGGTCATCCGCGCGGGCGTGGTGCAGCTAGGGCCGCACCGGATCGCGGCAGAGGCGTTGGATTTCGGCGCGGTCTATGACAACCCGCTGTTCGCGGCCTCGGCCGAGGTGGTTCCGGCGTGGGAGGCGTATCTGGACGAGGTCCGTAAAGCCGGATCGTCGATCGGTGCCGTCGTGGCGCTCGAGGTTACGGGCGTTCCTGCCGGTTGGGGCGCGCCGCTCTATGGCAAGCTGGACGCCGAACTGGCCGCCGCCCTGATGAGCATCAACGCCGTCAAGGGCGTGGAAATCGGCGCAGGCTTCGGCGCGGCGGAGCTGTCGGGCGAGGACAACGCCGATGAGATGCGGCTGGGGCCGGACGGGCACGTCGAATACCTGTCGAACCACGCGGGCGGCATCCTGGGCGGCATCTCCACGGGCCAGGCGATCACGGCCCGCGTGGCCTTCAAGCCGACATCGTCGATCCTGACGCCGCGCCGGACGGTCACGCGCGACGGGACCGAGACCGATCTGCGAACCAAGGGCCGGCATGACCCCTGCGTCGCCTTGCGCGGGGTGCCGGTCGTCGAGGCGATGGCGGCCTGCGTGCTGGCCGACGCGATGTTGAGGCACCGCGCGCAGGTCGGCTGAAACGGCCACGGTCATCTTTGGTTCACCCTGTTCGTGCCAGATGCCGATCATGACTCAAGCTCTGCGCCGCGCCGCCGCCTTGTCCGCCGTCCTGGCGGGATCGCTGATGCTCCAGGGATGCCTGGTCGGGGCCGTCGTCGGCACGGCCGGAGCGGTTGTGGGCGGGACGGCGCGGGCGACCGGGGCGATCGTCGGCGCGGGCGTCGACGCCGTCACCACCTCGGACGAGGAGACGCGCGCCCGCCGCGAGCGCGAGCAGCGCGAATACGAACGCGAGCAGCGTCGTTGCGAGGAGCGCCAGCGGCAGGGTCGCCGCTGCTAGACGGGTTTTTCCACGGCGTAGTTGTGGATCGGCACGCCGCCGACCTCGAAGTCCCGGCGATGCAACACGACGAAACCGCGTCGGACGAAGAAGCGACGCGCGGCCTCGCTGGCTTCTGAATACAGACGCCGGATATCGGCTGACCGTCCGGCCTGCTCCACCGCATCCAGCAGCCCATCGGCGACGCCGCGACCCTTGGCCTCCGGCGCGACATAGAGGAAGTCGATGTGGCCGTCGGCTTCCAGATCGATGAACCCCAATAGCTCGCCGTCTGCCCGATCGGCGACGAAGGCCCGACGGCCGTCCAGCATGCGCTCGCCGAACCGCAGAGCCGTGGGGCCGGCCCCGGCCCATGCCTCCACCTGCTCCGGCGAATAGTCGGCAGGTCCAAGCGCACGGACCGACGCCTGATAAAGCGCAGCCATCGCGACCTCGTCGCCCGGCGCATAAGGTCGAACCCGCATCACCGCACGCCTATGTACTTGTGCGTCTGGACGCTGAGCCGCCATTTTGGGTGGGCGAGGCAGTAGTCGATGGCGGCGGCCGTGTTCGCTGCCTGATCCGGCCCGTCCATCGGCTGGAGCCAGAAGCGGTCGAAGGCGAGGTCCTCGAACCGGTCCGGCATGGCCAAAGCCTGCGGGTAGACCAGCTTCAGCTCCTGCCCGGTCGTCTGCACCACCGGGGCGGCGGCCTTGGGACTGACGCAGATCCAGTCGATGCCGTCGGGCGCGGCCATCGTGCCGTTGGTCTCGACCGCGATCTCGAAGCCGCGCCCTTTCAGGGCGGCGATCAGGGCCGGATCCAGCTGAAGCAGCGGCTCCCCGCCGGTGCAGACCACGAGGCGGGGATCGCCGTCGCGGCCAATCCAGAAGGAGGCGACGTGGTCGGCCAGGGCCTCTGCGTCCGCGAACTTGCCGCCGCCATCGCCGTCGGTTCCGACGAACTCGGTGTCGCAGAAGGAGCAGACGGCGGTCGCGCGGTCCTGCTCGCGGCCGCTCCAGAGATTGCAGCCGGAAAAGCGCAGGAAGACAGCGGGGCGGCCGGCCTGCCCTCCCTCCCCCTGGATTGTCAGAAAGGTCTCCTTGACCGAATAGGTCATCGCTCGGCCGTCCATTCGGCCCAGCCGGCGGCGCGCAGGTCGCAGGCCGGGCACTCGCCGCAGCCGTAGCCCCAGGCGTGGCGATGGGCGCGGTCGCCGCGATAGCAGGTGTGGCTCTCCTCGACGATCAGGTCGACCAGGGCCGCCCCGCCGATGCGATCGGCGAGCGCCCAGGTCTGGGCCTTCGTCAGCGCCATCAACGGCGTCTCGATCGGCACGGGCTTGTCGAGGCCGAGCGTCAGGGCCCGGCTCATGGCGTCGATGGTGTCGCGGCGGCAGTCGGGGTAGCCGGAGAAGTCGGTCTCGCACATGCCGCCGACGAGCACGTCCAGGCCGCGCCGGTCGGCCAGCGCCGCCGCCACGCTCAGGAACACCAGATTGCGGCCGGGCACGAAGGTGGTCGGCAGGCCGCGCGCGCCGATCTCGATGGCGCGGTCGGTGGTCAGCGCCGTCTCGCCGATGGCGCCGAAGCCGGTCAGGTCGACGACGTGATCGGGGCCGAGACGGTCGGCGAAGGCGGGCAGCGCGATCGCCATGCCGTCGCGCACGCGCAGCCGCGCCGCCATCTCGACCGCGTGGCGCTGGCCGTAATCGAAGCCGACGGTCTCGACGCGCGCGTATCGCTCCAGCGCCCAGGCGAGGCACGTGGCGCTGTCCTGTCCTCCGGAGAACAGGACAAGGGCGGAGGTCTGATCGGACGAGGTTTCGGTCATGACGGGCCTGCGGTCGGCCGGACGGCCGCGCGCATGGACAAGGGGATGGGAAAGGACGGGTTCGCCCCTTCCCTACATCACCCCGCGGCCGGCCGCAAAAGCGTCAGTGTCCGTGGCCGTCCGTGTCGGTGTGGGTCGAGCCCGGCACGAAGCCTTCGTCGCCTTCCTGCTCGAACCAGAAGGGCGCGCGCGGGCGGTCCCGCAGGCCCACCTCGTTCATCCGGTCGTCGTAGAGACGGCCGTTGGCCAGGGTGTAGCGGATCGAGGTGGTGTTGCGGATGTTCTCCAGCGGATTAGCGTCCAGCACCACCAGATCGGCCAGCTTGCCGACCTGGAGCGAGCCGATGTCGCGATCCAGCCCGAGCGCCCTCGCCCCGCCGATCGTGGCGGCGCGCAGCGCCTGCATCGGCGTGGCCCCGCCCTGGGCCAGCATCCACATCTCCCAGTGGGCCGCGAGGCCCTCGCGCTGACCGTGAGCGCCGATGGCGACGTCGATGCCGAGGTCGTTCAGGCGCACCGCCTCACGCGCGATGTCGATGTGGTTCCATTCCCCCTCGGGCAGGGTCACCGGACGGCGCGCGCGGGCGTCGAGGATGCGGCGCGGCACATACTGGGTCAGGATCGGGTGATCCCAGACCGGGCTCTCCTGGTACCAGTAGTTCTCGCCGAAGCTGCCGCCATAGGCCACGACCAGGGTCGGGTTGTAGGCGGTGCCGGACTGACGCCACAGGTCGTGGACGTCGTCATACAGGTTCGCCAGCGGGATGGAGTGCTCGATCGTGGTGTGGCCGTCCACGATCATGGTCATGTTGTGCTGATAGAGGGAGCCGCCCTCCGGCACGACGTTCATGCCCAGCTGGCGGGCCGCCTCGATGATCTGCTGGCGCTGGTCGCGGCGGGGCTGGTTGTAGCTTTTGACGCTCCAGGCCCCGACGGCCTGCATGCGGCGCAGCGTCGACAGGGCGTCGTCGAGGTCGTTGACCACCGCCGTGAAGGGCGTGTTGGCACCGTACAGGATCGTCCCCGTCGAGAAGATGCGGGGGCCGACGACCCGGCCGGCGCGCGCCAGTTCAGAATGGGCGAAGATCTCGGACGTGTCGTTGGACGGATCGTGGATGGTCGTGACGCCGAAGGCGAGCGCGGCGTAGTTGACCCAGCTCTGCTCAGGAATGATCTCGTCCGAGCCCATCGAGCCGTGCCAGTGGGCGTCGATGAGGCCGGGGATGATGGTCTTGCCGGTCACGTCCACGACTTCGGCACCGGCGGGGATCTGGACCTCCGAGCGGGGGCCGACGGCGGCGATGCGGTTGCCATCGGTGACGATGACGCCGTCCTCGATGACGCGTTCGCCGTCCATGGTGACGATGCGGGCGCCGACCAGCGCCAGCTGGCCTTCGGGACGGTCGGTCGCCTGGGTGAAGCCGATGTCGATCCCCGTCTCCGGCGGATCGGGGAGGTCGACGGGAGCGCCTTCCACGAAGGCGAAGCCCTGGTTCAGGTCGCGGCTGAACAGCTGGGGGCCCAGCGCCCAGTTCAGGCGGCTCGAGTCGCCCGACCAGTGGATCCAGTCCCCGGCGTCGCGGGTGAAGCGGGTCTGCGGCAGGGCCTTGCCGTCGGCCGACAGGGTCACGGGACGGCCGGTTTGGGCGAAGGGCGCGACGAAGGCGTTGAACCGCTCGTTCCAGGCCACCCAGCGTTCGTCAGGCGAAACGGCGAAGTCGGCGGCCCATTCGCTGAGAAGATGGACGCGCTCGTCGCCGCCGTTCAGGTCAACGGACTTGAGCGCAGCGTTACTCTCCTGGCGACCGGTGAAGAAGATACGGTCGCCGCTCGCCCCGAACTGGGGCGTACGGCCCTCGTCGGTGATCAGGGTGGCGTCGCCGCCCGAGGCGGAAACGCGATACAGGCCGGTGTCGCGGCCGTAGAGGCCCGAGGTCAGGAAGCCGTCCGAGGTCTTGCGGAAGACGATGGTGCGACCGTCCGGCGAGAAGACGGGCTCGACGTAATGGCCGGGACGGCGGGTGACGACACGCCCTTCCCCGCCCGAGGCCGGGACGACGCGGACCGTGCCCATCTCCTGATCGTCCCAGGTCGTGTAGACGATGGAGCGGCCGTCGCGCGACCAGCTGGGATAGAGCTCGAAATGGTCGGACTGGCGGGTCAGGCGGCGCGGGGCGCCCTCCGGCAGGTCGCGGATCCAGAGATGGCCGAGCGCCTCGAACACGACGCGAGAGCCGTCGGGCGACGTCTGGGCCCAGCGGATCATGCGAACGTCGAACTGATCGGGCGCGACCTCGACGGGGAAGCGCACAGCCTCCTGGATGCGGCGGGTGTCGTTGACGCGGAACGGGATGTCGGTCGCGACGCCCGTGGCGACGTCGATGCGGCGGATCTTGCCGCCGGCCCAGACGACGATGGAGCGATTGTCCGGCGTCCAGCTGAAGGCCGGATAGACGCCGTGGACGGCCCAGGTCTCCTGCAGGTCGCGGTCCAGGCCGTTGTAGATCGGGACTTCCCGGCCGCTGTCGATGTCCATGACGAACAGGGTCGACTGGTAGCGGACGCGCCGGATGAAGGCGAGCGAACGGCCGTCGGGCGACGGCGTCGGGCGGATGGAGCCGCCGGGGCCGGACAGATATTCCTCGATCTCGCCCGTCTCGCGATCCAGTCGCTGGATGACGTAGATCTCGCCGTTGACGTCCTTGGAATACTCGAACGTCGGTCCCGGCGTGGCGTCGTCGGAGAAATACAGATAGCGGCCGTCGGGCGAGAAGGCGGGTTCGCCGGTGTCCTTCTGCTGGGTTCGGCGCTCGGTCAGCTGTATGCCGCCGCCGCCTGAGCGATGCCACATCCACATCTCGCCGGCGCCCAAGGAGCGGGACGAGGTGAAGTGCTTCCTGCCCACGATGAACTCGCCGTCCGGCGTCCATTCCGGCGAGTTCACCAGCCGGAAGCTCTCGTCCGACACCTGCGTCGGGTTGGAGCCATCGCGGTTCATGATCCAGATGTTGTCGCCGCCGCCCCGGTCGGAGGTGAAGGCGATCCGGGTGCCATCCGGCGAGAACTTGGGCTGCATGTCCCAGGCGACGCCCGAGGCGATGGCGCGCGCCTCTCCGCCCTCGATCGGCATGACGTAGATGTCACCCAGAAGGTCGAAGACGATCTCGCGCCCGTCCGGGCTGACGTCCAGCGCCATCCAGGTGCCCTCGGTGACATCGATCTGGACGTCCGATGCGGGACCAGGTGGGTTCTGAACGTCCCACTCCGATACCTCCACGGTCTCCGCCACGTTCTCCGCCGAGGCTGGCACCACAATTGGCGAGGCGGACGTTTGCGCGAGGCCGGGGTTGGCCATTGCAACCGCCAGGGCGGCAGTGAGCAGGACGCGCGGCAGCATGCGGAAAACTCCCCCGAAACAGGCCGCCATGTTTAGGGCTGTCAGCCGCGCCTTGGCCAGCCCCGCCGTCATGACAGGGTGAAATCAAAACTCACCACGTCGCGACGGAATCTCTTCACGATCTGCGTCCAAGTTTCATAGTGTGTCGCAGGCAAGCGCCCTTGGCGGGAGGCGAACGTGGCGTGTCGGATGAGGATGTCACGACTGCTTGCGCTTTGCGTGGGCGTTTCGGTCTTTCTAACGAGCTGCGGCGAGGCCACGCTTGGCGACATTCAGGCCGGTCTTCAGGCCGAGCGAACGACGCCTCTTGGCGAAGAACCTGCTTCCGCGGCAGACGCCGCAAGGTTTCTGACACAGGCATCCTTTGGCCCAACGGACGCCGAGATCGACATTGTTCTGGCCAAGGGTTACGGGGCCTGGATCGACGGTCAGATGTCCTCGGTCTCGTCTTCCCACCTTCTGTATGTCGACAACCGGATCGCGCAGATTCGCCTGACGAATCCGAACGCCAGCCCTAGCGCGAACCACTTCTACGAAAGCTTCTGGCTCTACGCCGCTAACAGCCCGGCGCAGTTGCGCGAGCGTATGAAGTTCGCCCTGTCTCAGATCTTCGTCATTTCGTTGACCGACTCGGCAATCGATGTGCGCGGAGCGGCGTCCTACTACGACATGCTGGGCGAGAACGCTTTCGGGAACTATCGCACCCTGATCGAGCAGGTCGCGCTTCACCCCATGATGGGCCGGTACCTGACCCACCTGGGAAACCAGAAAGAAGACCCGGCCACGGGCCGCCTGCCCGATGAGAACTTCGCGCGGGAGATCATGCAGCTCATGTCGATCGGCGTTCATGAGCTGAATGCGGACGGAACCCTTCGGATCGACGGCGACGGACAACCCATCGCGACATATACGTCCTCGGACATCTCCAACCTCGCAAAGGTGCTGACCGGCTTCAGCTGGTACGCCGCCAATCCCACGAACTCGACGTTTCGCGGCGGAGGGCGAAACAACGACTCTTACGTTCGACCGATGATCGCCTATCCGGCGTTTCATTCGACATCGGCGAAATTGTTCCTGGGCACCACCATGCCCGCCGGATCGACCGACGCCATGGCGGAGCTGAGGACGGCGCTCGACGTCATTGCAAACCATCCTAATGTCGCGCCCTTCATGTGCCGACAGCTGATCCAGCGGCTGATCACCTCCAACCCGAGCCCTTCCTACGTTCGGCGATGCTCGTCTGTATGGGCCAATAATGGCAGAGGTGTTCGCGGCGATCTGGGTGCTGTGGTGAAGTCCATCCTGCTGGATGGCGAGGCGCGCAACGGCGATCTCGCGAGCACGCCGACATACGGCAAAGTGCGCGAGCCGGTCATTCGCATGACGAACTGGATGCGCGCCTTCGGCGCGACGTCGATCAGCGGGAACTATCTGCTGAACTCAACGAGTGCCACGACTTCCTTGGGTCAATCGGCGCTGGCTTCCCCGTCGGTCTTCAACTTTTACCGACCGGGCTATGTCCCTCCCAATACCCGGGCCGGGGCGCAAAATCTGACGGTGCCCGAGTTTCAGATCGTGAACGAGGTGACGGTCGCCGGCTATGCAAACACCATGCAGGCGGCGATCGGTAACGGAATCGGCACTGGCGCGGATGTGCGATCGTCCTATGCCCGCGAGGTCGTCATCGCCCATGATGCCAATGCCTTGGCAGACCGCATGAACCGCATGTTGCTGAGTGGTCGGATGTCTTCCACGCTCAGGACGCGAATCGTGGAAAGCGTCAACGGCGTCAACATCCCGGCCGCCACAGGCTCCAACCAGGCGACGATCGACACCGCCCGCCTGAACCGGGCGCGGCTCGCGGTCTACATGACCATGGTTTCACCCGAATATCTGGTCCAGCGGTGAGGCGGGCGCGATGAGCCACGGTCGATACAATCGCCGCCAGTTGCTCCGGATCACTGGTGGAATGTCCATGTTGGGTGCCGCCGCGCCGTTCGCGGCCCAACTGGCGGCGGCCGGCAATGCCGCCAGTCAGAGCGCACCGGACTACCGGGCCCTGGTGTGCGTGTTCCTGTTCGGCGGCAACGACAGTCACAACATGGTTCTGGCTACGGATCAGGACAGTTGGGGTCGATACTTCGCCACCCGGAACACCGGGACCGACCCGATCGCTCTGATGCCCGTAGGAACTGCACCCACCACGGTCGGACAGGTCAATCCAGTGACCGGACGGGTCGCAACAGCCGGAGATCCGGGGGCATGGGGCGGCGTCTTGCCGATTGTTCCACGCAGCCTCAATCCCATTCCGGAAGGCACGAACGCTTCAGTTCGGACTTTCGGGCTACATCCCTTCATGCAACCGGTGAAGGACCTGTTTGACGCAGACAGGCTGGCAATCGTCGCCAACGTCGGCACACTGATCCAGCCGATCACCAAAGCCCAGTACGAGGCGCGCAGCGCGCCGATTCCCTCCAATCTCTTTTCCCACAACGACCAGCAGTCGACCTGGCAGGCCGGTCAGACCGAGGGCGCAAGGGTCGGCTGGGGCGGACGGTTCGGGGACATGCTGTCGATGGAGAATGGGACCTCGGCCTTGTTCACCGCCGTTTCGACCGCCGGAAACGCGGTGTTCCTATCGGGTCAGAGCATCGTTCAGTACCAGATGAGCACGGGTAGCCAGCCTGCTGTCGTCATCACGGGACAATCGGGCAACAGCTTGTTTGGCTCCAAGGTCGCGCCTGGCCGCGTCAGGGACACGATCCGCGACACCTCCCAGGCCAGCCTCTTCGCCGCCGACTATGCAACGACGACCGACCGCTCGATCAGCGCCGCAACGACCCTCAATACTGTATTCACGTCCTCAGCCGTCACCGGCGTCCCCGTGCCACCGACGTATCGAAATCCGATCACGGGCGCGACCGAGAGCAATACGCTGGCCACGCAGCTTCAGACGGTGGCGCGAATGATCGCGGCCGCGCCAGCGTTGGGGCTCCGGCGTCAGGTGTTCTTCGTCAGTCTGGGCGGCTGGGACAGCCACGATGTCCAGAATACGGCCCAGGGCAACAATCTCTCCAAGGTTGCGCACGCCCTGTCCTATTTCGACGGGGCCCTGGCGAACATCGGAGGGGTGAACATGCGAAACGCCGTGACGACCTTCACTGCGTCCGACTTCTCACGCACCTTCAACACCAACGGCGACGGCACCGATCACGCCTGGGGCGGGCACCATCTGGTCATGGGCGGCTCGGTCAGGGGCGGTGATATCTATGGCCAGTACCCGACGCTAGGCATCGATCAGGGCACGTTCCGCAACCCCGACATGACGCGGTCTTATCTGATCCCTACGACGTCAGTGGATCAGTACGGCGCGACGCTGGGTCGCTGGCTGGGGGTGTCTGAGACCAACCTCGACGTCATCTTCCCCAACCTCAGGAACATGGCGTCGCGCGGACTCGGATTCATGGCCTGACGGTATCATCAGCACACGATCCAAGCGTCACCTTGGCGTCCCGGATCTGTAACACGCGCGCCGCCAACCCTCGTTACGGCCCAAGGCTCCACTCGGGGGACTGTCATGCTGAACCGTTTGAACACGCGCGCCATACTCATGGGTGCCGTCGCTACCTGCGCCATCGCCACGGCCGCCCAGGCTCAGGTCCAGGAGGACCCGACCCAGCTGGAGGAGGTGATTGTCACCGCCCAGTTGCGCGCCCAGGACCCGATCGAGGTCCCCTTCGCCCTGACCGCCTACAATGGCGAGTTCCTTGACGGGCTGGGCGTCCAGGACTTCGAGGAACTGTCGGCTTTCGTGCCCGGCCTAGTCGTCCAGAACCAGTCGCCGAACAACCCCGGCTTCGTGATCCGGGGCATCACCTCGGACTCGACCGGCGCCGCCGACGAGCCTCGCGTCTCGATCTACCAGGATGGCGTCTCGATCTCGCGCGCGCCGGGTGCCTACGTAGAGCTGTTCGACATCGAGCGGGTCGAGGTGGCCAAGGGTCCGCAGTCGACCCTGTATGGTCGCGGTGCCCTGATCGGCGCGGTCAACGTCATACAGAACAAGGCCGATATCGACGGCTACGAAGGCGAGGTTCGCATCGGGCTCGGCAACTTCGACTACCGGCTGGGCGAGATCATGCTGAACGCGCCCATCACGGACAGCCTGGCGATCCGCCTCGCCGGCCGGGTGAAGTACCGCGAGGGCTATGTCGACAATCTGGCGGGCGGAGCGGCCTACAACGGCGTCGACACTCAGGCCTATCGCGCCTTGCTGGCCTTCGAGCCCAACGACCGGTTCCGCGTCGATGTGATCGGCAACTACCAGACCGACCAGCCGTCGGGCGTCAGCTTCCGCTCCATCGCCTACAATCCCCAGGACCCGCTCACGGGAGCGGTCCTCGGTGGGCGGGAGCCCGGCGACGGCGCAGCCCTGACGCCGCGCACCAGCATCGACGGTGGGCGCGACCTGGGCATAGACCGTGAAGTATGGGGCGTGACCGGCCTCGCCCGCTATGACCTCAGCGACAGCCTGACGCTCAGCTCGACAACCGCCTACCGTACTTTTGAGACCAGCGAAGCCTTCGATCCGGACGGCATCTCCCTGCCGCTCCTGTTCGGCATCGGTAACTCGGACGGCGAACAGTGGAGCCAGGAATTCCGCCTGAACTGGGACAACGGGGGTCCCCTCTCGGGCTTCGTCGGCGTCGGCTACTTCCGCGAGGACAACGTCTCGGACGCCCCCATCGAGATCGACGAGCGGGTCGCCCTGGCCCAGCTCGCCGGCCTGCTGGATGGTGTTCCGGGCGTCGCCTTGCCCAACGCCCTGCCTCTGCCGGTGCTGACCTCGGCGCCGGTTATCGACCCCATCCTCGCTAGCTTCGGTATACCGTCGGCCCTTCGTCCGGGCATCCGCAGCAACCTGAAGGCCAGTCACATCGAGACCTCGGTTACCGAGACCGAGCTCGACAGCTTCGACATCTTCGGCGACCTGACCTGGAAGCCGACGGATCAGTGGGAGTTCGCGGCTGGCGTACGTTACACCCGGGACGAGAAGACCACGGCCTTCTCGTCCTCGGTCCTGAACGGTCGCTCGGTGCTGGGCGGTCTGCTTGGCCTGCAGCAGGTCCAGGCCCAGATCGCCGCCCTGGTCGCTCAGGGTACCCCCGCCGCCCTGGCCCAGGCCGCCCAGCTCAGTGCCTTCGCCAACGGCCTCGTGGTCCAGCTGGCCACACCCGGCGCAGCCAACGCTCCCGCGAGCGCAACCTTCCCGTTGTTCGGTCTGACCTTCCAGCCGACGGCCGGAAACGGCGGCGTCTCGACCCGCGACCTCGAGGACGACGGCTTCACCTGGCGTCTGACGGGCCGCTACGCCATCAACCCGGACGCCAGCCTGTATGCCACCTATGCCCGGGGTCGCCGTCCCGCCGTCCTCGCCGCCGGCGTCCCCACCACGCCGTTCGGCGCGCCTGTGTTTAACGAGGTCGAAGAAGAGACGGTCGACAGCTACGAGGCCGGCTTCAAGACCGTTCTGGCCGACGGGGCCCTGCGCCTCGACGGCGCGGTCTTCTTCTACGACTATCAGAACTTCCAGACGACAATTCAGGTCGGCACCCAGTTCATCACCACCAACGCCGGCGAGGCCGAAAGCTACGGCTTCGAAACCCAGGCGGTCTGGTCCGCGACCGACAATCTCGATCTCTACGGCACCTACGGCTACAACCACTCGCGTTTCCAGGCGGGCATCTTCGACGGCAACCGCTTCCGCCTGTCGCCCGACCACAAGTTCAGCCTGGGTGCCCTGTGGGCCCTACCGGTCGAGGGCGGCCGCTTCGAGGTTCAGCCGACCTACACCTGGCAGTCGGAAGTCTTCTTCGACAACGACAATGACCGGACCGATCTGCAGACCAACAACTTCGTCCCGGACACGGCCGTTGACGAACGTCAGGACGACTATGGCCTGCTGAACGTGCGCGTGCGGTACGTCAGCGATGCGGGCTGGTCCGTCGAAGGCTTCATGGACAATGTGCTCGACGAGGAGTTTCTGAAGGACGCGGGCAATACCGGAGACGGCCTCGGCTTGCCGACCTTCATCGCCGGCGAACCCCAGACCTTCGGCATCAACTTCACGGCGAGCTACTGAGCATGAAGATCGACCGTCGCGACCTTCTGACCGGCCTCGGGGCCGGGGCCCTCGCCGCCCCGGCTGTCGCGGCTCCCCAACAGGTCCCGACGGTCGCCTTCCTGCACGGGGTCGCGTCCGGTGATCCGCACGCCGACAGCGTGGTTCTCTGGACCCGCGTAACTCCGGGCGGGTCGGTGTCTGGTGCCATCCCGGTCACCTGGCGCGTGCTAGAAGGCGAGCGCGTCGTCACATCGGGGACGGCCGAGGCCTCTCCGGACCGCGACTTCACGGTCAAGGTCATCGCCGGCGGCCTGAACGCCGGCGTCGAGTACCGCTACGACTTCCGGGTTGGCGATGTCGTGTCGCCGACCGGCCGCGTCCGCACCCTGCCGTCCGGCCCGACCGCCGACGTGGTGCTGGGCGTCGCGTCCTGCCAGCTCTACCCCGGCGGCCTGTTCAACGCCTGGGAGGCGATGGCGGCCGAGCCCCGGCTGGACGCTGTCATTCACCTCGGCGACTACATCTATGAGTACGGCGCGCGCGAGAACGACTACGGCGGCGCGACTGGCGTCCAGCTGAGCCGCCTGCACCAGCCGCCGCGCGAGATCCTGACGCTCGAGGACTATCGGCTGCGTCACGCCCAGTACAAGTCCGACCCGGACCTCCAGGCCGCCCATGCCCGCGCCGCCTTCATCTGCGTCTGGGACGATCACGAGGTCTCCAACGACGCCTGGATGCACGGCGCCGAGAACCACCAGCCCGAGACCGAGGGCGACTTCGCGACGAAGAAGGCCACGGCCCTTCGCGCCTACTATGAGTGGATGCCGATCCGCGAGCCGCGTGCCGGCCTTTCGCTGGAGCACGTCAACCGCAGCTTCGAGTTTGGAGACCTCGCGACCCTGGCGATGGTCGAGACCCGTCTGCTGAACCGCGCCAAGCCGCTGGACTATGAGACCGACATGGCGGTCGTGGACGGCCGTCCCGACGTCGAGGCCTTCCGACGCACTCTGGCCGCGCCCGACCGCGATCTGCTGGGCGAGGCCCAGCGTGACTGGCTCAAGGGCGTGCTGACCGCGTCGAAGTCGGCGGGCAAGCCGTGGCAGGTGCTGGGCAACCAGGTCGTCATGGCCCGCGTCAACGGCCCCGACATCACCCGCATCGCCTCCGAGGCCCAGATCGAGGGCTTGATCTCGGGTCTGCCCGAGGCGGTCCAGCCCGGCATCCGCCAGGTGATCCAGCTCTACAGGCTGGGCGTACCCTTCAGCCTCGACAGCTGGGACGGCTATCCGGCGGGGCGGGAGCGCCTGTACGCCGCCTTCGCCGAGGCCGGGGTCCAGCCGATCGTCCTGGCCGGTGACAGCCACGCCTACTGGGTCAATGAGCTGAAAGACGCGGCCGGGGCCCGGCGCGCCGTGGAGTTCGGCACCAGCGCCATCTCCAGCCCCTCGGTCGGCGACGCGGTCGCCCCCCTGCCGCTCGGCCCCCTGCTCAGCGCCAACAATGACGAGGTCGTCTTCTGCGACCAGTCGGCCAAGGGCTATCTGCTGCTGACCCTGACGCCCGAGCGGGCCGAGGCGAAGCTGCAGTCGGTCTCGACCATCCTCGCCAAGCCGTTCGAGACCCGGACCGTGGCGACATTCGCGGTTACGCGGGACGCCAACGGGATCACGGCACCGGTCAGGGCGTAGGTCGTTTTCCGGGCGACGAAGACCACTCGGCATCCCGTGCCCGCTCATAGGCGTCGCGCACCGCCTCCCGAGGCCGGTCGGCACCAAGCAGCGCCATCTGCTCGCTCCACACCTCCGCGAGGCGGCCGACCGTGGTCGTGATCCAGCCGGGCTCCTGCTGGCGGGTCCAGTTCTGGACCGAGGCGATGTTGAAGATCAGCAGGAAGACCGCGGCGATGACAATGACCCGGCTGGTCCAGCGACGGTCTCGCGCGGCCAGCCCCTCCTCGTCCGGCGGCTCTCCAGGCGGGAAGGCGAAGCGGCCCAGCGCCAGCAGCGGATTGACCGGCTCAGGCTCCGGAGCAGTCGGCAGGTCGTGAGCGTCGACTGTCTGGATCCAGTCACTCGGCGGATCGGCCGGGCGCGACTCCGGTTCCGCCGCCTCGAGGTAGGGCTCTGTCTCCCCTTCCAGCGGCGGGAACGGCGACGGCGGCAAGGCCGTGGGAAAGGGCGCCAGAGGAATGTCCGGATCGTCGGGGCGGTCGTTCATCTCACCGGCCTCAGAACTGGAAATAGATGAAGGGGGCCACGCCGTCCGGCCGCACGGCCTCGACCAGCAGGATCGCCGCCCCGACCAGCAGGCCCATCGTCAGGGACGGAGCGGGCTTCAGCCACGTCGCGAAGCCCTCGATGGCGCGCGGCGGCAACCAGTGCATGGCCAGACCCCCGACGATCAGCGTCATCAGGAAGGGCGTGACCATCGTCGCCGTTTCGAACCGGCCGAGGCCTGCCAGCATCTCCATCGCCATCGGGAAGGTCTCGGCGCGGAACAGGATCCAGCCCAGGCAGACGATGTGGAAGGTCACGATGACGCCGATCCAGGTCGGGATCACCTTTCGGTCACCGAACGCCGCCCGACCCAGACGCTCGATCACCTGCACCCCGCCATGCAGCGCGCCCCAGGCGACGAAGGTCCAGGCGGCACCGTGCCACAGGCCGCCCAGCAGCATGGTGATGAAGACGTTCAGGCAACTACGGACCAGACCCTTTCGTCCGCCGCCCAGCGGCACATAGAGGTAGTCGCGCAGCCAGCTGGACAGGCTGATGTGCCAGCGCCGCCAGAAGTCCTGCATGGATTTGGCGCGATAGGGTTGGTCGAAGTTCCGGGGGAAGGAATAGCCGAGCAGAGCCGCCGTCCCGATCGCCATGTCCGAGTAGGCCGAGAAATCGCAATAGATCTGGACCGCATAGGCGTAGACGGCCGCCGCCAGATCCAGCGCACCATAGGCCGATGGGTCGAAGAACACCGGATCGACCAGCCGCGTGGCGAGCTCTGATGCGATCACCGTCTTCTTGAACAAGCCCCAGCCGATCAGCAGGAAGCCGTGCGCCGCCATCTCGCGCGTCAGCCGGGGCACGCGGTCGAACTGCGGCAGCAGGTCCGAGGCCCGCACGATGGGCCCGGCCACCAGATGCGGGAAGAAGCTCATCAGCAGCATGACATCGAGCAGGCTCTTGGCCGGCGGCGTCTTCCCGCGATGGACGTCGACGACGTAGCTGATGCCCTGGAAGGTGAAGAAGCTGATGCCGACCGGCAGGACGATCTCGAGCAGCGGCAGGTCGCGTTCCCAGCCGAAGCGGGCCAGCAGTTCACCCGCCTGTT
>NZ_LJHU01000069.1 GCF_001295975.1 Brevundimonas sp. AAP58 | reverse complement strand
CCCGCCGTGAAGTCGGCCAGGCCCGGCCGATCGGCGGGGTCGGCGGCGGCGCCGCCCGCGATGACCAGCTGGACGTTCATGATCGGCAGGTCGGTGGAGCGCGCGACGATGACGCGCAGACCGTTCGACAGGGTTCGCTCGGCAATCACCGGCGCGGCCATCTCCCGCGGCGCCCCGGGTGCGGGCGGCGCTTCACGCTCGCCCTCGGCCCGCAGTTCGTTGGGCGGAAGGATGGCGGGCGGGACGGTGAGGAAGGTCGGGGTGGGCGCGGGATTGCGCCAGCTGTCTTCCGGCACGCCCTCAGGCCTCTGGCTCTCATCCAGATAGCGGATCGAGACCCGGGCGTTCTCATCGAGATACCGCCGGGCCACCCGCTGGATATCGGCCGGGGTCACGGACCGGATCTGCTCGACGCGGCGATCTGGCGCGCGCGGGTCATGCTCTGCGATCACAGCGTTACCGAGCAGGAAGGCCCGACCCGACGCGGTCTCTCGCTGGCGCAGGTCGGCGGCCAGCAGTTCGGTCTGGGCCTCGGCCAGTTCGGCGGCGGTGACGGGTTCGTTCCGGATGCGCTCCAGCTCGGCGTTCAGAAGGGCCTCGGCCTCGTCCATGGAGCGACCAGCTGCGACCGTGACATTGGCCGTGATGGTCCCGCCCTCTTCGTCCGCATTGGACCCCAGGCTGGCGGAAGCAGCGACCTGGCTGCCATAAACCAGGGACTGGAACAGGCGCGAACTCTGGCCCCGCGACAGGATGGCGGCCATGACGTCCAGTACCGTGGCATCCGCAGAGCGAGCATCGACGCCGGGAAAGATCGCCGCGATGGCGGGCAGCGGCACATTGGGCGCATAGGCGACGACAGAGCGGGGCTGGGTGCGCGGGGTCGCCACCGGGCGCTCCAGCACCGGCACGGGGCGATCCGGATTGCGGATGTCGCCGAAATACTGGTCCACTAACCGATTCAGCTCAGCCGGGTCGAAGTTGCCCGACACGATCATGGTTGCTGTGGCGGGACGATAGTAGGCCTCGTGAAAGGCGCGGGCGTCGTCGATTCCCGCGGCGTCCAGTTCCTCCAACGAGCCGATCACGCTGCGGCGATAGACGTGCTCGTCATAGGCGTTGTCGCCGATCACGAACCGCTGCAGCCGACCGTAGGGCGGGGCGTATACGCGCTGGCGCAGCTCCTCCTGAACGATCGAACGCTCGGCGTCGAAGACGGCCTGATCGACCACAGGCCGGGCCATGCGCTCGGCATGGGTCCACAGCATGGTCTCCAGATACTGGGGCGGCACGGTCTCGTAGTAGTTGGTGAAGTCCTGGCCGGTAGAGGCGTTCCTGGCTCCGCCCGCGTTCTCGACCATGGTCGAGATGCCGCCATAGGGGATGTTCACCGTCTTGCGGCTCAGGATGTGCTCGAACAGGTGAGCGAAGCCCGACCGGCCCTCGGGGTCGTCCTTGCCGCCGACATCGTACCAGAGCTGGACCGTGACCGTCCCGGCGGTCGGGTCGGGCATGGCATAGACGTCGAGACCGTTGGCGAGCTCCCGGTGCGTGAACTGAAGCGGCGGTGGCGCGATGTCCGGAGCGGTCTGTGCGCTGGCCATCGGCGCGGCGCAGATCAGGGCGGCGAGGGAGGAACCCAGGAGCAGGGAACGGAGCATGGCGGCCTCGGACAATCGCAAAGGCCCGACCCTAGGCCCGCCATGGCGACGCCTCAAAGTTACGACGGATTAATGTGACATCGCGGCTTTGGACCATCCAGTGGCGTCGCTGCGCTCCCGGGGCTAGGACACCACGCCATGACGTCTCCTGCCGACGAACTGACCCAGATGGCCGAAGAGGAGCTCATGGCCGCCTGCGCCCTGACCTGGCCGGAGCTGAAACGGATCACGCCGTGGGGAGACACCTTCGAGGGCTTCGCGCCGTCGGGCCGGACGGTCGAGGTCGAGCGGCGCTATCTCTGGGCGCACGACCCCGCGGGGGCCATCGTCGTCGAGGTCGAGGTGCGTGACGCGGCGGCCAAGACGTGCGTCGAGGCCCGTGCTTTGCTGCACGCGCCGGGCTGACGCACAGGATTCACCGACCCGCGTTAACCTTTTCCGTTGCGAAGCCGCCCCGGCCCGCCAATGATCAGCCAGGCCGTGACGGGAGACTCATCGATGTATCCGCAGGACTTCCCGGTCGAGCGCGCAGTGCCGGTCATCAGTCTGCCGATGGTGCTGACAGGACTGGTTGTCCTCGCGCTCGCGGTCTGGGCCGGATATGCGCTCGCACGAATGAAGAAAGACGACGGCCCGTCGCCACGCGCCGTCGCCGCCTCCATCCACGCCGCCGTCCAGCGCAAGCTGAACGCCGCGCTCGCCGCCCACGGCGGAGCCACGATCAACGCCGCTCAGGCCCTGGTCGACGAGATCGAGATTCGTCTGGGGTCTGTGCTGAGTCTGGCCGGTCCGCTGGGCAGGTCGAGCGGCGCCCTGAAGGACGCCATAGCGGGCAAGGTGAAGCCCGCGCCGACGGTCCAGCCGGTCAGCCCTCATGCCGTCATCGTGCCCATCCCCGGCCAAGGGGGTGGCGCTGCCGCATCGGCCGCCTCGGCCGCCGGATCGGCCGGAGCAGCGGCCGTCGGCGAGACGGGGGGACTGGTCGGAGCGGTCCTGCATCTGCCCCCGGCCCCGCCCGCGCCTCCGCCGCCGCCGTCGCCGCCCCAGCACGTCGCGGGCGTGCGCGCGGCGCTCGAGGACTTCGCCGCCTGGTGGGGGACCACCCCGTCCGATCCCGCCGCCGACGCCCGGATCCGGGAGCTGGAGGCCGCTGCTGGCCAGCTGACGACCGAGGTTCCCGCACCAAAGGCAAAGCCGGGCGGTCATCACTGATCCCCGGCGTTCCCATCGACGCGGAAAGGCCGTAAGCCTCCGCTCATGAAACTCGCCTCGCTCAAGCACGGCCGCGACGGCCGCCTCGTCGTCGTCTCTTCCGACCTCGCCTGGTTCACCGACGCCTTCCTGATCGCCCCCACCATGCAGGCGGCCCTGGATGACTGGGAGCGGTGCGAGCCGCGCTTGCGGGCGCTCGCCGAAAGCCTGGATCACGAGGCCGTCCCGCGCGGCCGTTTCCATGAGCGCGACGCCGCCGCCCCTCTGCCGCGCGCCTATCAGTGGGCGGACGGTTCAGCCTATGTGAACCACGTCGAGCTGGTGCGTAGGGCCCGCGGCGCCGAGATGCCCGCCAGCTTCTGGACCGATCCCTTGATGTACCAGGGCGGCTCGGACCACTTCATGGGCGCGCGTGATCCCATCCCGCTCGCCGACGAGAGCTGGGGCTGCGATCTGGAGGCCGAGATCGTGGTCGTCACCGGCGACGTGCCCCAGGGCGTGACGCCGGAGGAGGCGAGGGGCCACATCCGCCTGATCGGTCTGGTCAACGATGTGAGCTTGCGCAACCTGATCCCCGGCGAACTGGCCAAGGGTTTCGGCTTCGTCCAGTCCAAGCCGGCCTCGGCCCTGTCGCCGGTTTTTGTCACGCCCGACGCGCTGGGCGATCGCTGGAAGGACGGCAAGCTGCACGGTGCCCTGTCGGTCCAGCTCAACGGCAAGGACTTCGGCCGGGCCGATGCCGGCGTGGACATGACCTTCGATTTCGGGGTCCTGATCGCCCATCTGGCCAAGACGCGCAGCCTGGTTGCCGGCTCGATCATCGGTTCGGGCACGGTGTCAAACAAGGACGCCGACGGCGGCCCCGGCAAGCCCGTCGACCAGGGCGGCCTAGGCTATTCCTGCATCGCCGAGGTTCGCACCGTCGAGACGATCCTGTCGGGCGCTCCGGTCACGCCGTTCCTGAAACACGGCGACACCGTCCGCATCGAGATGCTGGACGAGAAGCATCACTCGATCTTCGGCGCGATCGAGCAGGTCGTGGCCCCGGTCTAGGGGCTAGTTCGGCCGCATCACCTGCGCCGAGAACCGCTCCATCTCCTCCTCCTGGGGCGACATCTGGAGCAGCAGCAGATCGAGACCCGCCGCCTGGAACGCCTCGATCCGTTCCCGGACGGTCTCGGGCGTGCCAACGAAGCCAGGACGCAGACCGCGGTTGGAGACGCTGTACTCGCGGATCTTCAGCTCCCGCTCCAGCTCGGTTCCCGACAGCCACTGGTCGAAATTGGCGAAGCCGGCCGGCGGTTGGCCCTCGGCCAGGCCCGGGATCGTCGTGATCCGCTCCAGCTCGCGCTCGGCCTCGGCCTGGCTGTCGCGCACGATGGCATAGCCGGCCATGCCGTACTGCATCGGCGGCAGGCCAAAGCTCTCGCGCCGCGCCTTCATGTCGGCGACCTTCTCGGCGATGAACTCGGGCTCGTCGCCGTGCATGACATAGGCGTCGCAGTACCGCGCGATCAGGGTCTTGGCGGCCTCGCTCTCCCCGCCCGCATAGATCACCGGACGCGGCCGCTCGGGCGAAGACGTCGGCTTGGGCTCTACGATAGCGTCCTTCAGCGTGTAGTAACGCCCCTCGAAATCGACGCGCTTCTCCGTCCACAGACGGTTCAGCACTTCCAGCCATTCGCCTGTGCGGGCATAGCGGTCGTCGTGCTGGTCGAACTGCAGGCCATAGCTCTCGGCCTCCTTGGCCCACCAGGACGAAACGACGTTGAGCGCCAGCCGCCCGTTCGAGATCCGGTCGATGTTGGCGGCCTGCTTGGCGAACAGGGCCGGCTGGTGAAAGTTGGGCCGCACCGCCACCATCAGCTCGATCGTCTCGGTGATGGCCGCCAGAGCCGCCGCCGAGGACCAGGCGTCCAGAGCCGGTGCCTCGATCCCCTTGATGTCGTTCAGGTTCAGCTCGGCGATCAAGGTCAAGTCATAGCCCAGGGCCTCCGACCGCTTCACCAGCCGCGACAGGTTCTCCCAGGACGCTTCCCGCTCGTCCGCGACGTTCCTCAGCCAGCCGCCAAAGACCGGGGCCCAGTATCCATACCTCATGCCGCCTGCTCCCCGACGCGCTTCGCCTTTTCTTCGGCGACGATTCCCTTCAGCCAGTTCACCAGATCGTCGTGCGGGTCGAAGCCCAGCACCTGGACCGGATTGGCCACGAAGTTCGACAGACCGTTGATGTCGTAGAACAGGACGTCGCCGTTACGTTCGTCGATCAGATATTCGACGCCCCCGACCTCCAGACCGCCCTCGATGGCGATGCGCTCGACCGCCGCGATGATCTCGGCCGACGGTTCGGCCTTCGTCATGGTCAGGGTCGGGGCGCCGGGCCGCACCAGACAGGCGTCCGCCGGGCACAGGTCGAAGGCGTCGCCCGGGCTCTCGATGTCGATGGCGTACAGATACTTGCCGTTCAGCGTCTCGACTCGCGTCACCTTGCCGTCCCGGCGGGGCGCGTATTCCTGGATCAGGGAGATGCCGTTGACCCCCACGGGGCACCATTGCTCTCCCGCGGCTTCGGCCAGCTTTTCCGGCGTCTCATAGCGGGTAATGCCCGCGCCCGCCCCGCCGATGTCGGCCTTGACCAGCACCGGGAACCGCAAGCCTTCGGCCGCCGCCGGAATGTCCGCCTGACGGTGCGCCACCCGCGTCGCCGGACCCTTCAGCCCTAGCCGCGCGACCAGACTCATCTGCCGCGCCTTCGACGTGTCGATGTTCAGCGCCGAGGCATTGACCACCCGCGTCCCCAGCCCCTGCCAGTGCTCGAACAGGCTCTGGGCGTAGAAGATCGGATGCTCCGGATCGCGCAGGAAGGAGCTCATGGCCACACGGCTGAACACCACGGTCGCCGGTGCGGGCGAGGCGGCCGGATCAAAGGTGCTGCCGGCCAGCGGCACCTTCACATAGCTGACGCCATGTCGCTCCAGCGCGGCGAACAGGGGCTCGAACCACTCGGGATGCTCATAGACGATGGCGAGGTCGGGCAAGGTCGCGCTCATGGCATGCCAGATGCGTTACACCATGATGGAACGCAAGGCCTCCGCCCATTTTCCTGATGACGCAGGCCAACGTCCCCCGCTATGAGCGGACCCGCGCCCCGGTGGTGGAATTGGTAGACGCGCCGGACTCAAAATCCGGTTCCGAGAGGAGTGTCGGTTCGAGCCCGACCCGGGGCACCAACAGAGACCCAACCTTTGTGCATATCCAGTTCGTCCAGGATGCGGGCGAGCTGGCCTTGTAGCGTGATGCGGACGGATAACCCTGGTTTGTCGGTCTTCGGCTCGATAGCAATGTGGCGGATCAGGGTGCCCTCGCAACACAATGCTCGCGGAATGTTGTCGCTGGATGCAGAGGTCCTCGTACGCTGCCCTGCGGCTTGGCGTCTCCTGAATGACCGGTCACTATGGTCGACGAACGGCGCTGCCTGGCATGGCGCGCTCATGGCCAGGGGCGATCGCCCTGACGGATTGAATGAGGGGCCCCATGACCGGCGGCATGATCTATTTCCCGGTCGAAGGGCAGGTGAGGCCGACGAGCGTCGTGGAAGAGGCCTCCGCGATCTTCGCCTCCACCATCCGCATGGTGGAGATCGAGGTCTTTTCCTATTGCAATCGACGGTGCTGGTTCTGTCCGAACGCCACGCATGACCGGATCTCGTCCAACATCCACATGCGGCCCGAACTCTATACAGATCTGCTGGGGCAGCTGCGCTCGATCGACTACAAGGGTCTGATTTCCTTCAGTCGTTACAACGAGCCCTTTGCGGATCGCGTCATCCTCGACCGGATACGCGAAGCACATGAGACGCTGCCTGGCGCGCGCATTCACACCAATACCAACGGTGACTACCTCGATTTCGATTACATCGAGGAGATCTACGATGCCGGGATGCGCAGTCTCAACATTCAGTTCTATCTGAAGAACAACGACCGATACGACCATGAAGCCGTCAGGGCCCGCGCGCTTCAGACGATGGCGAGGCTGAAGCTCCCGCACACCCTCGTTCGCGACGAGCCCGGTGTGTGGCTGGAGTACACCTTCGAATACAAGGACATGACGATTCGCGGGTATGGCAGAAACTTCGAGACCGATGGCACCAGTCGGGGCGGCCAGGTCGACATAAGGCGAGACTACGTCAGGACCTCGCCGTGCATGATGCCATACTGGGCTGTCTATATCGACTACAACGGCAAGATGGTTCCGTGCTGCAACTTTCGTTCGGACATCCCTGATCACTTCGACTACATTGTTGGCGACCTGAACGAACAGCCGAACCTCTTTCTCAACTACACCAATCGCCGGGCCACGGAGTTTCGGCGGTCCCTGGCGAACACACGGGTCAAGGACGGTCTGTGTCGGGACTGCTACTTCGTTCTCGAAACCCCGACCGAGGATCAGGTCACGGGAATGGCCGAGCTTCTCGCAGCGACGGTCTGATGAGACGCCTCAAGGCCTGCGCTAAGGCCGCAAGCCGAATCGGCCAACCAGGCTGACGCCGGCTGCGCGCTCCTGCAGCCATCGCCTGAAAGCCCGCCGGTCTCGCCGGCGGGCTTTCTGCGTTTAGGCCTGCTGCGATCAGCAGGCGATCTTCACGGTCCGTTCCGGCATGTGGGTCTCAGTCTGATCCCAGCCCGGGGCACCACCAACGGCCGATCGCCGAAGCCCGGAACGCAAGCGCCGTTAAGACATTGGAAAGGGGCAACCCTGGTCCAACGTCATGATCCCGCTGATCCTTTCCGTCGCCCTCGTCGCCAATCCCTCCCTCGTGCCGAGCGAGCTGCGTGTCGCGCCGGCCGCCGCGATCGCGCCCGCTCCGGCGCCCGCGCCGCTGCTTCAGGGCGTCACGGTCACGCTGGAATGCACGGCGAAAGCCAGCGGCAAGGTCGAGGCCTGCCGCGTGATGGATGAAACCCACCCCGGCATGGGCTTCGGAGACGCCGCCGTCGCCCTGATGAACGGGGCCGAGGTCGAGCCGGGACCGCGCGACATGCAGTTCGCCCGAACGCTCGTCTTCACGCCCTGACCCTCGAACGGCGTTGCAGAATGTGACGACGCGGCGGTTGCGCCTGTCGCACCCGGCGCGCATCTGGCCTGAATGACCTCCCCCGACGCCGCCGCTCCGCCCGCGAAAGGGCCGGGGCTTCCCGAATTCGTCTGCCTGATCGCCTCGATGATGGCGATCAATGCGCTCTCGATCGACATCATGCTGCCGGCCTTGCCACAGATCGGCGAGGCGCTGGGCGTGGCCAACGAGAACAGCCGTCAGTGGGTCATCACCGCCTATCTGCTCGGCTTCGGCGCGCTTCAGATCGTCTATGGGCCGCTGGCCGATCGCTATGGCCGAAAGCCCCTGATCCTTCTGGGCATCGGCGTCTTCGTCGCGTTCAGCGCCGTCGCCATGCTGGCCCCCAGCTTCGAGACCTTGATCCTCGCCCGCGTCGGCCAGGGCATGGGGACGGCGGCGACGCGGGTGCTGGCCGTCTCCATCGTGCGCGACCGCTATTCGGGCCGGACCATGGCGCGGGTCATGTCGCTGAGCTTCCTCGTCTTTCTGGGCGTGCCGATCATCGCGCCCACGGTGGGCCAACTGGTGCTGTCCGTCGCGCCTTGGGAGGCGATCTTCGGCCTACTCGGCGTGGCGGGTCTCGCCCTGATTGTCTGGATCGCGCTGCGCCTGCCCGAGACGCTCCATCCCGAACACCGCCAGCCGGTCGAGGCCGGCCGCATCGCCCGCGCCTTCGGCGAGGCCGTCACCAACCGCCAGTCCATCGGCTACACCCTGGCCATGACGGCGATCACCGGCGCCCTGTTCGCCTTCATCAACTCCTCGCAGCAGATCTTCTTCGATGTGTTCCAGGCGCCCCATCTGTTCGCCGGAACCTTCGCCGTCATCGCCTCCGGCATCGCGGTGGCCGCCGTCACCAACGCCCGGCTGGTCGAGCGGCTGGGCTCGCGCCTGATCGGGCACACGGCGCTCCTCGGCTTCATCGGCTTTTCGGCCATTCATGCCGCCGTGACCCTGTCGGGTCAGGAGACGATCTGGACCTTCGCCGTGCTGCAGGGCCTGACCATGTTCTGCTTCGGCTTCCTGGCTGGCAACTTCGGGGCAATGGCGATGGAGCCGATGGGCCACATCGCGGGCACGGCCTCGTCGGCCCAGGGCTTCATCTCGACCGTCTTCGGCTCCCTCGCCGGCCTCTTCATCGGCCAGCAGTTCGACGGAACCGTAACCCCCATGGCCATCGGCATCACCGTCTGCGGCCTCATGGCCCTCGGGTTCGTCCTGGTGGCGGAGAAGGGCCGCCTGTTCGTGTCGAGGAACGCGCCACCCCTAGCCGCCGCGCGCTGAGGCCTGCGTCCGCTTCTGGCGCAGGGGCGGTGTACAGTCTTCCCCTCGCAAACCTCCGGGCGGGGAGAATTCAGACATTTCAGACGATTCAGACTCTGTTTTCGCGCCTGCCGTTCCGCCCCTTGATTTGGCCATGCTTTCGGGGCTCGCTGCGGTCCGCCTTCGTTGGAGTCGCCCATGTCCCGCGCCCGTCTTTCCCTGATGGCCTCGGCCCTCGCCCTCGCCGCCGCCCTGTCCGGCTGTGACGGTCTGGGTCAGGAAAAGTCCGACATGCCGCCGCTTCCCGCCTCCGCCACCGCCCCGGTGACCTACGTGCGCGACATCCACTCCTACGCCCGGCCCGAGATCGCCCGGGTCAAGCACGTCGACCTGGACCTGTCCGCCGATTTCGAGGCCCAGACCCTGTCGGGCACGGCGACGCTGGACGTGACGGGCGAGCCCGGCGCGACCGAAGTCATCCTCGACACGCGCAATCTCGACATCCGCTCCGTCGCCGACGCGGACGGCCGCCCCCTCACGTTCGCGCTCGGCGAAGACGACCCGATCCTCGGCCGCCCCCTGACGATCAACTTGCCGGCCTTCGAGGCTGACGAGGCGAAGAAGATCGTCGTCACCTATTCGACCCGTCCGGATGCGGCGGCGCTCCAGTGGCTCACCCCAGCCCAGACGGCGGGCGGACAGCAGCCCTTCCTGTTCAGCCAGGGCCAGGCCATCCTGACCCGCACCTGGGTCCCGACCCAGGACAGCCCCGGCATCCGCCAGACCTATTCCGCGAACATCACGGTCCCCGAGGCGCTGAAAGCGGTCATGTCGGCCGAAATGCTGACGCCTGAAGGCGGGGAGGCGAGCGAGGGGCGCAAGACCTATCGCTTCCGCATGACCAATCCGGTCCCGCCCTACCTTATCGCCCTAGCGGTGGGCGACCTGGCCTTCGCCGAGGTGGGCGAGGCCGTGGGCGTCTGGACCGAGCCGTCGCGTCTGGCGGCAGCCGAGAACGAGTTCGCCGAACTGCGCCAGATGGTGGACGCCGCCGAAGGGCTCTACGGCCCCTATCGCTGGGGTCGTTACGACCTGCTGATCCTGCCGCCGTCCTTCCCCTTCGGCGGCATGGAGAACCCCCGCCTGACCTTCGCCACCCCGACCATCGTCGCGGGGGATCGGTCGCTGGTCAGCCTCGTGGCCCACGAGCTGGCGCACAGCTGGTCGGGCAATCTGGTGACCAACGCCACCTGGGCCGACTTCTGGCTGAACGAAGGCTTCACCGTCTATTTCGAGAACCGCATCATGGAGGCGGTCTACGGCCGTGAGCGGGCCGAGATGCTTCTGGTGCTCGGCTGGGGCGAACTTCAGGACGCCCTGGCTGATCTACCGGCCGCCGACACCCGGCTTCGACTGGACCTGACAGGCCGCGATCCCGACGACGGCCTGACGCCCATCGCCTATGAGAAGGGGGCGTTCTTCCTCAAGACGATCGAGCGCATCGTGGGGCGCGAACGGTTCGACGCCTGGCTGAGGGCGTATTTCGAGCGGAACGCCTTCCGCCCCATGACTACCGACGGCTTCCTCGCCGACATCCGCGCCAACCTGATCCAGGGCGATGCGGAGCTTGAGCGGCAACTGATGCTGGAACAGTGGATCGACCAACCCGGACTGCCGTCCAACGCCCAGGCCCCGACATCGACGGCGCTGGCTGCCGTGGATCAAGCAGCTCAGGCTTTCTATGTCGCCAAGGGTCCGGCCTCGGCCATCCCGTGGCGACGGTGGTCGACGCAGGAGCGTCAGCACTTTCTCGCCTGGCGCCCGACCGGGGCTGCGGCCTCCCGCGACTGGCTGACGCCCGCCCAGCTGACCGATCTCGAGACGACGCTGGCCCTCAAGGACGAGGGCAACGCCGAGGTTCTGTTCGCCTGGCTCCAGATCGCGGTGGCGCACCGCTATCAGCCCGCCATGCCGACGCTGGAACGCTTCTTGACGACGCAAGGCCGCCGCAAGTTCGTCCTGCCGCTGTTCACCAGCCTCTGGGCCGAAGGCGACTGGGGCCGCCCGATTGCCACGCGCCTATACGCCCAGGCGCGGCCGGGCTATCATCCGATCACCAGCGGCTCCGTCGACGATGTGGTGGGGGTGCCCGCTGGCTGATCCAGCGGGCGTAGCCCCAGGCCATCAATCGACCGTGCGGGTCCAGCCCTTCTCGGCCATGCACTGGACGAAGGCGGTCGTGCCTTCGGCCCGCCCGGCGCGCTCACGGCACTGGTCGCGCGCACCATCGAACGGCTGTGCCCCCTCGCCGCTCCAGCCGTACTCGCGACTGTCGCCGGCATCGATGACGGTGACGCAGGCCGAGGTCGCAAGCGCGGCGACGGCCAGGAGAGCAACGGTGATCTTCTTCGACATGGAATCCTCCTGAAACGAGAGCCTGCCCATCTCACGGCGAGGCTCCGGACTCTCGTTACAAGTCCGAAAGCTGGATGAAACCTTCGTAAGGCTCAGTTCCGCGTGGCCGTCATGAAGAAGTTGACGTCGGCGTCCGCGCCCAACGTCCAGCGATCGTTGAGGGGATCATAAGCCACGCCGAACGGGCCATGAACCGCCACCGGCTCCTCAGACAGCATGCGACGGATCTCGTCGGGCTTGAGGAACTGGTTCCAGTCGTGGGTGCCCGCCGGCACCCAGCGCAGGACGTACTCCGCCGCCACCTTGCCGAGCGCCAGCGACTTCAGCGTCCGGTTCAGGGTGGCGACGATCATGATCCCGCCCGGCGCGATCAGGCGCGAACAGGTCCGGATGAAGGCCTCCGGATCGGCCACATGCTCGATGATCTCGAGCACGAGGACGACGTCGAACGGGCCACCGGCGTCGGCCTCGATCTGCTCCACGGTGGCGGCGCGGTAGGCGATGTCGAGCCCCATCTGCTCGGCGTGGGCGCGGGCCGTGCCGATGTTCTCGGACGAGGCGTCGATGGCGGTGACGTCAAAGCCCATGCGCCGCATCGGCTCGGCCACCAGCCCGCCGCCGCAGC
>NZ_LJHU01000068.1 GCF_001295975.1 Brevundimonas sp. AAP58 | reverse complement strand
GGGGACGACGAAATCCTCGCCGCCGCTCCGGTTGGCCATCCGCTAGCGGCGGGCGGCGACATCCAGCCCGGCGCGCTGAAGGGCGAGGACCTGATCCTGCTGGAAGACGGCCACTGCCTGCGCGACCAGGCCCTGGCCGCCGTCGAGATCGACGCCCCGCGCGGCGAGGACGTCTTCGCCGCGACCAGCCTGCATACGCTGGTGCAGATGGTGTCGTCGGGGCTGGGCGTGTCCTTCCTGCCCGCCATGGCGGTGCGGGCCGGGCTGGCCGACGACGCCGGTGTCGTCATCCGATCCTTCGCCGCCGAGGCCCCCAGCCGCGAGATCGTCGTCGCCTGGCGCAAGGGCTCCAGCCGCGCGGCAGAGGCCCGCCTGCTGGCTGAGGCGATGCGGGTTTAGTCGCCGGGCATCCCGGCCTCGTTTCGGGTCCGCCCCACAATGTGCTATGTCCCAGGCAGTCGCGTAGCCACGCCTGTTTCTTGACAGGCACATGGAACGGTCGACGCTTCCGTCGGCCGACAGGAGGCCGCCATGATCCCCATCCGCCTGACGATCCTCGCCCTGGCCGCGAGCGTCGCCTTTCCCGCCGCCGCCCAGACCTATCGCGCCGTCCCGGCCACGCCGCAACAACAGCCCGGAATACGTGCGCCAGACCTCGATCCATCAAGCCAGGCCCACAGCGCGATCATGCTGAGGCTCAACGAGGTCGAGCAGACCGCCCGCCGGCAGATCGTGACGCTGGAATACGATGAGGCCACCGCCACGGCCGCAGGAGAAAGCTGGCCGCTCTCGTCTGACAACTTCAACAACAACCCCAACCGGGCGACCGCGCTTTGCAGCCAGGCCCTTGGCGACCGGTTCGGCAGGGTGGTTTCCTATCAACGCGCGCCCAGCGGCGACCGCTACTTTTTCAGCCGGGTCGTCTGCGAGACCCGGTAAGCGTCTCCCAGCGCTCCTGAGAACGGCCCCACCTTGCGCCCGGATCACGTTTCCCGGGACGCTGTGCGTCGGCGGGACCCGAAGACCACCACGGTCTCAATCATCAATGGAGGTGTCCATGCGTCGCGTCCTTCCGTTTCTTCTGCTTCTCTCACTGGGGTCGACGGCCACGGCGCAGGTTCGCGCATCTCCCCCTGGACCCAGTCAGGTCCCTGGACAGATCGCGGGGCCAGTCGCTCCGGCGTCGCCCCGGATCGAGATCTTCGTGCTGGAGCCGGAACTCGTCCATCTGACGAGCGCTGACGTCGTCGGCTGGAGCGCGGAAGACCGCATCCGCCAGGAAGCAGACAGCCAGTGCCGAACGGCGGCCGGGGGCGTCACCGGCGCCGTTCGATCCCTGTCCTATCGACTGCACACGGTCACCTCGTCCCAGATTCCGGACGGGGTAGAACTGACGCTGGCACCGGGTTCGCGCTACTTCAAGCGACTGGTCTGCGAAGTCCGTTACTGAGCCCGGGCGGCCGGATCAGGCCGCCAGGTTCCGCAGCACGTAGGGCATAACCCCGCCGGCCTTGAAGTAATCCAGCTCAGTCTGGTTATCTATGCGGCAGCGCACGGGGAACCGCGCCATCTTGCCGTCCGACGGGCGGAACAGCTCGACCCACAGGTCCTGACGCGGACGCAGCTTGCCGATGTTGACGTCGGACAGGCCGCGGATGGTCACGATCTCCTCGCCGGTCAGGCCCAGCTTGGTCCAGCCGTCGGCCTTGAACTGCAGCGGCACCACGCCCATCCCGACCAGGTTCGAGCGGTGGATGCGCTCATAGCTTTCGGCGATGACGGCGCGCACGCCCAGCAGACGCGTGCCCTTGGCCGCGTCGCTAACGCGCGGCCTCTGGCCGAGTCGATGCGGCTGGATTGAGGGCCTAGCGGGTCAGTTATTGCGCTTCAGGAGACTGCTCCACACGCTCTTGCCAAGCTCGATCTGGAACAATGCGACGCCGTAGATAAGCAACGCGATTGCAAGCATGAATATGGGCGCAAATATCCACTCTAACAGCGTCCAAGAATTGTTTAGAGCCATAAGGCTGAACACGATAGCGCTCCAAGCCAGGAGCAAGCCAAACAGGATTTTGCGAAAAAGCTTCTCGCCTGCTCCAATCGGTTTCGGCACCGGCCTCGCCGAGCGCACGGCAGCCTTCGGTTGCTCATGCGCGGCTTCAACTGCCTGCAGTTCACGACCTAGCTTGGCCAGCTGCTCATCGACGGATTGCCGTGGGGAAGTCATTCCCCACGGTATCACATCCGAGGCGTAGGGACCTACGCCGCCAAGTTCCTAAGCACGTAGGGCATCACCCCGCCGGCCTTGAAGTAATCCAGCTCGGTCTGGTTATCGATGCGGCAGCGCACGGGGAACCGCGCCATCTTGCCGTCCGACGGGCGGAACAGCTCGACCCACAGATCCTGGCGCGGACGCAGCTTGCCGATGTTGACGTCGGACAGGCCGCGGATGGTGACGATTTCCTCGCCGGTCAGGCCCAGCTTGGTCCAGCCGTCCGCCTTGAACTGCAGCGGCACCACGCCCATCCCGACCAGGTTCGAGCGGTGGATGCGCTCATAGCTCTCGGCGATGACGGCGCGAACGCCCAAGAGGCGCGTGCCCTTGGCCGCCCAGTCGCGCGACGAGCCCGTGCCGTATTCCTTGCCCGCAAACACGACCAGCGACCGGCCCTCGGACTGGTAGCGCATGGCCGCGTCATAGATCGACATGACGTCGCCCGACGGGAAGTGCCTGGTCAGGCCGCCCTCGATGTCGGGGACGATGCGGTTGCGGATGCGGATGTTGGCGAAAGTGCCGCGCATCATCACCTCGTGGTGACCGCGCCGCGCGCCGTAGGAGTTGAAGTCCAGCGCATCGACACCGCGCTCGGTCAGGTACTGACCGGCGGGCGAGGTCTTCTTGATCGAACCGGCCGGGGAGATGTGGTCGGTGGTGATCGAGTCGCCGAAGATGGCCAGGACGCGGCCCTCGACAACGTCCGTGACGGGCGTCGGCTCCATCGACAGGCCCTCGAAATAGGGCGGGTTGGCGACGTAGGTCGAGCTGTCGTCCCAGGCATAGGTCTGGCCGCCGGCGACCTGGATGGCCTGCCAGTGGGCGTCGCCCTTGAACACATCGGCGTAGCGTTTGGCGAACATGGCCGAGGTGACGGCCTTCTTCTGGATGGCGGCGATCTCGGCGGTCGTGGGCCACACGTCCTTCAGGAAGACGTCCTTGCCCTTCTTGTCCTGGCCGATCGGGTCCTTGGTGATGTCGATTCGCATCGAACCGGCCAGCGCATAGGCCACGACCAGCGGCGGCGAGGCCAGGTAGTTGGCCTGGACGTCGGGGTTCACCCGACCCTCGAAGTTGCGGTTGCCCGACAGGACGCTGGTGGCGACGATCGCGTTCTCGTTGATCGTCTTCGAGATCGCCGGGTCCAGCGGACCCGAGTTGCCGATGCAGGTGGTGCAGCCGTAGCCGACCAGGTTGAAGCCGAGCGCGTCCAGCTCCTTCTGCAGGCCGGCGGCCGTCAGATAGTCGGTCACGACCTGCGAGCCCGGAGCCAGCGAGGTCTTGACCCAGGGCTTGGTCTTCAGACCCAGCTTGTTGGCCTTCTGCGCCACCAGGCCGGCCGCGATCAAGACCGAGGGGTTCGACGTGTTGGTGCAGGAGGTGATGGCTGCGATGACCACGTCACCGTCGCCGATGTCGAAGCTTTCGCCCTCGACCGCCGCGCGCGGGGCGTCGGCGGGACGGTTGAACACCTCGCCCAGCGCCGTCTCGAACGAGGGGGCGGCGACAGTCAGTTCAACGCGGTCCTGGGGACGCTTCGGTCCCGCCAGCGACGGGACGACGGTGGACAGATCCAGTTCCAGCACGTCGGTGAAGATCGGGTCTTCGGAGGTCTCGTCGATCCAGAGCCCTTGCGCCTTGGCATAGGCCTCAACGAGCGCCACGCGGGCCTTGTCGCGACCCGTGGCGGTCAGATAGCCGATGGTGGCCTGGCTGACGGGGAAGAAGCCGCAGGTGGCACCGTATTCCGGGGCCATGTTGGCGATGGTGGCCTGATCCTCGATCGTCAGGTTGGCGACGGCCGGGCCGAAGAACTCCACGAACTTGCCGACCACGCCCTTCTTGCGAAGCATCTGGGTGACGGTCAGCACCAGGTCGGTGGCGGTGGTGCCTTCGGGCATGGTACCGGTCAGCTTGAAGCCGATGACCTCGGGGATCAGCATGGGGATGGGCTGGCCCAGCATGGCGGCCTCGGCCTCGATGCCGCCGACGCCCCAGCCCAGAACAGCCAGGCCGTTGATCATGGTCGTGTGGCTGTCGGTGCCGACGACGGTGTCGGGATAGGCGACGGTCTTCTTGCCTTCCTCGGCGGTCCAGACGGTCTGGGCCAGGTTCTCCAGGTTCACCTGGTGGCAGATGCCGGTGCCCGGCGGCACGACGCGGAAGTTGTTGAAGGCCGAGGAGCCCCAGCGCAGGAAGTTGTAGCGCTCGATGTTGCGCTCGTACTCGCGCTCCACGTTCTGCTGGAAGGCGCCCGGGGTACCGAAGTGGTCCACCATCACCGAGTGGTCGATGACAAGATCGACGGGAACCAGCGGATTGATCTTGGTGGCGTCGGCACCCAGCGCGCTCATGGCGTCGCGCATGGCGGCCAGGTCGACCACGGCGGGCACGCCGGTGAAGTCCTGCATCAGGACGCGAGCGGGCCGGAAGGCGATCTCGTGCTCGACGGAGCCCTTGTTCTGGGTCCAGGCAGCGATAGCCTTCAGGTCATCGGCGGTGACGGAGACGCCGTCCTCGTTGCGGAGCAGGTTCTCCAGCAGCACCTTCATGGAGCGCGGCAGGCGGCTGATGCCTTCCAGACCGGCTTCCTCGGCGGCGGGAAGGCTGTAATAGGCGTACTTCTTGCGCCCGACGGTCAGGTCCCGGCGGGTGGAAAGGCTGTCGACTGACGGCATGGGAGTGTTCCTCTGGTCAAGGCCGCCCGGACATCCGGTTCACCTGTCTCGCGGCGATCGCAGGGGCGCACAGGTCCCCGGCGCGCGCGGCGACAGCGCGCTGCGGCGTCGGCGGATATAGCCGTGGTCGGACAAGGCGTCCATGAGTCCCCGATGGATGCGGGGACATTGAGAACGGGTCGCAGGCCACCACCCTTCTCCCCCTGCGGGAGAAGGTGGCCCGGAGGGCCGGATGAGGGGTACGAAGATGCAGGCACGCTCGTGGACTTGACCCTCAAGGCCAGAACCGAGTTGCACCCCTCATCCGACCTCGCTGCGCTCGGCCACCTTCTCCCGCAAGGGGAGAAG
>NZ_LJHU01000067.1 GCF_001295975.1 Brevundimonas sp. AAP58 | reverse complement strand
GGCGGCTCCGGTGCGCGAAACCCGGCGCCCTGCGACTCGCCGCGCCGAGCGCCCCCTCATCGTGATCGACGCAGGACACGGCGGGCACGACCCGGGTGCGCTGGGCCGCGATCGCCGCGAAAGCGAAATCACCCTTGCGGCAGCGCTGGCGCTGCGAGACGAATTGAACCGTATGGGCCGCTATCGCGTGCTCATGACCCGCGAGACCAACGTCTACGTCGGCCTCAATCAGCGCGTCCGCATCGCGCGTCAGGCCGACGCCGACCTGTTCATCTCGCTGCACGCAGACGCCGGGGCCGATCCGGCGACGCGCGGTGCCTCCGTGTACACCCTCTCCGAACAAGGGGCCTCGCGCGCCGTTCGCGAAGTCACGCGCTCGGATGACTGGCACCGCGATCTGCATCTGCCCGGACGCGACCCCTCGGTGGATCGCATCCTGCTGGACATGACCCAGCGCGCCACCCAGAACCGTTCGGCCCAGTTCGCGCGCGTTCTGCTGACTCACATCGAGGCCGCCGATCATCCCCTGCTTCGTCGCAGCCATCGCGACGCCGGTTTCGCCGTGCTTCTGGCCCCGGATGTGCCTGCAGTGCTGCTCGAGATGGGCTTCATGACCAATCCAGACGACGAACGCGCGCTGGCCGACACGCGCCGCCGCCAGCGTCTGATGCGCGCAGTGGCAGAAGGCATCGATCGCTATTTCAGCCAGCCCGCCGATGGAACGTTGATCGCCGGAATGCCGACGAACGGCGGCTGAGCACCCAAGCCTTTTCCGGCCTTTGCGACGGCCCCGGCGCGGGCTAAACCCCATCTCGGGCGTCAGTCGGAGAAGCTACGACGTGAAGGTTGCCGAGCGCTGGTTCGTGATGGCGGGCGTGGCCCTGCTGGGTGCCATCGCGCTCGCCGGGCTGATCGTGGCCGTCTATGCGGCGTGGCTGCTGCATGACCTGCCCGATGCTTCCGAACTGGCGGACTATCGCCCGCCGACGGCCACGCGCGTCTACGCCGGTGATGGCACCCTGATCGGCGAGTTTTCCGACGAGCGCCGCATCTACGTGCCGTATGAACAGATCCCGACGGGCGTGGTGCAGGCCTTCCTTGCCGCCGAAGATCGCAACTTTTTCCAGCATGGCGGCATCGACGTCTCGGGCCTGGGCCGGGCCATGTTCAAGAACATCTTCAACTTCGCCACAGGTCGGCGTCTGGAGGGCGGCTCGACCATCACCCAGCAGGTCGCCAAGAATGTCCTGCTGACCAACGAGTCGACCATCGGCCGGAAGTTGAAGGAAGCGATTCTTTCCAACCGCCTTGAGGCGACGCTGTCCAAGGAGCAGATCCTCGAGCTGTATCTGAACGAGATTTTTCTGGGCTACCGCAGCTATGGCGTGGCCTCGGCGGCCTTCAACTATTTTGGCAAGTCACTGCAGCAATTGACGCCTGAAGAAGCGGCCTTCCTCGCGGCCCTTCCCAAAGGCCCCAACAATTATCACCCCAAGCGCCGCCCCGAGGCCGCCAAGGGCCGCCGCGACTGGGTTCTGGGCGAGATGCTTGAGAACCAGTTCCTGACCCAGGCCGCCTATGACGCGGCGGTGGCCACGCCGTTGACGACGCGCGAGGCACCGCGCCGGGCCGAGTATCAGGACGCCGACTTCTTCGTGGAGGAGGCGCGTCGCATCGCCAGAGCCAATCCGCAGTTCGGCAGCCAGTTGAACGCGGGCGGCTTCTACATGCGCACCACGCTGGATCCGTCACTCCAGACGGCTGCGAGAGACGCCTTGATGCGGGGCCTCGAGAACTATGATCGCAGACATGGGTGGCGCGGTCCGTGGGGGACAACGGACTTTGCGCCGGGCTGGCAGGCTGTCGCCCTGCGCCAGACGACACCGCCAGAGCGCCGCGAATGGCGCGCGGCAGCGATCGAGAGCGTGAACGGCAATACCGTCCGGATACGTACGGCGCGCGACGACGAAACCGGGACGCTCATCGCGGCCGACGCGGCCTGGGCCAACGCCAACCGGCAACTACGGCGCGGTGACCTGATTTTCGTGGAACCCCGTAGCGGCCAGTTCGCGCTGAAGCAGATCCCCAACGTCAATGGCGCGCTGGTGGCCATCGAGCCGCAGTCCGGCCGCGTGCTGGCGATGGTCGGTGGCTATTCCTTCGCCCTGTCCAGTTTCAACCGCGCGACCCAGGCCCAGCGCCAGCCGGGATCCTCCTTCAAGCCCTTCGTCTATGCGGCCGCTCTCGAAGGCGACTTCACCCCGGCTTCCATCGTGGTCGACGGCCCGATCAGTTTCGCCGGTGGCCCCGGCGGTCGTCGCTGGACGCCCGAGAACTACAGCCGACAGTACTACGGCCCGCAAACGCTGCGTCGCGGGCTGGAGCTGTCCAGAAACGTCATGACGGTCAGGCTCGCCAACTCCATCGGCATGGACAGGGTCGTAGACCTCGCCGAGCGCATGGGCGTCGCCGAGAACCTCCAGCCGAACCTCTCGGTTTCGCTGGGCGCAGGCGAAGTCACCGCGCTCGACATCACCGCCGCCTACGCCGCCTTCGTCAACGGCGGACGTCGCGTGGACCCCTATCTGATTGAATACGTCCAGGACCGTGACGGCGAAACCATTTATCGCGCCGATCAGCGTCGCTGTCGCGAGTGCGGCAGAGCCTTCACAGGCCAGGCTTCACCATTCCTCGAGCCCCGTGGCACCCAGGTGATCGATCCGATCACCGCCTACCAGATAAGCTCCATGCTGGAGGGCGCGATCCAACGCGGAACAGGAGCCAGTGCGCGGGGATTGGGCCGGTGGATCGGTGGCAAGACCGGCACGACGAACGAGTATCGCTCCGCGTGGTTTGTCGGCTTCACCACAGACATTGTGGTGGGGATCTACGTCGGCTTCGACGACAACCGCTCGCTCGGTTCCGGTGAAGCCGGTGCCTCAGCGGCGGTGCCAATCTTCATCGATTTCATGGAAGATGCGCTGCGTGAACGCCCAGCGCGTCCCTTCGTGCGCCCACGAGGAGCAGTGTTCCGCACGGTGCGTGGCATTGAAGAGGCCTTCCGTCCAGGCACGGAGCGACGGCGCGAGGAAGAAGAGCGTCCGAGCGGCCCCGACGTGCCGACAGGCCCACAAAACTACAACGATGTCATTCGACGTGAGCAGGAGGCCGCTGCCGCGGCGGCCGGACAGGCTCCCTCACAGTCCCCGCCCCCGCCTCAGCGCCAGGAGCCGGCCCGGGATCTGGAGGGGTTGTTCTGAGACGTGCGATCGCGGCTCGGATGAGTGCTGATCGACCGGAGGCATCGTTCGAGGCAGGGGGCCGGGCGCCATGTCACAACTCACCGCCTCCAACCACTACCCACTAGCCACTTCGCGCGGACCCCTCTATCTCCCCGCCTCCAACCAACCCCGGAGCAATCCATGAGACCGGATGTCGAGGCCATGAAGGCCGACATCGAGCAGAGCGTCGCTCTGCTCAGGAGGCGTCTTTGACTGGGATGTCGCCGTCAGAAAGCTCGATGAGCTGAACGCCCGGGTCGAGGACCCAACCCTGTGGGACAAGCCCGACGAGGCCCAGGCCGTTTCCAGAGAACGCTCGCGCCTCGAAGCCCAGATCAACGCCGTCAAGGAGATGGAGACCGGCCTCGAAGAGGGCGTGATGCTCGCCGACATGGCCGACGAGGAAGGCGACGAGGCGACGCTGGAAGAAGCACGCACCCAGCTGAAGGCCATCAAGGAGCGCGCAGCCCGGGCCGAACTGGAGGCCTTGCTGTCCGGCGAGGCCGATGGCAACGACGCCTATCTGGAAGTTAACTCCGGCGCCGGCGGCACCGAGTCCAACGACTGGGCCGGCATGCTGCTGCGCATGTACACCCGCTGGGCCAAGGCTCACGGATATGAGGTCGAGATCGAGGCCGAAGAAGCAGGCGAACAGGCGGGCATTAAATCCGCCACCATCCAGGTGAAGGGCCCCAACGCCTATGGCTGGCTGAAGTCGGAATCCGGCGTCCACCGCCTCGTGCGCATCAGCCCCTATGACGCGGCGGCCAAACGGCACACCTCCTTCGCCTCGATCGGAGTCTCGCCGGTCGTGGACGACGCCATCGAGATCGATATCAATCCGGCGGACGTCCGTACCGACACCTACCGGGCCTCTGGCGCGGGCGGGCAGCACATCAACAAGACCGACTCGGCCGTGCGTCTGACGCACATCCCGACCAACACGGTCGTGGCCTGTCAGGCTGGCCGCTCCCAGCACCAGAACCGCGAACAGGCCTGGAAGATGCTGCGGGCGCGCCTCTACGAGCTCGAACTTCAGAAGCGCGAGGCGGCGGCCCAGGCGCTCGCCGACGCCAAGACCGACATCGGCTGGGGCCACCAGATCCGATCCTACGTCCTGCAGCCCTATCAGATGGTCAAGGACCTGCGCACCGAGGTCGAAACCTCGGATACTCAAGGTGTGCTCGATGGCGACCTTGATCGCTTCATGGGCGCGGCGCTCGCCGCCCGCGTGGGCGAGACCCGGGGGAGCACGGTCGAATAACGATGGCCATCTCCCTCCCCTTCACGGGGAAGGAAGACCGCGAAGCGGTCAGGGTGGGGTTCGTGACCGCGTATTCGAATCCCACCCGGGCTTCTCTGCGCTCCACCGGCCCTCCCCATGAAGGGGAGGGAAAATATCACGCCAACGCCAGCGTTTTCGCCCCGCCGACCCATTCGACCCGGCTGCGAGCCGTCGCCACCTCGGCCGCCGCTGTATCGCCCAACGCAGCCTCGGCCTCGGCCAGGATCCACAGGCTGTAGGGGTCGCTCGGCCAGTCCGTCAGCAACTCCTCGATCTTGGCCTTGGCCCCGGCCGCGTCGCCGCCGGCCAGCAGGGCGGCGGCCAGGCTGCGGCGGGTCGGATACCAGATGATCGGCGGATCGCCGCCCTCGGGTCCCGAGCCCTGAATTTCGGCGGCGCGGCCATAGGCGATGACGGCGGCGGCCGGGTTGGCCTCGATCATGGCGGCGCGGCCCTCCAGCACGCGCTGGAACACCTCGATGAAGTCTCTCTGCCGTGTGCCGCCATCGCCCGACAGGGCCTCGGCGTCGCGCAAGACGCGGATGGCCTCGGCCTCGGCGCGGACGGCGCGGGCGTCACCGGCGCGGGCGGCCGCCTCGCCCCGGGCATAGCGCCAGCTGGCCCTGAGCATCGGCCGGTCCTCGGGTGGCTCGGCCAGGGCCGCGATCTGCTCGGGCGAGGCGAAGCGGCCGTGGATGGCATAGGCGTTGTGGGCCATCATCTGGCGCCAGGCGTTGGTGGCCGGGATATCGCGATAGGTCGACAGGAACCGCTCGGCCAGCAGCAGCCCCTGCTCGGACCCGCCGGCCATCAGGGCCCCGCCCATGCCGAAGTGGATGTTGTGGGCATGCAGCGGCATGCCGGGAATGCCGCCCGGCGGACTGGCCAGCTCATTGTATCGCTGATCCAGCGCCACGGCGTTGACGTTGGACATCATCGCGTCGCGGTACCGGCCGACCCGGTAGAAGGTGTGCGACGGCATGTGCACCAGATGGCTGGCCGAGGGGGCCAGGGCGGCCAGCCGCTCGCCATAGGGGATGGCCTTGTGCGGGTCGTCTGACCATTCGGTCAGGTGGATATACAGGTGGATGGTGCCGGGATCCTCGGGGGCCTTCTCCAGCGAGGCCTCCAGCAGGG
This sequence comes from Brevundimonas sp. AAP58, assembly GCF_001295975.1. Classification (GTDB taxonomy): domain Bacteria; phylum Pseudomonadota; class Alphaproteobacteria; order Caulobacterales; family Caulobacteraceae; genus Brevundimonas. Next base: position 9,275 of record NZ_LJHU01000067.1, on the reverse strand, counting down.
TCATCGCCCGGGTGATGCCGGGATCGAGCGCGCGGCCCTCTTCGTCCCACCAGTCCTCGGCCTTCAGCATCCAGGCGTCGGCGGTGACGGCGGTGATCAGGGGCTCGTCCGGGTTCGCCCGGGCGATGCGGTCCATGGCGCGGGCGAAGCGGACGTCGCGGCTGGAGCGGAAACCGGAGTAGCGCTGAATCAGGGCGTCGATCATCTGACGCTGAACCGGCGTGGCGTCGCGGGCCTTTCGCCGCGCCAGCTGGGCCAGACGGCGGCCCTCGCGCATCGAGGCGTCGTCGGTGCCGCCGCCGTTCAGGTTCGGCCCCAGCGCCCAGGCCTCGCCCCAGGCGCACATGCCGCACTCCGGGTCCAGCGCCTGGGCCTTCCGGAAGGCGCGAACGGACTCCTTGTGCTCGAACGCCCAGCGCAGCCGCACCCCGTGGTCGAACCAGGCCTGGGCCTCCGGGTTGGTCGTATCGACGGCGAAGGTGGCTCCGCCGAAGCCGTCGACCATGACCATGTTGACCGGATCGGCCGCGTCCAGCACCGAACCGACCGTGCCGCAGCCGCGCGGATTCTGGATCAGGGCCGCGCTGGCCGCCGCATCCGCCGCGGCCTGGGACGCGGACTGCGTCGCGTCAGCGACCGCCGCCGGAGCCGTCAGACACAGGGCCGCCGCCGTGAACGCCAGGAACCTGGATCGCATGTCTTGTCTCCCACCCGGTGCCACCCTGCGGCAAACGACATGAAAGGCCAAGTATCGCCGCCATGTCTCTCCCCTCCGCTCATCCCGGCGAAAGCCGGGACCCAGTCCTGAAGTGAAGCAGGGCGGCCGGGATCAACGGCACCTCGTCCTCGGCAGGACCGATCGCCCAAAGCACTGGGTCCCGGCTTTCGCCGGGATGAGCGGAGAAGAAGGCGTTGGCCTAGATCAGACCCGCGAGCGGCGAGGACGGGTCGGCGTACATTCGCTTCGCCATGCGCCCGGCCAGGTAGCCCTGCCGGCCCGCGATCACGGCATGCTTCATGGCCGAAGCCATCAGGATCGGATCCTTGGCCTCCGCGATGGCGGTGTTCATCAGCACGGCGTCGCAGCCCAGCTCCATCGCCAGCGTCGCATCAGACGGCGTGCCCACGCCCGCGTCGACCAGCACCGGCACCTTGGCCTGCTCAACGATCAACCGGATGTTGACCCGGTTCTGCAGGCCCAGCCCGGAGCCGATTGGCGCGGCGGCCGGCATGATGGCGGCGGCTCCCGCCTCTTCCAGTCTGCGGCACATGACGACGTCGTCCGTGCAATAGACCATCACCTGGAAGCCGTCCTTGATCAGGAGATCCAGCGCCCGAAGCGTCTCGATCATGTCGGGATACAGGTGCGCGGTGTTGGACAACACCTCCAGCTTGACCAGGTCCCATCCCCCCGCCTCGCGCGCCAGCCGCAGCGTCCGCACCGCGTCCTCGCCGGTGAAGCAGCCGGCCGTGTTAGGCAGGAATGTGAAGCGATCCGGCTTCACATGATCGACCAGCATGGGCTGGTTCGGATCGGTCAGGTTCACGCGGCGAACGGCGACCGTGACGATTTCGGCCCCCGCCGCCTCGGCGGCGGCGGCGTTCTGGGCATAGTCCTTATACTTGCCGGTACCGACGATCAGGCGCGAGGTGAAGGTCCGTCCGGCGACGGTCCAGGTGTCAGGGGTGGTCTCGACGGCGGGCGGAGCGAAGGGGGCGTTCATGGGCCGTATCTAGGCGCTCCGCCCGTCGGACGAAACCGCAAGATCAGCGCGGCGAGGTCGCCGCCGCGTCCCGGCTCTCGATCAGCTGGGCCAGATTGACCCCCTGACCAATGACGCAGGTGCTGGCGCTGAGCGGGCAGAGGCCCAACGTCCGCTCGATCTCGCGCAGACGCACCACCTCGGGATTGGAGCGGATCGATTCGGCCAGCAGGCGGTTGGCCTCGGCCTGGCCCCGGGCCTGGGCGATCCGGGCCTCGGCGTTGGCACGCTCCAGGTTGACCCGCTCCAGCGCGGCGCGGGTGTTCTGCTCGGCCGTGGTGCGCGACTGGATCGCCTGAATGACGCTCTCGGGATAGCGGATCGAACCGATCCACTCCATGCGAATGATCTCCAGTCCCTGGGGTGTCCATTCGCGTTGCAGGGCCTGCATGGCGCGCTGCAGCACGATCTGGCGTCCGGGACCGATCAGCTGGCCGGGGCAGTCTTCCTCTTCGCCGGTCGCGGTCGGCGCGGAGGCGACCACCGGAGCCGCCGGGGCTCCGTTCGCAGGCGCAGCGGGCAAAGGAGCCGGAGCTGCCGAGGACGCCGCCTGCTGGGCGTTGCAGGCGACCGGCAGCTTTTCGGTCTCGCGGGCGATCGCGGCCCGCACCGAGGTGCGCAGCGGCCCGTCGATGAAGGCGTCGTACTCCTGACGCCAGGTGGCGTAGAGATCGGCGGCCTTGTTCTCCTGAACCCGGAAGGTCAGGGCGACATCGGCCGTCATTGGCAGGCCCAGGACGTCCGAGAAGGTAATCTCCTCGTTCTCCGTGCCGTCGGAGTTCGGCTCCCGCGTATAGCTGTAGGTGCGCTGGAGCGTCTGATAGGTTCGGATCTTCTCGCCGATGCCTTCCCAGTGGAAGCCGGGTCCAAGTTCCTCGGGCTGGACGCCAGGGTTCGGGCCGAACTTGGTGGTCTTGATCCCCATGTAGCCGCTCTCGACCGTGACGCTGCACGAGTTCACCGACAGGCTGGCGATGATCAGCAAGGCGAAGATCGCCATCACCATGCCGACGGTTCGCCCCACGGCGGCCGCGCCTCGACGATCGAAGGGGCGGGGCATTCCGGCGTTGGTCATAGCGGGTTCCGTTTCAGCGGTTGAGGGAGCGAACGGCCCAGACCCACAGCCGCCAGCCCGCCCAGCAGAGGACGAGCACGCCGAGCACCGCCACGGCGACCGCGGCGATCAGGCTGAAGGAGAAGGGCGCGCCGAGAATGGAGGGCACGAGGTAGCGGACGAGGGCGACGAAGGCGACGATCAGAACGATCAGACCGAGCGCCCCGCCCAGCGCAGTCCTGACTTCCCGATTCATTCTCACTCCCCTGCGACTGACAAAAGGATCACCCGGATCGACTGCGAATCGCAACCGAAAGCCGACACGGCTGGTGCCGCAAAGACCCGATGGCCTCAATGCGGAGCCAACGGCCCTCTTCCGGCGGAACCCGCCTAGCCGCCCCCGACGAACTGGACGAGTTCGATCCGGTCGCCGTCGGCCAGCGCCGTTTGGGCGTGCAGGGAACGCGGAACGATGGCGAGGTTGCGTTCCACGGCGACCTTGCGGACGTCGAACCCCAGTTCCTCGATCAGGGACCCGACGGTCATGGCGGACACGTCGCGGGCATCACCATTGATCACGATGCGGGGCAAGTGGGAGCACTCCGGGGCTGGTCTGGTCGGCGTCCTTCTAGACCCCGGAAGCGCGACCTAGCCAGCCTGGCCGGGCAATCGGGTCGACAGATCACCGATCGCACGACGCAGTTCGGCGATTTCGGCGCGCAGGGCGGCCATGTCGGCGGCCTCCTCGGCGTGAACCTGCTGGCGTTCCTCGCTGGCTTGGCGGAGGTCGGCTTCCAGCTTCTGCCGGTCGGCCTTGGCCTCTTCCTCGTGCTCGCTCTGCATGGCGTTGACGACGATGCCGATGAACAGGTTCAGCATGGTGAAGGTCGTGCACAGGATGAACGGCACGAAGAACAGCCAGGCGTAGGGATGGACCTCCATGACCGGCCGCACGATGCCCATCGACCAGCTTTCCAGCGTCATCACCTGAAACAGGGAATAGGCCGAGGCCGGGATGGTGCCGAACCATTGGGGGAAGTCCGCGCCGAACAGCTTGGTGGCCATCACCGAGGCCACATAGAAGATCAGCCCCAGAAGCAGGGTGATCGATCCCATGCCCGGCAGGGCGCTGATCAGGGCGCCCACGACCCGGCGTAGCGACGGCACCAGGGTGATCATGCGCAACACACGAAGAATTCGCAGGGCACGCAGGACCGAGAAGGCCCCCGCCGCCGGAACCAGAGCGATCGCGACAATCGCGAAGTCAAAAAGGCTCCAGGAATCCCGGAAGAAAGCCAGGCGATGAACGATCAGCCTCAGCACGATCTCGATCACGAAGATCGCCAGCACAACCCGATCCAGCGTCGTCAGGATCGCGCCGAAGGTCTGCATCGCCCAGGGGCTGGTCTCCAGCCCCAGTGTGATGGCGTTGATGACGATCAGGATGAGGATGAACCGTTCGGTCCGTGGGGACGTGACCCATGCCCTCAGTCGTTCCAAGTTCGCGTCTCCTTCAGTCGCCCTGTCGGCGAACGCGCAAATGACGCAACCGCGGCCGTTAGGCCAGAGCAGTGACGACCGGAGTTGGAGTTTCCACGCGATGACGTTAGGTCATCATTTTGTTGCATGCGGTTTGATAACCGCCACGGCTTCGCTAAAAGGCCGCTCCGATCTCGGCAGACCGCCGCACACAACCGAGCGCATGTCCGACCCGCTTATCCTGCACGTCCTGAACGGGCCCAACCTCAACCTCCTGGGGGTGCGCGAGCCGCACATCTATGGGCGCGAGACCCTGGCCGACGTTCAGGCGATCTGCCGGGCCGCGGCCGAGGGCGCGACCGTCGTCTTCCGCCAGACGAATCGCGAGGGCGAACTGATCGACTGGGTGCAGGAGGCGCGCACCGAGGCCTCGGCCCTGGTCATCAACCCCGCCGGCTATGGCCACACTTCCATCGCCCTGCTGGACGCGCTGAAGGCCCTGACCATCCCGGTGGTCGAGTGCCACCTGTCCAACCCCGCCGCCCGCGAAGATTTCCGGGCCCACAGCTACGTCTCGCTTGCGGCGACCGGCGTGGTCTCGGGCTTCGGTGCCCACTCCTATGAACTGGCCGTCAAGGCCGCTCTCCGGCTGGCGCGGGAACGCGCGTCCCAGCCCTCTCGTTGAACCCCGATCACAAGGCGACGCTCACCATGGCGACCGACAAGAAGCTCGACAACGAACCGTCCGAGGTCATCGACGCGGCCCTGGTGCGCCAGCTCGCCGACATCCTGAACGACACCTCTTTGACCGAGATCGAGGTCGAGCGGGGCGAGCTTCGCATCCGCGTGGCCCGCGAGATCACCGCCGCGCCGGTCATGCACTATGCAGCCGCGCCCGCCGCCCATGCGGCGCCCGCTCCGGCCGCCGCGCCCACCGCCGCGCCGGCCGCCATGCCGTCAGACCCGGCGACCATCGTCGCCAAGTCGGGCGAAGAGGTGAAGTCGCCGATGGTCGGCACCGTCTACCTCCAGCCCTCGCCCGAGGCCGCTCCCTTCGTCCAGCCGGGCGACAAGGTGAAGAAGGGCCAGACCCTGCTGATCGTCGAGGCCATGAAGACCATGAACCCGATCACCGCGCCCCGCGACGGCGTCGTCGTCGAGGTGCTGGTCGGCGACGCCCAGCCGGTCGAGTTCGGCGAACCCCTCGTCCTGCTCGAGGCCTGAGGCCGCCATGTTTACCAAGGTCCTGATCGCCAACCGCGGCGAGATCGCGCTGCGCGTCCACCGGGCGTGCAAGGAGATGGGCATCTCCACGGTCGCCGTTCACTCCGAGGCCGATCGCGGCGCCATGTGGGTGCGGCTGGCCGACGAAAGCGTCTGCATCGGCCCGGCCCCGGCCGCCAAATCCTATCTGAACATCCCCTCGATCATCGCCGCGGCCGAGATCACGGGGGCCCAGGCCATTCACCCCGGCTATGGCTTCCTGTCCGAGAACGCCCGCTTCGCCGAGATCGTGGAAGCCCACGGCATGACCTTCATCGGTCCGCGCCCCGAGCACATCCGGATCATGGGCGACAAGATCACCGCCAAGCAGACGGCTCTGGACGCAGGCATTCCCTGCGTGCCCGGCTCGCCCGGCGAGGTCGAGACGGTCGAAGCTGCAATCGAGGCCTCCAAGACCATCGGCTTTCCCCTGATCGTCAAGGCGGCGGCGGGCGGCGGCGGACGTGGCATGAAGGTGGCGCTCACCGCCGATGACCTGGTCGAGGCCGTCCAGACCGCCCAGACCGAGGCCAAGGCCGCCTTCGGCAACGGCGCGGTCTATATGGAGCGCTACCTCCAGAAGCCTCGCCACATCGAGATCCAGGTCGTGGCCGACAGCCACGGCAATGTCGTCCACCTGGGCGAACGCGACTGCTCGCTCCAGCGCCGCCACCAGAAGGTGCTGGAAGAGGCCCCCTCGCCGGCGCTGACGGCCGCCGAGCGGGTCAAGATCGGCGAGGTGGTGAACAAGGCGATCGGCAAGATCGGCTACCTGGGCGTCGGCACCATCGAGTTCCTGTGGGAGGACGGCGAGTTCTTCTTCATCGAGATGAACACCCGCCTGCAGGTCGAGCATCCCGTCACCGAGGCCATCACCGGCGTCGACCTGGTCCGCGAACAGATCCGCATCGCCGCCGGCCTGCCGCTGAGCTTCACCCAGGAAGACATCCACTTCGAGGGTCACGCCATCGAGGTGCGGATCAACGCCGAGAACTCCGAGACCTTCGCCCCGTCGCCGGGCATGGTCACCGATTTCCACGCCCCGGGCGGTCTGGGCGTGCGGCTGGATAGCGCCATCTACGCCGGCTATTCGATCCCGCCCTACTACGACAGCCTGATCGGCAAGCTGATCGTCCACGGCCGCGACCGTGCGGAGTGCGTCGCCCGCCTGAAGCGCAGCCTGAACGAGATGGTCGTCGGCGGCATCGACACCACCATCCCCCTGTTCCAGCGCCTGCTCCAGGAGCCGGACATCCTGAGCGGCGACTACGACATCCACTGGTTGGAACAGTGGGCCAAGAAGCGGGCGCAATAGGCCCGGCGCGGCGGTAGCGGGGTGGACAGTTTCACCGCCCACGACCTGCTGCGCTGCTACGCGCGCGGCGTCTTTCCCATGGGCGAGGCGCGCGACGATCCCCGCGTCTTCCTCGTCGAGCCCGAGATGCGCGGCGTCATCCCGCTGGACGGCTTCCACATCCCGACCCGTCTGCGCCGCACTGTCCGCTCTGAGCCGTTCGAGGTCCGTGTCGACACCGCCTTCGGCGCCGTCATCGACGCCTGCGCCGCCTCGGCCCCAGGTCGCGAGGACACCTGGATCAATGCGCCCATCCGGCGGCTCTATATGGAACTCCACGTGATGGGCCGGGCCCATTCCATCGAGTGCTGGCGGGACGAAGTCTTGGTCGGCGGCCTCTATGGCGTGACTCTGGGTGCCGCCTTCTTCGGGGAAAGCATGTTCAGCCGCGCGACCGACGCCTCCAAGGTCGCGCTCGTGCACCTCGTGGCGCGGCTGAAGCGGGGCGGCTGGCGGCTGCTCGACGCCCAGTTCCGCACGCCGCATCTGGATCAGTTCGGCCTGATCGAGACGCCACAGTTCGTCTATCTCAAGATGCTGGACCGCGCCCTGAAGGCCGAGCCTGACGCCGCCGCCCTGCCCCGTCCGCTCACGGGGGCAGAAGCCGTCGCCTATTCCTTACAGCCCACCACCCAGGCGTCATAGATCGGGTGCTGCAGTCCGCTCAGCGCGGGTGTCGAGGCGAACATCCAGCCCCGGAAGATCTGGCGCGGCTCGGCCCGGACGGTCCCGCGCGGCTGCAATGTCACCTCCAGATAGGCGATCGAATCCGCCACCGGCTCGTTCTCGGCCGTCACCTCGCAGGCCCGCGCGGTGAAGATCAGGGACTGGTTGAACCGGACCGGACGTCCGCCAACCTCGACCTCGAAGCGCATGCTCTCGGCCGTGATCTTGTCGATGGCCTCCACGATGGCGACGCGTCGCCGCTGGCGCGGCGTGGGCGTCTCGGGAGCGAGGCGCTCGGCCTTCTCCTCCTCGCTCTCGCCCTCCTCGTCCTCGTCGGTCGTCTCTTCCTCCTCGTCGTCCGAGGCGATGTCGTCTTCCAGTGCAGCGGTCTCTAGCGAGGGAGTCGGCGGCGTGATGGCGATGGGATTGGCCGGAGCGGGATCGGCGGCGGGGGCCGGCTCCTCGTTCAGCTGGCGACGGATCTCTTCAGCGATCGGATCGGCCGCAGGCGTGGCATCCTGCGGTGGAGCGTCCTGCATCCCGCCTGCGACGACGCCGCCCCCGACCGCCAGGGTCAGGGCCGCCGCGCCGACGGTGAGCAGACGCATCCGGTTCATTCGGGTTTCCACGCCTCATAGTCGCCAGTCGCGGCCGGACGGGTCGCCTCAGCGGCCAGCGAGCCCGGCGGGTGCCAGGCCATCGGCGTGCCGGTCAGGTTCGGGTGATAGTCCTTCTCCCACCGACGGCGCGGCAGGGGTGCCTCGGTCGGTGGCTCGTCGAAGGTGTAGTGCAGCCAGCCGTGCCAATCGGGCGTCACCTTCGAGGCCTCGGCATAGCCGTTGTAGACCACCCAGCGACGCCGCCGTCCGTCGTAGCTGACGGTATCCTTTGACTGGTAGTATTTGTTGCCGAACTCGTCCGTGCCGATCAGTTCGCCGCGCTTGGCGATGGTGAACAGGGTCCCGAGCGTCGCGCCCGAGGTCCAACCGAAGATCTTGCCGAGCACGGGCGGTCCAGTCCGAAATCACGCCGGCGGGGAGGCCGGTCCAACAGGCTCCAATCATAGAAACCACCACGCGTCGCGTCCAGCGCGCTGATGGAAGGCCGCGCGTCAACATCTTGGGGGTAACCCGCCCCCAGCATGCCATATCTATTGCGACGACCGCAGGCCGGGGCCTAGAATCAGCAGGTTCGCCGTCGAAGGCCCCGCGCATGCGCTTCACGCCCCGCTTCCAAGCCCTGACCCGCGAGTTGCGGCTGGAGCGGCGCGCGGTGGAGCGGGCGAACGGCGTGATCGACGCCGTCACCCCCTCTGGCTGGACCGACGCCCGCGTCGAAGCCTGGCTGGACTGGGCCCACGCGCTCCCGACCGACCTGCCGAGGCTCAGCGACATCGTCGCCTCGCCGTCGCCCGTGCTCGGCGGCGCGATCGATCGCTGGGCCGGCCGGCTCGCAACCTGGGGCCGGGCGATGGGGGTGTTCGCCTCTGACAAGGACGCGCGCGCCTTCGCCGACGACCTCGCCGCGTCCGTGATTCTCGGGCTCGCGGCCCCGGGCGCGTCCAGGCCCGATGGCGCGCGCGTCCACCCCGTGGCCGATGATCCTCAGGGCGAGACGCCGTCTCCGCCCGTCGTGCGTCTCGACGACGCGGCGCGCGCCGCCTTCAACGCGGAGACCCGCCGTTGTCAGGGCGAGG
>NZ_LJHU01000066.1 GCF_001295975.1 Brevundimonas sp. AAP58 | reverse complement strand
CCCCAGACATGCTGCTAGCGTCCGCCCCCTCCACCACTTCGTGGTCCCCCTCCCCCGCGAAGGGCGGGGGAGGATTTGATGTGGCCGCGGCCCGGGCGCAGTTCCCGATCCTGTCGCGGACGGTGAACGGTAAGGCGCTGGTCTATCTGGACTCGGCCGCCTCGGCGCAGAAGCCGCGGGCGGTGATCGACGCCCTGACGGCGGCGATGGAGGGCAGCTATGCGAACGTCCACCGCGGCCTGCACACCCTGGCCAATGAGACGACCGAGGCGTTCGAGCAGGCGAGGGAGACGGTCGCGCGGTTCCTGAACGCCGAGAGCCCGGATCAGATCGTCTGGACCAAGGGCGGGACGGAGGCGTTCAACCTCGTCGCTGCGGGGCTGAGCCAGAGCCTGAAGCCCGGCGACGAGATCATCACTACCCAGATGGAGCACCACGCGAACATCGTGCCCTGGGCCATGCTGAGGGACCGGTTCGGCGTGGTGTTGAAGTGGGCTCCGGTGCGGGACGACGGGTCGCTGGACATGGCGGCGCTGGCCGGCCTGATCGGGCCGCGCACCAAGCTGGTCGCGGTGACCCATATGTCGAACGTGCTGGGCACGGTGAACGACGTGAAGGCCGTCGCCGATCTGGCCCATGCCGTGGGCGCTCTGGTGCTGGTCGACGGGTGCCAGGGGGCGGTGCATTGCAGCCCCGACGTCCAGGCGCTGGATTGCGATTTCTACGTCTTCACCGGCCACAAGCTGTATGGCCCGACCGGCATCGGCGGGATGTACGGCAAGCGCGCCGCGCTGGAGGCCCTGCCGCCGTATCAGGGCGGGGGCGAGATGATCGCGACCGTCACCGAGGACGCGGTGACCTATGCCGACATTCCGCACCGGTTCGAGGCGGGGACGCCGCCGATCCTGGAGGCCATCGGTCTGGGCGCTGCGCTGGAGTGGTTCATGGGCTTTGACCGCCAGGCGATCGCGGCGCATGAGATGGCCGTCTATGACCACGCCGTGGCTCGCCTGTCGGGCCTGAACTGGCTGAGGATCATCGGCGAGGCGCCGGGCAAGGGGGCGATCCTGACCTTCACGGTCGAGGGCGCGCACGCCCATGACGTGGCCCAGGTGATGGACCGCTATGGCGTCGCCGTGCGGGCCGGTCTGCACTGCGCCGAGCCCCTGTCGCGCCGTTTCGGCATCACGTCGAGCGCGCGGGCCAGTTTCGCCCTATATAACACGGTGGAGGATGCGGACGCCTTCGCGGACGCCCTCATCAAGGCTCGGGAATTCTTCGTGTGAGCGAGACAGACGAAAAGATCACCGCCAGCGAGACCTTCGCCGAGACCTGGGCGGAGCCGCAGAAGGCCGCGCTGGATCAGGCGGAGATCGACCGGCTGACCGACGACCTGATCGCGGCGTTGAAGACGGTCTATGATCCCGAGATCCCGGTCGATGTCTATGAGCTGGGCCTGATCTACAAGGTCGACCTGTCCGACGACCGCGACGTGCTGATCGACATGACCCTGACGGCGCCCGGTTGCCCCGTAGCCGGCGAGATGCCCGGCTGGATCGAGGACGCGGTCAAGAAGGTCGAGGGGGTGCGCTCGGCCCGCGCCAATCTGGTGTTCGAGCCGCCTTGGGATCCGTCCAAGATGAGCGATGAGGCGAAGCTCGCCCTGAACATGTTCTGATGACCCAGCTCCAGACCACAGATCGCCCCCGCCGCCCGCGCCCCAAGGTCGTCACCCTGACCGAGGCCGCCGCCGCGCGCGTGCGCGAGATCATGGAGACGGCGGAGAAGCCCTATGTCGCCCTGCGCGTCGGGGTAAAGAACGGCGGGTGCGCGGGCCAGGAGTACACCTTCGCCTACGCCGAGACGATCGAGCCCTTGGACGAGGTGGTCGAGGACAAGGGCGTGACCATCCTGATCGAGCCCAAGGCGATCCTGTTCCTGATCGGCTCCGAGATCGACTACGAGACGACCAAGCTGGCTTCGAAGTTCGTGTTCCGCAATCCGAACCAGACCGACGCCTGCGGCTGCGGCGAGAGCGTGACGATCATCCCGGCCGCGACCCTGGACGCAGACTAGGCGCGACCAGCCTCGGCGGCTCGTCGGACTTCGTCCGGGGCCAGAACCCGCACAGCCGGCACGACGGAGCCGCCTCTCGCCTCGGCGATGAGTTCGGCTGTGCGGGTTTCGACCGCGGCTTCCAGGCGGGCCAGGAACTCCTCCTTGTCCAGTCCGGTCGGGATAGGATCGAGGAACTCCAGCGTGGCCGTGCCGGGCGTCTTCTCGAACTCTTCCTGTGGCCAGAACAGGCCGAGGTTGGAGGCAAGAGGCACGACCGGCATGTCGAAATCCCGGTACATGTGCCAGACGCCGGAGCGATAGCGGAACTTCTCCCCGACCCTGGCCAGATTGCCCTCGGGATAAATGAGGATGCGCCGGCCCTCGCGATGGGCGTCGGCACCGCGCTGCTTCAGGGACTCGCGGGCTTCGCGGCCGCCGCAATTGTTGACGACGATGGCCCCGAGCTTGCGCAGCACCGTTCCCAGCAGAGGGAACTTCTCCAGATGATCGCCTGTGACGAAGGCCAGATCATCGAACTGATCATATGTGGCGAAACCATCGCCCCAACTCTGGTGCTTGGAAGCGATGATGAAGGCACCGGAGGGCAGACGCTCCCTGCCGCGCACCTCAATCCGGATACCGGCCAGAACCCGCATGGCCTGGACCATGCGACGCACGTAGGCGCGGATGACGGCGGCCGTCGCGTCGCGGCCAGGGATCAGGGCCGCAAAGGCGGCGGACAGGCCGTAGCTGATGGACAGGACCCAGTAGGCGACGGCGAAGGCGAGGCTGCGCATGCGAACATTCTAGCAGGCCAGACAGGGGCGAAATCTAGGCCGCTTCCTGAAGCCGTTCGCCGTTGGTGACCATGTTCCTGCCGTTACGCTTGGAGGCGTAGAGCGCCGCATCGGCCCGGTCGAGGAGCTCGGTCCCCGTTTCGCCGGGTCGACGCTGGGCCAGACCGGCCGAAATGGTGACGGCGCCCAGTTCGTCGTTCGTCGACCGACGCCGCAGAGAACGGGCCCCGATCTCAGTGCGAATGGCGTTCAGGGCGGCCTCGACCACGGCGGCCGACTCACCCGGGAAGATCACCGCGAATTCCTCGCCCCCGAAGCGTGCAGCGACGCGGGGCGACCTTGAGACGCGACCGATGACGCTGGCCACGTAGCGCAGGACCTGATCGCCCGTCTGATGGCCCCAGGTGTCATTGAAGCGTTTGAAGTGATCGATATCGAGCACGGCGAGGGTCATCGGCTGGCGCTTGCGTTCGGCCTCGTCACAGGCACGCAGCAGTTCCTCGTCGAAGGCCTTGCGGTTCGCCAGGTTGGTCAGGGCGTCCGTCATGGCGTCGCGTCGCACCTGTTCGAGATGTTCCCGAAGTCGCGCGACCTCTCGCGTCGAACTCTCCAGACGCTTTTCCAGGGTGGCGTTCTCGGACTGCACCTGGGTCGTGGCCTTGGTCAGTTTGGACACGACACCGAGCAGGGCAGTCGGCTCCGCCGCCGTTTCCAGTTGCGACGACGCACCGGCCAACGTTTGGCCATAGGCGGCCTGAGACCGCTGGGCCTTGGCGATGGCTTCGGACACGGTGGACAGTTCTCGGTTCAGGACCGCTCCGGCGTCCCGGATCTCTTCGGACAACCGCCCGCGAGGCAGATATTCGGCGGCCAGCATCTCAGACGTGCCTTCGGTGAAGGCGGTGCCGTCAGCGAGCAGGCGCTGCATCTCCTTGCCGAGCGGCCCCTCAGGCTCGCCCAGATAGTGAAGCCACAGCTCGAAATTCAGCGGGGTCGGCCAGACGCCTGCGGCTTCCATCTCGGTGATGGCGCGCTTGGCCAGCGAAAAGGCTTCCGGGCCGCGAAGCGTGGTCTGGACCTGGGCTGTCATTCTGCTCCCCCGCGGCGCGATCCTGTGCGCCGCCGTCGAGCACAGCCATAGCCGACCGTTCCGTAATGCCGGGTTAAAGCGGCGGGCGAATTCCCCGCATGGTTGTTCTAGGCCTTCAGCGCGACCGAGCGGCGAAGGAAGGCCGGAACGTCGGAGCCAAAGCCGGCGCCTTCGCGGGCGGGAGGCGCGTCGCGCTCGGTCCGGCCGCCCGGACGGCGGTCGGCCTGACGCAGGCGCGGTTCGCTCGCCTGGCGAGGTTCAGCGGAGACGACAGCCGCCGCCGAAGCGGCGGTGGCGGCGGGAGCAGCGGGAGCCGCTGCAGGCGAGGTCGCTTCGGTGCGGCTCGGACGACGACTGCGCGAGCGACGCGGGGCGGCTTCGGTCTCTGCCGCGGAGGCTTCCTGCGGATCGGCGGGCGTCTTGTCCGCGACCGCCTTGGCCGCCGGACGGGCGCGGCGCGCGCCGCCGAGATCCGACCAGTCGATGTCGAGCGTCAGTTCCTCAGGCTCCATCTTGATGAGCTTCATGACCTTATCCAGCGACTTGTCGTCGGCGGGGGTCACGATCATGAAGGCTTGGCCCAGCTTTCCGGCCCGACCCGTACGGCCGATGCGGTGGACGTAGTCGTCGGCGTGGTGCGACACGTCGTAGTTGAAGACGTGGCTGACGTCGGGAATGTCCAAGCCGCGCGCGGCGACGTCGGAGGCGACCAGCAGCTTGAGCTCGCCCGATCGGAAGGCGGCCAGAGTCTTCATGCGCTGAGACTGATCCAGATCGCCGTGGATCGGCGCGGCGTCGAAGCCGTGAGTCTTCAGCGACTTGGCGACGACGTCGACTTCGGATTTGCGGTTGCAGAAGACGATCCCGTTCTTGACATCCTCACTACCGACCAGGGCGCGGAGCGCCGCGCGCTTGGCCTTTGGGTCGGAGGAAGGAATGCGGACCAGATACTGGGTGATGGTGTCGGCGGTCTGCGCCGGACGCGAGGCCTCGATCCGGGTCGGGTCCTTCAGGAACTGGGTCGTCAGCCGGGTGATCTCGGGCGGCATGGTGGCCGAGAAGAACAGGGTCTGACGCTTGGGCGGCGTCAGCTTGAAGATGCGCTCGATGTCGGGGATGAAGCCCATGTCGAGCATGCGGTCGGCTTCGTCGACGACCATCATCTCCACACCCGTCAGCAGCATCTTGCCACGTTCGAACAGGTCCAGCAGACGGCCCGGGGTGGCGATCAGAACGTCCACGCCCTTGTTCAGGGCCGCGACCTGGTCGCCCATGGAAACGCCGCCGATCAGCAGAACCCAGGTGAGCTTGGTGCCCTTGGCGTACTTGCGGAACTGCTCGGCGACCTGGTCGGCGAGCTCGCGGGTCGGGGCCAGCACCAGGGCGCGGGGCATTCGGGCGCGGGCCCGGCCAGTCGACAGCCGCTCGATCAGGGGCAGGGTGAAGGCGGCCGTCTTGCCAGTGCCGGTCTGGGCGATGCCCAGCACGTCGCGGCCGGCGAGCGCCACGGGAATGGCCTGGGCCTGGATCGGGGTGGCGGTGGTGTAGCCCGTGTCGACCACGGCCTGCAGGGTGGTGGGCGAAAGGCCCAGCTGGGAAAATTCGGTCATGCGTCCTTGCGACGAAAGCCGAGAGCGCAATCAGCGCCTCGGCGGGAGAGGAAAGCCGACCATCGTTGATCGGCGGGGATATGCGCGGAACCGCCCGTGTCGCTGGGCGTGCGGGCGGCGCGAATCGCCAGTCCTGCTCCGTACTGGGCCGCTATATGGAAATCCCTACACAAGAGTCAAGTATTCTGTCGGGTGAGCCGGGTTGCATGAATGTAAACGATCGTTAAGGTTTGCCATCGGGAGAGGGCTGCCGAGGGGGTAGGCATGAAGGTGTCGCGTCGGTTGATGACGTGGGCGAGCGTTCTGGCGCTGTCCTGCGCGGGCCTGCCATCAGTGGCCGGTGCCGAGATCGATCAGGCGTTCGGAAACACCCTGGTGTCGCACTATCCCGACGGTGGCTGGGTCCGGCACTGGTTCAATCCGGACGGCAGCTACACCGCGCGTTTTTCCAGCGGCCGCACCATCACTGCGCGTTGGCGTATCGAGGGCGATCGGGTGTGCCTGAACAACATCACGCCCGCGATGATGATGATCTCGCGCTACTGCTCGCCGATGGTCAGCGCCGGCGTTGGAGAGACGTGGGTCTCGCGCGATCCTCTGGGTCGGCGGGTGACAAACGTGCTGCAGCGCGGACGTTGATTCAGTCTTCGACCGTCTGAACGAACCGGATGCGGTCGCCCTCGACGGCGAAGAGCTTTCCGTCGGCTGCGACATAGATCGGGGTCTGATTAAGCAACGAAAGAAACACGTGGGTCTCGACGGGCCCATTCGACACGATCTGATTGACAACCAGTCCTGCGCGTTCGCCGTTTGGGCCACGCCGGTCATCCCGCATATTCAAACAGCTGTTTGAAAGCTGATCACGTCGAACGATGGTCGAGCCGTCTGAGCTGATCGTGAAGCGATAGTGACCACCCACGGGTATCAGACCGGGCTCCGTAGACGCTGCGAGCAACCAGACCAGCCAACCATCGCCATCCGGATCTTCAAACACCACTGAGTTCATCGTGCGCGAGCACCGAAGCGCTCCGAGTCCGCGACCTGCCGTGTTGCGAGCCGCGAACTGGGCGAGTTCGCTTGAAGAGAACGTGGAGCCCGCCGGAGCCGGAGACACAGGACCCGCGCTTTCGCCGACCGATACATCCCAACCTGGCAGAATGGCTCCATCGGCTTCGCGCGCGAACCGGACCAACAAGCCGGCGGGGTCCTCCACGACGATCCAGCCACGAACCTGCGCGATGTCCTCCGCTGTAACGTTCGCGCGGAGCGCGTCGGTCGCCAACCAGGCCGCGCGATCATGAAGAAAAATGCGCCGCCCCAGCGATGACACGCGTTCGTGCGACCATTCTTCGATCTGGACTGGTGCTCCGGGCGATGACTGCGCGCTGGACGTCGTCGTCCAGAGGAGGGCGGCGGCAACGATCGGAAGCACGAGATAATGCACCATGATGCTCACCCTAGCGCGAACGGACCTCGCTTAACTGGCATAGGTTGGAGCGAGACCCAAGCGTCGCCGTCAGACGTCCAGTTCCGCCACCGCGAACCGTGCGTTGTCCTGGATGAAGCGGAAGCGGGCGTCGGCCTTCTTGCCCATGAGGCGTTCGACCAGGTCCTCGATGTCTTCCTCGGACGAGGGCAGGGTGACCTTGGCGAGGGTGCGCTTCTTGGGGTCCATGGTGGTCTCCTTGAGCTGGGAGGCCATCATTTCGCCGAGACCCTTGAACCGGCCGATCTCGACCTTCTTGCCCTTGAAGACGGTGGCCAGCAGCTCGTCGCGATGGGCGTCATCGCGGGCGTATTCCGACAGCGGCCCGGCCTGGAGCCGGTAGAGGGGCGGCAGGGCCATGAACAGCCGGCCCTGGCGGATCACCTCGGGCATGGAGCGGTAGAAGAAGGTGATCAGCAGCGCCGCGATATGGGCGCCGTCGACGTCAGCGTCGGTCATGATGACGATCCGCTCATAACGCAGGGCGTCGATGTCGAAGCGCGGGCCGGGCGTGACGCCGAGCGCCAGGGTCAGGTCGTTCAGCTCGATGTTCTGGCGCAGCTTGTCGGCCGTGGCCGAGGCCACGTTCAGGATCTTGCCGCGCAGGGGCAGGATGGCCTGGGTGGCGCGATCCCGCGCCTGCTTGGCCGAGCCGCCGGCCGAGTCGCCCTCGACGATGAACAGCTCGGTGCCATCGGCGGATTGCCGCGTGCAGTCCGCCAGCTTGCCGGGCAGGCGCAGCTTCTTGGTCGCGGCGGCGCGCTGGACCTCCTTGTCCTTCCTGCGGCGCAGCCGGTCTTCGGCGCGTTCGATGATGAAGCCGAGCAGGACGTTAGCCTGCTTCGGGTTTTCGGTCAGCCAGTGGTCCAGCGGGTCGCGGATCAGGGCTTCGACGATCTTCTGGCCGTCGGGCGAGGATAGACGGTCCTTGGTCTGGCCCTGGAACTCGGGATTGCGGATGAAGACGCTGATCAGGGCGCCGGCGTTGGCGATGACGTCCTCGGCCGTGATCTGGGCCGCGCGCTTTTCGTTGGTCAGTTCGCCATAGGCTTTCAGCCCTTTGACCAGGGCGGCGCGGAAGCCCGCCTCGTGCGTGCCGCCGTCAGGCGTCGAGACGGTGTTGCAGTAGGACTGGACGAAGCTGTCTGCGTCGCCGAAGCCGATGGGCGACCAGGTCACGGCCCACTCGACGGCCCCAGCCTCGCCTTTACGCTCGACCCGCCCGGAGAAGGTCGGGGTCACGGTCTCCATCTCGCCGATGCGCTCGGCGAGCGCATCGGCGAGGCCGTTGGGGAAGTGGAAGGTGGCCTCAGTCGGGGTGTGGTCGGTGATGCGCTCCGCCGCGCAGGTCCAGCGGATTTCCACGCCCCGGAACAGATAGGCCTTGGACCGCGCCATGCGGAATAGACGCGCGGGCTTGAAGGCGGCGCCGACGCCGAAGATTTCGTGGTCCGGGTGGAAGCGGATCAGGGTGCCGCGCTTCTTGGACGGCCCGATTTGCTGGATGGGGCCGAGCGGATGGCCCCGGCTGAAGGACTGCGTCCACTCGAACCCGTCGCGCCAGACGGTGACGTCCAGCTTGTCGGACAGGGCGTTGACGACCGAGACGCCGACGCCGTGAAGGCCGCCGGAGGTCTCATAGGCCTTGCCCGAGAACTTACCGCCCGAGTGCAGCACGGTCATCACCACCTCGAGCGCCGACTTGCCGGGGTGTTTGGGATGGGGGTCGACGGGGATGCCCCGGCCGTCGTCGCGTACCGACAGCACGCCGTCGGCGTCGAGGTCGACGGTGATCAGCTTGGCGTGCTTGGCCACCGCCTCGTCCATGGCGTTGTCCAGGACTTCGGCGAACAGGTGGTGCAGCGCCCGCTCGTCGGTGCCGCCGATGTACATGCCGGGACGCTTGCGGACGGGTTCCAGACCCTCCAGCACCTCGATCGATGACGCCGAATAGCCACCAGTGGGTGCAGGGGCTGTCTGAGCCGGGGCGGGGGCCGTCGCTTGCGGCTTCAGGGCCGGTTCGGGCGCGGGTGCGGTTGCCGCAGGCTTGTGCGGCTCGGGCATGTCATCGA
Organism: Brevundimonas sp. AAP58; assembly: GCF_001295975.1. GTDB lineage: Bacteria > Pseudomonadota > Alphaproteobacteria > Caulobacterales > Caulobacteraceae > Brevundimonas. The sequence continues at coordinate 27,620 of NZ_LJHU01000066.1, read as the reverse complement.
ACAGGGACGGGGCGACGGAGGCGGGCATGGCCTGAGTGTGCGGCGATTCGGGGAGCCGTCTGGTAGGCCCCTGATACCCGCCGGGCAAGGGGCGCGCGTACGGCCACGGGCTCGGCCGCCAGGGCGCGGGCGAGGATGGCCAACAGCAGGGTCCAAGGCAGGTTGGCGTGGCTGAGCAGCACGCTTTCGGACAGGCTGAGCAGCAGGAAGACGCCGAGATAGCCGACGCCCCAGTAGCCTTCGCGGGCGCCGGCGCCGGGGATGCGGACGAGGGTGGCGACGATGGCCAGCAGGACGACGGCACCGGTGAGGACGGCCCCCGGCCAGCCCAGCTGGATCAGCAGGTCGATCCAGCCGTTGTGCGCCGAGGGCACGGGCCACTGAGTCTCCAGCCGGATGAACTCGGCGGGGATCGAGTCGATGCCCCAGTAGGCGGAGTAGCCGAACCCTGTCCACGGCCGCTCGGCCACGTCGCGCATCAGGGCGGCCCAGATGTCGGTGCGGCCTGTCAGCGACGGATCCTTGCCGAGCGCGACCAGCACCGTCTCCGGATCGGTGATGAAGACATAGCCCCCGACCGCGCTGAGCACGACGCCGAACCACAGGGCCACGATGGAGAAGGCCGCGCCGCCCCTGTGCATGGCCCACAGCCCGCCGATGGCGCCGGTGCCGAGGATGAGGCAGAGCAGGGAGGTCTTGGATTGGGTCGCCAGCGTCAGCAGGGTCGCCACGACCAGGGTGATGGCGGGGAGCAGGCGCCGCGGATCGCCCGACGCCAGGCAGGCGGCGGCGGCCACGGCTCCGGCCGACATGACCAGGCCCATCTGGTTCTTCTCGTACCAGAGGCCACGCCACAGGCCGGCGTTCTCTTCCTGGTGAATACCGATGGTCGGGTTGACGGCGATCATCACCAGACTGCCCAGCCCCATGCCGAGCACGCACAGCATCAACAGTCGCGGCAGATGCGGCCCCCGGAAGACGACGCCGAGATAGACGGCGAAGGCGGAGGAGATGGCCATGGCGATGACCCGCCTCTGGGTCACCTCCGGATCGATCGACCACCATTTGGAGGCGAAGGCGTGCAGCACCAGCACGCCCAGTATGATCCACACCGGCCAGGCCCGGATCATGGCGGGCAGGCGGTACAGGATCAGCCCGGCGATGACCGCATAGACCGGCAGCCAGACGAGCCGCAGGATCGGCGTCTCCTCCTGCGTCGGCGCGAACACCGGGCCGATCAGGGCCTGGGTCAGCATGAAGACGACGAACCCCGCTAGCACCTGCTCCCAGGCGGGAGGCGCGGGCTCGGTCGGCGATGGAACGGGGAGGGCGGGGCGCACGGGGAGAGGGTGGCAAGACCTCGTTAACGAAGGGTGTGAGCCGTCACTCCGCCCGCTCCACGAAGGTGTCGATCACGCGCTTCTCCCCCGCCTTCTCGAACTCCACCGTCAGCTTGTTGCCCTCGACCACACGCACCGCGCCATACCCGAACTTCTGGTGAAACACGCGCTCGCCCTTCTTCCAGCCGCCGCCCGCGCTGGGGTCGGCGGTGGCGATCAGACGCCCGTCGCCTTCGATTAGGGTCTGGCGGGCGGGGCGGGCGGCGGGGGCCTTGGACGCTACGAACGACTGGGCGCGCTGCCAGCCCGGCGAGGTGTAGCCCGCGCCGAACGACGGGGCCTCGTCCCAGCGAGACTTGGCCTCCTTCATGCCGGCGGAGGCACCGTAGTAGCCGGTGTCGCTTTCGGCCTCGACGTGGTCGATGGGAAGTTCGTCGACGAAGCGGCTGGGCAGCTGGCTGGTCCAGCGGCCGTAGACCAGGCGATTGGCGGCGAACGAAATGCGCGCGTCCTGTTTGGCGCGGGTGACGCCGACGTAGGCGAGGCGCCGTTCCTCCTCCAGGCCCTTTTCGCCCTTCTCGTCGATGCTGCGCTGGGACGGAAAGACGCCTTCCTCCCAGCCGGGCAGGAAGACCAGCGGGAACTCCAGCCCCTTGGCGCCGTGCAGCGTCATGATCTGCACCGCGTCCGACGACGGCCCGCGATCCAGGTCCATGACCAGGGACACGTGCTCCAGATAGGCCCCCAGCGTCTCGAAGGACTGCATCGCCTGGGTCAGTTCCTTGAGGTTGTCGAGGCGGGCGGGGCCGGTCGCGCGGTCGGCCTTCTGCATGTCGACGTAGCCGCTCTCTTCCAGCACCGTCTCGGTCAGGAGCCAGTGGCGGGTGTCGGCCGCCAGAGCCCGCCAGCGGTCGAGGTCGCGCACGAAGGTCGACAGGGCCGTGCGGGTGCGGGCCTGAAGCTCGTCGGACGTGATCAGCTCGCGCACCGCCGTCATGGCCGAGACGCCGCGATGCCGCGCGATCTGCAGGATTTTCTGGACGCTGGTGTCGCCGATCCCGCGCTTGGGCACGTTGACGATGCGCTCGAAGGCCAGGTCGTCGTCCTCGGACTGGATCAGGCGTAGATAGGCGTGCGCGTCGCGGATCTCGGCGCGCTCGAAGAACCTCGGCCCGCCGATGACGACATAGGGGATAGCCAGGAGCACGAACCGCTCTTCAAAGGCCCGCATCTGAAACGACGCGCGAACAAGAACGGCCATGTCCTTGTAGGCCATGCCGGCGCGGCGGGCGGTCTCGATCTCGTCGGCGATCAGGCGGCTCTCGGCCTCGCCGTCCCAGACGCCGCGCACGCGGACCTTGTCGCCGCTCTGGTCCTCGGTCCACAGGGTCTTGCCGAGCCGGTCTCGGTTGGCCGCGATCAGGCCCGACGCCGCGCCCAGGATGTGGCGCGTCGAACGATAGTTCCGTTCCAGCCGGATGACCTTGGCGCCCGGGAAATCCCGCTCGAAGCGCAGGATGTTGTCCACCTCGGCGCCTCGCCAGCCATAGATCGACTGGTCGTCGTCGCCGACGCAGCAGACGTTGCCGGTCGAAGAGGTCAGCAGCCGCAGCCACAGATACTGGGCGACGTTGGTGTCCTGATACTCGTCGACCAGGATGTAGCGGAAGCGACGACGGTACTCCTCCGCCAGATCCGCATACTGGGACAGGATCGTCAGGTTGTGCAGCAACAGATCGCCGAAGTCGCAGGCGTTCAGGGTGACCAGCCGCGCCTGATAGGCGGCGTACAGGCTCTGTCCCTTGCCGTTGGCGAAGTCCTCGCCGGGCGGCAGCTTTTCCGGCGTCCAGCCTCGGTTCTTCCAGTGGTCGATCAGACCGGCCAGCGACTTGGGCGTCCAGCGTTTCGTGTCGATGTTGGCGGCCTCGAGCAGCTGCTTCAGCAGCCGTTCCTGATCGTCGGTGTCCAGGATGGTGAAGCTGGACTTCAGTCCGACCAGCTCGGCGTGGCGGCGCAGGATCTGGGCGGCGACGGAGTGAAACGTGCCGAGCCATCGCAACCCTTCCGCCGACGGGCCGATCAGGTGGGTGATCCGCTCGCGCATCTCGCGGGCGGCCTTGTTGGTGAAGGTGACGACCAGCAGCTCCCACGGCCGCGCCCGGCCGGTGGCCAGGATATGGGCCAGCCGCGTGGTCAGGACGCGGGTCTTGCCGGTGCCTGCTCCGGCGAGCACCAGCACCGGCCCCTCGGTCGCCTCGACAGCCGCGCGCTGCTCCGGATTGAGGCCCGCCAGATAGTCCGGTGTCTCGTGCGCGACGCCGCCGGGCCCGCGTGAACGTGCCAGGTCGGAGATGCGCGGGGCGGGCAGGGGGGCGTCGGTCAAGCGGGCGGACTCTCGGGCGGCGGAATCGAGAACATAAGGGGCACGGCGACCAAAGTCAGGTGCCGAACGGCATCGCCTGCCGGAACCGGCAAGCCTGACCGGTGTTCTTGGCGCACAGGGACTGAGCCTGAGAGGGAGAGAATTTCATGGCCGAGAACACAAACTCTGGCGGCGGCAACGCCGGCCTGGCCTTCATCGTCGGCGGCCTTTTGGTCGTCGTCGCGATCATCGCCTGGTTCGTCTTCGCCGGCGGCGGCATGACGCCGGAGACCAAGGAGGTCAGCGTGGACGTCGATCTGCCCGAAGTGGCGGCTCCTGCTGTTCCGGGAAACTGATTCATGACCGATCCCAACACCCCTCCGCCGGAACGCGTGGTCGTCGAACCGACCCACACCACGGTCAACGTCCAGCCTGAGAAGAGCGGCGGCGGCGGCGGCGTGGTGGCCATTCTGGTCATCGGCCTGCTGTTGGTTATCGCGATCATCGCCTTCGTGCTGCTGAACGGCGAAGACAATCCGATCGAGGACGCGGCCGACGCCAATGTCGCGGTGGACGTCAATCTGCCGGATCTGCCTGACGCCCCGACCCTGCCCGAGGCACCCAGCCTGCCGCAGGTCGAGCCGCCCAGCGTGCCGGGACCGGCCCCGGCCGAGTGAACCGACTGGCCTGAACAAGAAAGCCCGTCCGGCGCGAACCGGACGGGCTTTTTTTGGCTGATGCCGCGACGTTTAGCTGCGGTCGCCGAAGACCGAGGCGGCGGTCGGCTCGGCGGTGCGGCGCTCGCGCTCCTCCGGAACGAACTCGGGCTCGGCGGGCTCTTCGGTGACCGCTTCAAGGGCCGGGCCGCCCTTCTTGGCGTCGTCGCGGTTCTTCTTCTCGGCCGCCTTGGACACCAGGTCGTCGAGCGCCAGCTGGCCGACCAGACCCAGGGTCACCGGATCGACCGGCTTGATGTTGGGGCTGTTCCAGTGGGTGCGGTTGCGCACGCTCTCGATCGTGGCCTTGGTGGTGCCGAGCAGCTTGGCGATCTGGGCGTCGGTGACCTCGGGGTGGTTCTTGACGAACCACATGATGGCATCCGGGCGGTCCTGGCGACGCGAAACGGGGGTATACTTCGGCGCGGGCTTGGAGGACTTCAGCAGCTCGGCGTGGCGGCTGACGATGGCCTTCATGCGGTAGTTCTCGTCGGCCTGGGCCTTGTCGAGCTCCTCGCGGGCCAGCTGGCCGCCGGTGATGGGATCGACGCCGCGAATGTCACGGGCCACGTCGCCGTCGGCGATGCCGCGCACTTCCAGCGGGTGCAGGCCGCAGAAGTCGGCGATCTGCTCGAAGGTCAGCGAGGTGTTGTCCACGAGCCAGACGGCGGTCGCCTTGGGCATCAGGATGTCGGTCATGGGCGGAAGTCCCGGATGAGAGGCCCGGATGTCCCGGGCGCTGGATACGACGGCGCCCGACCTTTCGGCCGGGCGCGGATCATGGCGGTATAGGCGCATTCGCCTGAAAAGAAAACGTCGTGCTGAATGCCCCGTACAGCTAGGGTTCATCGTGGCTGTTGAACACTGTTTTCCAATCCACGCTTTCTGGCGCGGACCTATAGAGGAGGTCTTCCCATGTCGCTCACCGCTTCCGCCCTCGCCGCGATGGCGATCCTTGCCCCAGCTCAGGAGTACGCTCGGCCGCAAGACGGTCCGCAGCGGGGTGCGCCGCGTGGCAGCTACGCCCAGACCTGCACAGGCAGCTACGTGAACCAGGGCCGACTCTATGCGGACTGTCGAGACACGCGTGGGCGCATTCGCTCGACGTCGATCGAACTGGCCCGCTGCTCATCGAGCGACATCGCCAACGATGACGGTCTCCTGGTCTGCCAGGGCGTTCGCGGCAGCTATGAGAACAACGGCGGCGGCAACAACGGTGGTGGTTGGGGCGGTGGCAATAATGGCGGCGGATGGGGCGGCGGCAACAACGGCGGCGGCTGGGGCGGTGGTAACAACGGCGGAGGCCGCAACTCCATCACCATCTACCAGGACGCCAACTTCCGGGGGTACTCGGAGACCCTGCGGGGCCCGATCTATGACCTCGCCCGGTCTGGCTTCAACGACCGCATCAGCTCGATGCAGATGAATGGCAGCTGGGAAGCCTGCACCGACGCCAACTTCCGGGGGCAGTGCCAGGTCTTCACCGGCAGCGTCCGAAACCTCGCCCGCTGGGGCATGAATGACCGGATTTCCTCGCTGCGTCCGGTGCGTGGCGGCGGTCGCTGGTAAGTCTCAGACCGTAAGGACAATCTTGCCGACGTGCTCGCCCGCCTCCAGCCGGAGGTGGGCGAGAGCGGCTTGATCCAGCGGGAAAATCGCGTCGACCGGCGGGCGGACCGAGCCGGTTTCGACCCACGGCCAGACCTGGCGTTCGATGTTGGCGGCCAGCCTCGCTTTTTCGTTGGCCGACCGGCGACGCAGGGTCGATCCGGTCAGAATCGCCTGTTTCATCATCAACTTGAGCAGGTCGATCTCGGCCAGGGGACCGCTCTGGGTGGCGATCACGACCCAACGACCGCCCGGCCGAAGCGCGGTCTGATTGATCCCGGCATAGGCCGCGCCGACCATGTCCAGGATGACGTCCGCGCCGCCCGCCGCCTTTATGGACGCAGCGAGATCGACCGCTGAAGCATCGAGGCTGACATCAGCGTTCAGTTCGAGGGCTGCGTCGGCCTTGGCCTTCGAGCGGGATGTTGTGATCACTCTTGCCCCGAGGGCCTTGGCCATCTGGATGGCGGTCACACCAATGCCGGAGGTTGCTCCATGGATGAGAAGCGTCTCACCCGGCTTGAGATCACCGGCCTCGAACACATTGGCGAAGACTGTGAAGATGGTCTCCGGCAAGGCCGCCGCCGACGCGAAATCCAGCGTGTCCGGAACAGGCAGAACATGGCTGGCGTCGACGACAGCGAACTCGGCGTAGCCGCCCCCTCCGAGCAGGGCGCACACGCGGTCACCCAGACCCCAGCGGTCGACCTCCGCTCCGACCTGATCGACTTCTCCGGCCACCTCCAGTCCCAGGATGTCTGATGCGCCGGCCGGTGGTGGATAGAGCCCCTCTCGCTGCAAAAGGTCCGGGCGATTGATGCCGGCAGCGCGAACGCGGATGCGGATCTGGCCTGGACCAGCGACGGGATCGGGACGTTCTCCTGGTTTCAGCGCGTTGGCCGGGCCCTGGCCGCCCTCGATCTCGATCACGCGCATCGTGGGTCTCCAGTATCTTGCAATCGTCTGCGTCCGGGCGCGTAACTAGGCTGACAGAGGTCTGGGGCCAAGGAGGCGAGGATGACATTCGAGGACCTGGAGCCACGCTCGCCCCGCGGGACGAATCTGAGAGCCTTGTCTCGCGAGGATCTCGATCTCTACGCCGTGGAAGAACTGAATGAACGGATCGAGGCGCTCCAGGCCGAGATCGAACGGTCGAAATCAGCCATCGCGGCGAAGGTCGCAAAGAAGTCGGCCGCTGACGCGCTGTTCAACTTCCGGCAGTGACGGTTTCGCTCGGGTGCTATCCGTGGCATGGCGGTTGCAGGCCTGAAGGACGCGGCGCCAATCCGGCCCGATCACGTAGCGGGCGTTCCGTGTCGACATGGTGCGATTTGAGTTGATGGCGAGCGACGATCTGACAGCCCCCAAGAGTCCGCGTCCGGGCGAAATCCTGGACTTCGCGCGTTCGGAACTGTTCGACCGGACCTTCCACGAGGGCATGGAGCTCGTGGAGGAGACTGCGTCCTATCTCGATGGCGACGGCCGCAGGGAGTCCAAGCTCCTGTCGCGGTCGGCGGCCCTGGCCTATGCCGGCGAGAGCATGAAGCTCACAACGCGGCTGATGCAGGTAGCGTCATGGCTCTTGGTCCAGCGTGCGGTTCGGGAAGGCGACATGACGCCGGAAGCGGCCGCAGATCCGCGCTATCGACTAGCCGAGCGTAAGGCGGGAGCCGAACCAACCAATCGGGATATCCCGATCGCCCTCGTGGAATATCTGGTGCGGGCCGAAAAGCTCTATGATCGCGTTCTGTATCTGGACCGGCGCATGTATCTGGACGCGCCGGTCGAGCCCGACGTCAATCCGGTGTTGAGCCAGCTCGGCAGGCTGGAAGCCGCTTTCCGGTCTTGAGCTTCAGGGGCCAACGTCGTTGGCGTCGATGCGCCCGTCGGCGACGACTTCCGGCAGGATGACGGCGATGCCAAGCGCTTCGGCGAGAGTCCGGTCTCTGCGATAAACGTCCTCGCGGAATGCAACCCGTCCCTGACCGTCGACGAAGGCGGTCCAGTAGAGCAAGCGCACACCGATCTCCCGACCCGTCTGGATCCGGGTCGTGCGACGCGAGGCCTGGGCGGCATCGAACTGGCCCAGCAGGCTCGGGTCGGGCGACAGCAACAGGCGCGCGAACTCGACTGCATTCTGCACCCGAACACAGCCGTGCGAACGCTGACGCATCGACAGGTTGAAGGCGGCCTTGGACGGGGTGTCATGCAGGAAGATGGCGTAGCTGTCCTGCAACTCGAACTTCACATAGCCGAGGGCGGCGTTCGGTCCGGCACGCTGGATGACCGTGCCGTTCTGAATATACATGTTCTGGCTGGCCAGATAGGCGGGACCCCGTGGCAGGATCTCGCGGCGCGCAATGCCAGCGGGAACATACCAGGGTGGATTGGCGACGACCGAGGCGAAGGGCTTCTCCAGGCTGGGCGTCTGGGTCGCGGGGGCACCGACGACGACACGGTTGGAATGAACCGGGCGGCCGTCCTTCCAGTAGACCATGATGGCGGCGGCTGTGTTGACCTCGATCCGCTCGGGATTGAGGTCGCGCTTCAGCCAGCGGCGGCGTTCGAGGTTCAAGGCGATCTGGCGCGCGCGATCCTCGGCCGAGGCCCCGAGCGATGCCTGGGTCGATGGTCCGATCCGGCCATCGGCGGCGAGACCATGACGCGTCTGGAACCCCTGGACCGCCTCCTGCAACTCGGGACCATAGACCAGCCCTTCGGCGGTCAGACGCGCCCCGGCCTCGGCCGTCAGGTCGCCTTCTGCCACAAGGCGGGCGATCAGGGCGGGGATGCGGTTGTCGCTGGAGCCGGGCTCGAGCGTGCCGGCACGTACCGGGAAAGCGGGCCAGCCGCCCTGATTGATCAGGCGGCGGTAGCGAACGTAGCCGGCCGACAGATTGCTATAGCCAATGTCGGTCGGGGCCAGGCCCTCGAACCACTCGACGAGCCGGTTCTGAACAAGGGCGTCGTTGAGGCCAAGCGGCACGTCGACGACGTTCTTCTGCATCTCCCACAGTTCTTCGACCGTCTCGGGTCGCACGGCACCGAAGGCGAGCACGCGGGCATATTTCAGGGCAGCGGCCGTGGTGCGCAGATCGGCGCTGTCCGGATCAGCGGCGAGGCCGACGAAGTCGAAGTAGTCGGCTTTGGAAAGGCCGTGCCGCTCGGCGCGATTGGCGGCCTCACTCAGACGGCGCACGCGATCGGCGTTCCAGACCGGCCGCCAGTCGTTCAACTCGTAAAAGGCGCGCACGTCGGCCTGATCGGCCGTGGGGAGACGGGCGATCTGAGCGTTGAAAGCGGCGAAGTAGGGGCTGTTGCTCGTCGTGGCCTGCGGCTGATACGCGGTCTGCGCCATCGCAGGCGCGGCCATGGCCGCCGCCGCGGCGCCGAGGGTCAGTTCACGTCTGTTCATTCTCGCATCGCCTTCGTCCGACACCCCGTGGATCACGACGTCCACGCCCCGTGGGTTGAACGCGGTGATGTTATCCACGTTCAGGACAAACAAAAAGCGCCGGTCACGTGACCGGCGCCTTTCGTGATGTTGCGGCTACAGTCGCCGTCGGGTCACTTCTTGATGAAGCCGCCGAACTTGTTGTTGAAGCGCGATACGCGGCCACCGCGGTCCATTAGCTGCTGGTTGCCGCCGGTCCAGGCCGGGTGCGTCGACGGATCGATGTCCAGGTTCAGCACATCGCCTTCCTTGCCGTAGGTCGAGCGGGTCTTGTAGCTCGAGCCGTCGGTCAGGGTGACGGTGATGAAGTGGTAGTCCGGGTGGGTATCGGGCTTCATGGTGGTGGCGTCCGGTCTCTGCGCGGTGACGATGCCGACCGTCGATGCGCGAAATTGAGAAATCCCGCCAGAAAGCCCGGCGGGAGCGAGGGGCGGCGTTTACACCGGGGCGCCATCCGGGGCAAGAGGCGCAGCCCATGACTGACGCCGCCGCGCCGATTCCTGACACCGCCTCCGGCCCAGCGGCCGCGCCGGGACGCCCGGGCGCAGGGGCAGTGCTGGTCGAGCAGATCGGCGAGGCCGGCGAGCGTCGGGGAAAAAGCCGCGATGTCCGACCGCTGCTGCGGCTCTGGCCCTTTCTGGTCCGGCACCAGCTGGACGCCTTCATTGCCCTGTTCTGGTTGCTGTCGTCGACGGCGGCGTCGCTGGGGCTGACGGCGACGGCGCGCGGCGCGATCGACCACGGGTTCGAGAACGGCGGCAGCGACATCGACCGCTGGTTCCTGTTCCTCGGGGCCAATGCCGTGGCGCTGGGGATCGCCACGGCCGTCCGCTACTTCTACGTCACCAAGACGGGCGAGCGGGTCATCGCAGACCTGAGAAAGGCCCTGTTCGAGCGGGTGTTGACGCTGGACCCGGCCTTCTTCGCCAAGATGCGAACGGGCGAGGTGCTCAGCCGCCTGACGACCGACATTGCCCTGGTTGAGACCCTGCTGACGACAGCCGTGTCGTTCGCGCTGCGCAACCTGCTGACGCTGATCGGCGGGATTGTGCTGCTGTTCATCGTCAGCCCCAAGCTGACGGGCTTGGTCCTGCTGACCGCGCCGCTGCTGCTGGGGCCCGTGTTCATCTTCGGGCGGCAGGTCAGGAAGCTGACCGTGAAGTCGCAAGACCGCTTCGCCAACGCCGTCGGTTTCGCGGGCGAGAGCGTAGACGCCATCGAGACAGTCCAGGCCTTTGGCCGTGTCACCAGCGCCGCGACCCGGTTCGGCACGGTCGTCGAGGAGGCGTTCGGCGTGTCCCTGACCCGGATCCGGGCCCGGGCCTGGATGACGGCGCTGGTGATCGTCGTGATCTTCGGCGGCATCACCTTCGTGCTGTGGTTGGGGGCTCAGGACGTCGCGGCTGGGACAATGACGCCGGGTGCCCTGCTGCAGTTCGTTCTGCTGTCGGTCTTCACGGCTGGGGCCGTCGGCGCGCTCGGCGAGAGCTGGGGCGACGTGCAGAAGGCGTCCGGTGCCATGGAACGGATCGATGAGCTTATGCGTGCCGTTCCCGCCATCGCGGTACCAGAGCGGCCGGTCACCCTGCCATCACCGCCGGAGGGCCGCGTGGCGATGGCGGGGGTGCGTTTCGCCTATCCGGGACGACCCGATTTGCCGGCGCTGAAGGGTTTCGACCTGACCGTGCGACCCGGCGAGACGGTGGCCCTGGTGGGTCCGTCCGGGGCGGGCAAATCGACCGTGTTTCGGTTGCTGCTCCGCTTCTACGATCCTCAGGCGGGGTCTGTCAGCGTGGATGGCGTGGACGTGAAGACCGCCGATCCAGCCGAGGTCCGCGCCCGCTTCGCCTGGGTGTCGCAGGAGGCCCCGCTGTTCTCGGGGTCTGCGCTGGAAAACATCCGCTTCGGCCGGGAAGCCGCCAGCGAGGACGAGGTCCGCCAGGCGGCCGAGGAGGCCCAGGCCCTGGGCTTCGTCGAAGCCTTGCCGGAAGGGTTCGCCACGCCGCTCGGCGAACGCGGCAAGAGTCTGTCGGGCGGTCAGCGCCAGAGACTGGCCATCGCCCGCGCCCTCGTCCGTGACGCGCCGATCCTGTTGCTGGACGAGGCGACCAGCGCGCTCGACGCCGAGAACGAGGCGCTGGTGCAGGCGGCGCTGGACCAGGCCATGGAGACGCGCACGACCCTGGTCATCGCCCACCGTCTGGCGACCGTTCTGCGCGCCGACCGCATCGTCGTCATGGAAGACGGCATGGCGGTGGAGGAGGGGACCCACCACGAACTGGTGGCCAAGGGCGGGCTCTATGCCCGGCTGGCAGAGTTGCAGTTCCGGGAGAACTGACGCCTCCCCTCAGGGACGATCGGATCGCGCCTGAACAGCGATGCCCGGGTGATCGGTGAAGACGGCGTCGACGCCGAGCCGATAGAAGCGCCCCAGCCAACCCGCCATGTCGCCAAGGCCGTGATCCTCGCCGCCCCGGAACTCGACGGGCAGGAAGACGTCCTCGGCGCGGAAGGTCCAGACCACGACCTTGAGCCCGGCGGCATGGGCGTCGGCGACCAACCTCGTTGCCACGGGCGCGGCCCCTGAGGCATCGCGGGGGTAGATCAGACTGGTCTCGACCCCGATGGCGTCGGCATAGGTCGCGATCTCGGCCAAGCCCTCGGGACGGGCCATTTCGGCGTAGGTCATGCCGGGCCGGTCGAAGGGGCCGCCAACCGGCGACATCAGCTGGAGCAGCGGCGCGTCCGTCGCCTGACCCAGCGAACGCAGAACCTCGACCTCGAAAGACTGGATCATCACCGGGCTGTCGGCGGCCATCAGGGCGTTGGCGGACAGGGCGGCGATCAGGGGCGGCTCCATCGGCAGGCCGATCGAGGCGAAATAGGTCGAGTGCTTCAGTTCGGGCGCGACGCCGACGGTTCGGCCGGTCCGTGCCGAACCCGCGCGCGCGATGTCGATGACCTCCTGAAAGGTCAGGATCGGCTCCTGCCCGTCGAAACCGGCGCTGGCGGGCCGCAGCGCCGGCAGGCGCTCCCGGGCGCGCAAGGTCCGCAGCTCCGCCAAGGTGAAGTCTTCCGTGAACCAGCCCGTGACGGGACGACCGTCGATGGTCCTCGTCGTCCGCCGGTCGGCGAACTCGGGACGGGTAGCGACGTCGGTCGTTTCCGAAATCTCGTTCTCGTGTCGAACGACGAGATGGCCGTCCTTCGACATGACCAGATCCGGCTCGATGACATCCGCGCCCTGGTCGATGGCCAGCTCATAGGCGGCGCGGGTGTGCTCGGGCCGCTCGCCCGATGCCCCGCGATGGGCGATCACCAGCGGAGCGGGTTGGGTCTGGGCCGCGACGGGGCCGGCGATCAGCATGGCGACGAGAATGAACCGGATCATGCCCGGACGGTAGGGCGCGCCGACGACAGGCTGGTGACGCCTCAGGCCGCCTGCAGAACCTTGCGCAGCGTCGGGTGCACCTCGGCGTTGGCGGCGAGAATGGTCGCGCCTGTCTTGGGATCGCCGCCCTCCTCGATGGTGGTGACGATGCCGCCCGCCTCGGTGACGAACAGGATGCCGGCCGCCACGTCCCAGGGCTTCAGATTGCGCTCGAAATAGGCGTCGTAGCGCCCGCAGGCGACCCAGGCGAAATCCAGCGCTGACGAGCCGAGACGACGGATCCCGGCCACGCGCTGACCCACCGCATGGATATCCTTGATCGCCTGGGCATGGCCCGTTTTGCCTATGAAGGGCAGGCCCGTGGCGATCAGGCTGTCGGCCAGGTCGCGCCGACCCGAGACGCGGATGCGTTGGTCGTTCAGATAAGCGCCCTTGCCCTTCTCGGCCCAGAACAGCTCGTTCATAACCGGGTTGTAGGTGACGCCCGCCACGATCTCCGAGCTGCCGTCCGGGGCAAAGCGTTGCAGCCCGACGGTGATCGCGAAATGCGGCATGGCGTGCATGAAGTTCGTGGTGCCGTCGATCGGGTCGACGATCCAGGTGTGGGACTTGTCGGTCCCCTCCATCAGGCCGCGCTCCTCGCCCAGGAAGCCGTAGCCGGGGCGGGCCTTCATCAGCAGTTCGTAGAGCGTGTCCTCGGCCTTGATGTCGGCGGCCGTCACGAAGTCGCCGGGCCCCTTTCGCGACACCTGCAGGTTCGCAACCTCGCCGAAGTCGCGAAGCATGGGGCGCGCCGTCTTGCGGACGGCGTCGATCATCACGGAGACGAGGGCGGAGGCGAGGGCCATGGGGGAAGCTCCTGGTCCGTCTGTCCTGAAAAGGCGGGCTGCCCGGACAGACGGAGAAGTTCAGAACTGGCCCCGAAGGGCAGGGACGTCGATCAGTCCGCGCGGCGGACGTATTCGCCGGTCGTGGTGTCGACGATGATGCGCTCGCCCGCCGACATATAGGGCGGGATCATGATGCGCACGCCGTTGTCGGCGATGGCGGGCTTGTAGGACGACGACGCCGTCTGGCCCTTCACGGTCGGCTCGGTCTCGGTGACCGTCAGGGTGACCTGGTCGGGCAGATTAAGGCCGATGGGGCGGTCGTCGTGCATCTCGATGACGACCTTCATGCCGTCCTGGAGGTAGGGGATCGAATCCTCGCCGACCCAGTCCTTCTGCAGCTCGATCTGCTCGTAGGTCCGGTCGTCCATGAAGACGAGGGCATCGCCCTGTTCGTAGAGGAAGGAGAAGTCCTTCTGCTCCAGCGTGACGCGTTCGACCTTGTCCTCGGACCGGAAGCGCTCGTTCAGCTTGTTGCCCGTCTCCAGGTTCTTGGCCTCGACGTTGGCGAAGGCACCGCCCTTGCCGGGCTTGACGTGGCTGGCCTTGGTGACGACCCACAGGCCGCCGTTGTGCTGGAGCACCATGCCGGGCTTGATGGTGTTGCCGTTGATTTTCGCCATGAGGGGATCGCTGGAGCTGGGGCGCGGCCACGACGGCCGGCGCGAATTCGGGCGCGATCCCTAGAGGAAGCCGCCCGGCAGGGCAAGGCGGCGGACAGGTTGGGGCCGCTATCGCTCACCGCGCCGCATCTCGCTGGTTGAGCGCGATCAGTGAACCGTTGCCGCCGCCTCCTCGGCCTTGCGGTCGACCAGATTGGCCAGACGCACGCCTGTGCCGGTCGGGGATGCGAGCTTGCCGGCCTTTGGATCCAGTTTCCTAGCCTCATGCGCGAAGGCGGCAGCGAGGCCGGCCGACGTCATGGCCGCCGCGATCTGCATTCCGCGGCTGGCGGGGCGAATCGCGATCCAGACCGCGCTGATCGCCTGGGCCCCCGCCCAAAGGATCATGGCCGAGGTCCGTTCCGGCCGGGCAGGGGCGTTCCACACGCGCACCGCTGAGAGGGTCGTGGCCGAAAAGACGGCGGGCAGCACCAGGCTGAAAGCGCCGCGCGGACGCTCGGTCACGGGAGCAGCTCCCTTTCGCACCTGAGCGACCGTCCGACGTCGCGGGCCGATCGCGCCGCTGGCCACCGCCGTGGCCAGCAGAGCGAAACCGACCGTCACGGCGACGCCGAGGACCACATGGCCGATCTCGCGGTCTTCGGCGTTCAGGAAGTCTGCTGCGGCTTCGCGGATGTCATCCAGTCGATCGTCGATGTCGCTCATTCGCTTGCTCCACTGCTGGGAAGCGGAATGAGCGGCCTGCGCGACGGTTCCGATCAGAGGCTCTCGTCCTTCGGCACCGTCAGATCGGCGGCGTCATAGGCATAGTCGAGAAGGTCACCCGGTCGGCAGCCCAGAGCTGCGCAGAGCCTTGCCAGCGTCGAGAAGCGGATGCCCTTCACCTTGCCGGAGCGAAACAGCGACAGCTGGGTCTCGCTCAGGCCGACCTCTGCCGCGAGGTCGCGCGCTTTGATCCCCTTCTTCACGATCATGGCGTCGAGGGTCACGCGGACGGGCATCAGATCATCTCGTCCAGCTCGGCCTGAACGCGGCCAGCATGGTCGATCACACGGCCCAGCAGGTAGAGCGCGCCACCGATCATGCCCAGCGTCATGCCCGCGACGTCGAAGTAGAGATAGCCGCCCCGGCTCTCGCCGATCAGCCGCAATATGTTGGTGACGCCAAAGACGCTGAGCACGCCGCCGGCCCCAAGCGCCAGGCCAACTTTCCTCAGCGTGCCCGCCAGGGTCGCCTGGATCAGGCGTCCGCGCGCCACTTCGCCCAGACCCTGGCCGATGGCCCACACGCCATAGAGATAGCACACCGTCGGCAGGGCGAAGACGGCCGCGCCGATCCCACCTTCCCGGACCACCCCGTCGCGAAGCCAGAGCGCCAGCGGAAAGCCGATGTGCATCAGCGCCAGAAGTCCGCCCACGCTGACGACCATGAAGATCGCTAGCCATCGGTACTGGGCGCACAGGCGGCGAAAGGCGGCGGCGTCGTGGGTCGGCATGGCGTCCTCTGTCTGACTTTTCTTTAATCTTGACTTAAAGATCAGTTCTTCGCAACTTTATCTCTGACTTAAAGTTGGAGCTAGGCATGGCGGCGATCGATACAGAGGGACTGACGCGTCGGTTCGGCAGACGCACGGCCGTGGACGCTGTGACGATGACGGTCCCGGAGGGCGCGGTTTACGGCTTCCTCGGTCGTAACGGCGCGGGCAAGACCACGACTCTGAAGATGCTGCTGGGGCTGCTCAAGCCCACGGCGGGCGTCGCCCGCATCGCGGGGCTCAACGTCGCGCGAGACCGCATCGCGGCGGCGCGGCGGACCGGCGCTCTGCTCGAGGCGCATGGGCTCTACGCCAACCTGACGGGGCGTGAGAATCTCGACCTGACCCGCTCCTTGCTGCGATTGCCGCGCGCCGAGGTGGATCGGGTGCTGGAGGTCGTCGACATGACCGCCGACGCAGCCCGGCGTGTCGGCGGCTACTCTCTGGGCATGCGCCAGAGACTTGGGCTGGCCCGCGCCATGCTGGGCGCGCCGCCTGTGTTGATCCTCGACGAGCCGACCAACGGCCTCGACCCCGATGGCATCGCCGACATGCGGCGGTTCCTGAAGACCCTGCCCGAGCGGACCGGGGCGACCGTGCTGCTGTCCAGCCATCTGCTCGGCGAGATCGAACAGACCGCCACCCATGTGGGTATTCTGAGCGAGGGGCGGCTTGTGCTTGAGGGTGAACTGGCGCGGCTGAAGGCCGACCTGGCCCCGGAGATCGGCCTTCGGGTCGATGACACCACCCGGGCCCGCGCCGTGCTCGCCGCGCACGACCTGACCGTCGAGGATCAGTCGGACGACATGACGCTTCGCCTGCGGCCGGGACAGGATCACGAGGCCGTCACGGCCGCCGTCAATCGCGACCTCGTGGGAGCCGGCGTTGCGGTCTTCGCCCTCGTGCCTCGCGCCCGCTCGCTGGAAGGCATCTACCGCGCGGTCAGCGCGGCCCCGAAGGTCGGTTCCGAGGAGATCGTCTGATGCTATCCGTGCTGTGGGTGGAAATCCGCAAGCTGAACCGGTCTCTGGCCCTGCTGCTGGCCGTCGCCGCACCATGCCTGATCGGCATCTTCGCCTTCTTCAACGTTGGTCGCTTCGACGAACCCGGCCCGTGGGTCCAGTGGTTGAGGACGTCGGTCGGTTTGTGGGCCTTCTTCATGCTGCCCATGAGCGTGACGGCTCTGACGGCTCTCGTCGCCCAGATGGAGCACGCCCCGCGATCCTGGGATCACTTGCGCAGCCTGCCGGTGCCGCGATGGCGGATCTATGCGGCCAAGATGACCTGCGTCCTCGGCCTCGTGATCCTCATGAGCGTGCTGAACCTGGCGATCACCTACGGGGCAGTCGAGCTGGCGGCCACGCTGAAGCCGGCCATCCGTCCGACCGGCGAGCCGGACTTCGCCGCCACGGCCCTGCTGCTCGGCAAGGTCCTCACCGCGGCCTTGCTGATGGTGGCGATCCAGTTCTGGGCGGCGATGCGGTTTTCCAGCTTCGTGCCGGCGCTCGCTCTGGGCATCGGCGGCACCTTCTTCGCGGTCGCGGCCACCAGCGCCAAGCAGGGCGTCTTCTTCCCCTGGCAGATGGCGGTCAATGTGATGGGCGAGGGCTGGCGGCATGACACAGCGCTGGCGCTCGGGGGCGGTGTCGGGGCCATCGCCCTGGTCGCCGCAGTCATTCACCTCAGCCGCCGCGAGGTGCCCTGACCTCAGCCGCCGGTGGCGCTGTTATCCGTCGCGATCTCGGTCATGGCGGACTGCAGATAGTTCTGCTCGCCCAGCTGTTCGATCAGCTTGAACTGGGCCTCAAGGAAGTCGATGTGTTCCTCGGTGTCCGACAGGATTTCCATCAGGATCTGGCGGCTGACGAAGTCCGACGAAGCCTCGCACTGGGCGATCGCCGCCAGCTGGGCCGCGCGACCGTCGATCTCGAGCTGAAGATCGGCCCCCAGGCATTCGATGCAGCTCTCGCCGATCTTGAGCTTGTGCAGGTCCTGCATGTTGGGCAGGCCGTCCAGGAACAGGATGCGCTTGATCAGCTTGTCGGCGTGCTTCATCTCGCCGATCGATTCGTCATAGACGATCTGGCCCAGGTGCTTCAGGCCCCAGCTCTCGAACATGCGGGCATGCAGGAAGTACTGGTTGACCGCCGTCAGCTCGTTGGTCAGCACCGCGTTAAGGGTGCGGAGGATCGCGGGATCGCCCTTCATGGGTGTCGGCTCCTGAGTGAATCAATCGGGGCAGGGAGCGCCCGAGAACGCGTCATAACACAGGCAGATGCGGCCGTGGGCTGTTGCGAGGCCTTATCACCACATTGATATTGCGAATGATTTTTGTCGCCAACTACTCGGCGGCGAGGGCGAAGGCCTGGCGGCTGTCGTCAATCATCTGCCGCATCTCGCAGACGCACTTGGCGCATTGGGCCGCGCAGCCATTTCGGTCGAACACGTCGCGGGGACGCCGGGCACCCGCCTCGATGGCGAGGGCGACATCCCGTTGGCGAAGGCCGTTGCAGTTGCAGACGTACACGCGGGCGGCTCGGACAACTCAGTTGCGACTGGTTCTCCATAGCATGATCGGAATGGATTGCAACGCATTCTCATTCGCCCGGTTGACGGCGGGCCTGTGCCGTCGCACCAGCGGCGCATGCGCGCTCCGGACTGCCAACTCTACCTCATCACGCCGCCGTTGATTGTCGACCTTGAGGCGTTCGCAGGCGCGCTGGAGCATGCGCTGGATGCAGGGCCTGTGGCGGCGCTGCAGATCCGGATCAAGCCAGCGGACGATGCAGAGATCACGACCGCCGTGCAGCGACTGGCTCCGGTCGCTCAAGCCAGAGGCGTGGCCATCATCCTGAACGACCGTCCCGATCTTGCGGCAGCGCTGGGGTGTGACGGGGTGCATGTCGGCCAGTCGGACTGCTCGGTCGCCTCGGCGCGTCGGGTCATGGGCAAGAGCGCGATAATCGGCGTGACGTGCCACGACAGCCGCCATCTAGCCATGGAGGCCGCCGAGGCCGGCGCAGACTATGTCGCCTTCGGAGCCTTCTTCCCGACATCGACGAAGGAGACCGTCCACCGGCCCGATCCGGACATTCTGACCATCTGGCAGGAAGTGATGGAGGTGCCCTGCGTCGCCATCGGCGGAATCACGGTCGACAACGCCGCCATGCTGGTCGAAGCCGGGGCAGACTTTCTGGCGGTCAGTGGGGGTGTCTGGGGCCATCCGGAGGGACCTGCCGCCGCGGTCAGGGAATTCACCAGAATCCTCACGCCGGGTCCTTAGCTTCAGACGATGTTAGGAAGCGCGTGCTTAATCACGACGGTCGCGCTTCTCCCCCGAGTGTCCCCCGGATGCCCCACAGCCGTGTCCTGACTACAGCGGACCTCGACCCCGTCGTCGGGGCCGGTGTCGCGCGGTCGCAAAGGATTACGACGGCCGCGACCCTGTTCAGCGATCCCCTGGTTCCGCTTGCGACGGTCGCGGGCGTCTTGCTGCTGACTGTACTGGCGATCTCGACCGCGCGGACGGCTGGCCTCGTTGCCGCTCTGTGGGCCGCGAACGCGCTCGCCGTGGCCGTCTGGCTCCGCAGTGGGCGGGGATGGAGCTACGACCTGTGTTTCGGCGGCCTGATCGCCGTGGGTGTTCTCTCGGGCCAGTTCCTCGCTGGCAACCGTCCGGAGCTTGCGGCCATGTTCACGGCCGCGAACATGATCGAGATCGTGGCCGGGGTTCTGCTGGCTCGCCGGTTCGCCCCGACGCTCAATCTGGCCAGCGTTGAAGGGGCCTGTCGCTTCATTCTGGCTGTCGCCTTCATCGCCCCGATCGGGGCCGGATTGTTCGCGGCGGTGGGTCTGATGCTCATCAACGGCGCGGATTTCCTTATTTCCTTTCAGACGTGGTGGTTTGGTCATGCCCTTGGCCTGGCCGTCGTTGCGCCCTTCGTGCTCGCACTGGAGAAGCAGCCTCTGCGGGTCCTGCTGTCGCCGTGGCGAATCGCCGAGACGGTCTTCCTGTTCGGCCTGTTGCTGGCGGTCTGTATCGTGGTCTACTTCGTCGTGACGCGGCCAGTGGGCTTCGCCATGATCCCGGTTCTGATCCTGATCGCCGCGCGGCTGCGCGTGATCGGGGTTACGGCGGGGCTGGTTGTGATGTCGATCTGCGCCATCGCAGCCCTGATGACCGGAGCAGGGCCCTGGCGCTTGGTCGAAGGCGATCTGGCCGAGCGTGCCATGCTGATGCAACTGACGCTGTTGTTCGGCTATGTGCCGATCGTCCTGGTCGCCTCCCTGTTGGAAGAGCGTGATCGGCTGTCCGAACGCGCCAAGGCCGGACAGCTGCGGGCCGAACGGGCCTCAGCGGCCAAGTCACGACTGCTGGCCAATGTCGCCCATGAGATCAAGAGCCCGATCGGTGGCGTCATCGGCATCGGTGACCTGTGGTCGTCGGGTCAGCTGGGTCCCGTCACCGAGACCCAGAAGGAGATGGCCCAGATGCTGGTCAAGACCGCGCGCCAGGTGGAGGCCCTTTCACATGATCTGCTGGACGTCGCCCGCGCAGAGTCCGGGGCAGTCAAGGTCGAGCTGCGCCCCACCGATGTGCCGGGCCTGCTGGACGACGTCTGCCGGGCCACGGCCCTGCGTCCGGAAGCGGCGCGGCTGAAGATGACCGTGGTGGCTGAGGGTGATGGTCTGGTGGCGTTGGCGGATTCGCAGCGTCTCGCCCAGGTCATCGACAACCTGGCCACCAATGCGGTGAAGTACGCCGCGAGCGGTGGGACGCTGACGTTGCGGGCCAGCCGGATCTACGACGGCGTCCGCATCGAGGTCGTCGACAAGGGACCGGGCCTGTCGCTCGAGAAACAGGCCCAATTGTTCGAACCGTTCAACCGCCTCGGGTTGGAGCGCTCGGCGGTCGAAGGTCACGGCATCGGTCTGGCCCTGGCCAAGCGTCTGGTCGAGTTGCAGGGCGGCTCGATCGGCGTGACGTCAGCCCCGGGGGAGGGCGCGACCTTCTGGATCGAACTACCGGCGGCCTGACCAGATAATCATCTAATGATGAATTCTTGCGGCGTGTGGTCGCGCGTCGGCTTGCGCGGTCGACTTTCTGTCCCCGAAGGCG
Organism: Brevundimonas sp. AAP58; assembly: GCF_001295975.1. Taxonomy (GTDB): domain Bacteria; phylum Pseudomonadota; class Alphaproteobacteria; order Caulobacterales; family Caulobacteraceae; genus Brevundimonas. The sequence continues at coordinate 6,586 of NZ_LJHU01000066.1, read as the reverse complement.
CAAAACCCTATTGAATCTAGGGTCATTGGGACAAAGCCCGTGGACTTCGACGCGCTATTGCTTTCGCGGCTTCAGTTCGCCTTCACAGTGGCGTTCCACATCCTGTTTCCGGCTTTCACCATCGGGCTGGCCTCCTATCTGGCTGTGCTGGAGGGCCTGTGGCTCTGGACCAAGCGGGAAGCGTTCAAGACCCTCTACCTTTTCTGGGTGAAGATCTTCGCGCTGAGCTTTGGCATGGGTGTCGTCTCGGGCGTGGTACTCAGCTACCAGTTTGGAACCAACTGGTCGGAGTTCATCCGGCTGACTGGCGGGGTCATCGGGCCGTTGATGGCCTATGAGGTGCTGACAGCCTTCTTCCTCGAGGCGTCGTTCCTTGGCGTGATGCTGTTCGGGTGGAAGAAGGTCGGTCCCCGGTTGCACTTCCTGTCGACTTGCCTCGTCGCCATCGGGACGATGATCTCGGCCTTCTGGATCCTTTCGGCCAATAGTTGGATGCAGACGCCGCAGGGCCATCAGGTCCTCGCGGATGGCACCTTTGTCGCCGTCGACTGGATGCAGGTCATCTTCAATCCCAGCTTTCCGTCGCGGCTCGCGCACATGCTGGTCGCGGCCTTTCTGACGACGGGTCTGGTGGTCGGAGCCGTGTCAGCGTTCCATGTGCTGAGGGACCGGGCCAAGGGCCGCAAGGCAGATGGCTGGAACGAGAGCCGGATCTCTCTGGTCATGGCCATCGGCCTGATCGCCGTCCTGGCCCCGCTGCAGCTCGTCGTCGGTCACTGGTCGGGCGAGGTGACGCACAAGTACCAGCCGTCCAAGACCGCCGCGCTGGAGGGTTATTGGGAGACCCGTGCCGACCAGCCGCTGCACCTGTTCGGCATCCCCGACCGCGAGGCGCAGAAGAACCATTTCCAGATCTCCATCCCCGGCCTGGGCAACATGGTCCAGAACCTGCCGCGCGATGAGGTCATCCAGGGTCTGGACGCCTGGCCGAAGGAAGATCAGCCGCCGCCCTTCATTCCCTTCTTCGGCTTCCGGATCATGGTCGGGCTGGGATTGTTGATGATCGGTCTGGGTGCCTGGGGCGGCTGGCTGCTGTGGCGGCGCAAGGTGTTCGACAGCCCGTGGTTCCTGCGCTTCTGCGTCGCCATGGGCCCGTCTGGCTTCATCGCCGTGCTGGCGGGCTGGATGGTGACCGAGGTCGGGCGTCAGCCCTGGGTGGTCTATGGCGTCCTCAAGACCCGCGACGCCGTTTCGCCGGTGATTACCAGCCAGGTCGCGACCTCGCTGCTGGTCTACATCATCGTCTATTCCATCGTCTTCACCGCCGGCGCGATCTTCATCCTGCGCCTGATGAAGGAGGGGCCGATCGCTGCCCGGGTGGAGCATGAGCCTCGCTCGCAACGGCCGCCCGGCACGCCGTTGGCCAAGGCTCCGGAGGACACCACGCCCGGTGATGACGACGACACGCCGGACGGGCCCGACGGCCTGAGGGGAGCCACGTCATGAACCTCGATCTCCCGCTGATCTGGGCCGGTCTGATCGCCGTCGCCGTGCTGCTCTATGTGCTGCTCGACGGCTTCGACCTCGGCATCGGCATCCTGTTTCCCTTCGCGTCCTCCAAGGAGGAGCGCGACGTGATGATGAACACGGTCGCCCCCGTCTGGGACGGCAACGAGACCTGGCTGGTGCTGGGGGGAGGGGGCCTGCTGGCGGCCTTTCCGCTCGCCTACTCCGTGGTCATGCCCGCCTTCTACCTGCCGATTTTGCTGATGCTCGCGGGACTGATCCTGCGGGGCGTGGCGTTCGAGTTCCGGTTTCGCGCCAACGACCGGGGTCGCCGGTTCTGGACCCAGATGTTCGCCGGCGGTTCGATCTTGACGACGGTGGCGCAGGGTTTCGTGCTGGGCGGTTTCATCCAGGGGGTGACGGTTCGCGACGACCGGTTCGCTGGAGGGCAGTTCGACTGGTTCACGCCTTACACCCTGCTGGTTTCGGCCGGGCTGCTCGCCGGCTACGCCTTGCTCGGCGGGGCCTGGCTGATGCTGAAGACCAAGGACAATCTGCACGGCGACGCCAAGCGCTGGACCGCCTGGAGCGCTCTCGCCACGGCGGTTCTGCTCGCGGCTGTCAGCGTGGCGACGTTGCTGGTGCATCCGCGTGTCGCGGCGCGTTGGGGGTTCGATCTGGGTGACGGCTTTTCGCTGGAGCTGGCGACGCTGTTGCCGCTCCTGCCCATTCCGCTCCTTGGGCTGGCCGGGCTTGGCATCGTCTGGGTCATGTCGCGCCAGGGGTCGCACGGTTGGCCGTTCGTAGGGGCGATGCTGGTGTTTCTGTCGGGCTATCTGGGCCTTGCGGTCGGTTTCGCGCCCTATGTCGTGCCCTATTCCCTGGATTTCCGGCAGGCGGCCGCGCCGGACAATGCGCTGGGCCTGATGTTGGTCGGAACGGCGGTGATCCTGCCGATGATCCTGGCCTACACCGCCTGGGTGTACTGGGTGTTCCGGGGCAAGATCGATGAGGAGGCTGGCTATCATCATTAGACCCGTCCCCCCGCCGGAGCCGGACGAGGACACCGGCCCGCTCTGGAAGAGGCTCGTGTGGTTCCTCGGCCTGTGCGTCGCCGGTATCGTTGTCGTCGGCGGCGTTGCCTATACGCTGCGGAGCTTGCCGTTCATGGGCTGAGGCGACATGGTCGTGGCCATGTCCAGCGTCCTGCTCCTCTCCGCCCTCGCCGCGCTCCAGACCGCGTCTCAGCCCCAGCAGAGCACAGCGAGCGATCTTACCCGCATGCTGAACGGGGCTCCACCGGCGGCTGACCGTCCGGTGACCACGACGCCGCCCGCGCGTACCTCGACAGCCGGAACGGTACCTGCGACCACCGCGCCCCCTGCGGGGCCCGTGACGCCGTCCGCCGCCGGGTCCAGTTCGGCCAACGGACCAGTGATCGCGCGACCCTCCGCAACGGCGACGCCGCCGACGGGCGGAGCGCGCCCTACCGCACCGGCAACGAACAGCCCGCCCACCTCGTCGCCCGCTGTCCGCTCGACCACGCTCCCCGTGACGACCGCGACGCCGCCCCGCGCGTCGACGGTTGCAACACCGCCAACGAGCCCCGTCACAGCGCCGACGGGGCCGCTGACGACCCGTCCCCCAGCAACTGGACCCACGCCCGCGCCCTCCACGGGCGGGGTGACCACGCCTGCTGCAGTCGTCCCAGAGACCTCCGGTGAAGCGGTGCTGGGGCCTGCGGCCGAACCGGCCGAGCCTGCGCCTCCGCCAGTCACCGTCCTCACGCCCGCCGCCATTGCCGCGCTGCCCTTTGCTCTGGATCTACCGAACGGCGTGACGATGACGACCGGTCGACCAGGTCCGAACTTCACCATCTGGACCGTGCGCCGCGGCGAGCGGTCGCTGGTGACCATTTATGCCGGACCCGCGTCACAGTTTCCGATCTACTCTGGCGAGATGATGGAGGTTGGCGGGAGAACCTCGATCGTGGCCAGTGAGGAGGGGCGGCGCGTCGCCGTTGAGCATCTGTTCGTGCGAACGGCGACACCCCAGGAAATCCATACCTGGATATCCAGCGTGGAGGGCGAGGACCGTAGTCTGGCCGAGCGCATCGCCCAGAGCATCGACCCGCGCTAGGCGCGGCGTACCGGTGTGTCGGTCGCGCCCAGCCGAAGGCCGCGTTTGCCGACGAAAACCAGCACCTCCTGCCCCTCGGCGGCGGCCCAGCGGCGGAGTTGCCCTTCATAGGGCTCGCGGCGCCAGTCATGGGGGCGTGCGGCGTCGCATTCGACGATCAGGCGGTGGCCGTTCTGCTCGGAGTGTAGAACGAAGCCGGAGGCGGTGGGCTTCCAGCGGTCGTCGAGCGCGTCGGTCAGGAGCCAGAGGCAGTTGAAGACGCGGCAATCCTCGGGGCGGTCGGCGTAGATGGCGCAGCCCGTCGTCTTGCCGAAATGTCGGCACCAGCGGCCGGCGGGCTTGTCCAGCGCCGTGACGCCCATGAGCTTGCAGCACAGGCCGCAGTCGCCGCAGGACTTCATCGAAAGGTGACCCCGGCGTCGGTTGCGTACTCCGATCGGATGACGTGATAATGCGAACGAATCGCAAAATGGAGCGCCGCCGTGATCGTTCTGACCCTCGGAGCCACTGCCCTGGCCCGGCTCATCCGGCCCGACCGCAGTGAACCCTGCACCGAAGAGGCCGACCCGCCCGTCACGCGCTGATCCAGCCGTTGCGGCGACCGAAGGCCAGGACGAGCTCGGGCCAGACAGCGGCGGGCTTTCCGGCGATCAGGCGGATGCCGAAGCCGTGCCCGCCTTCCTGAAACAGATGCGCTTCCGTGGTGACCTCGGCGGCGCGAAGGGCGTTCAGCAGCATCAGGCTGTTTTCCGGTGGAACCCCGGTGTCGTCCATCGCGTGGATCAGGACGGTCGGGGCCACGCCTCTCCAGTCCAGCCGCTCCAGCGACCATCGCGCGATCGTCTCGGATGACGGGGAGGGGCCCAGCAGGTGCTCCCTTGATCCAGAATGGGTGTGCGGGTCCGCCATCGTCACGACAGGGTAGAGCAGGATGTTGAAGTCGGGGCGGAACGACACCGCGTCGGCGTCGTCCACCGGGGCGTAGGTCGCGTCCGGCCGCGCCGCGAGCAGGCCCGCGAGGTGTCCGCCCGCCGACGCGCCCAGGCTGGCGATGCGCCCGGGGTCGATGCCGAACTCCGGAGCGCGATGGCGGATCAGGCGCAGCGCGCGCTGGGCGTCCTGAAGCGGGGCGTTGGGTCCGGCCGCCCAGCCATCGGCGGGAAGGCGATAGCGAAGGACGAAACAGGTGACGCCCGCGGCGGCGAAGACGCGGGCGACATCCAGCCCCTCCTTGTCCACTACGGCCCAGCGATAGCCTCCGCCCGGGATCAGCAGCAGCGCAGCGCCGTTCGGTCGGTCGGGCCGAACGACCGTCAGGATCGGGTCGGTGGTGTACTGGGCATAGCGGTCGTGGAACGACGGATCGGTCGAGCGTTCGGGCACGACCGGCGTGACCGTCACACCTTCGCCGCCGGGGGCACCGCCGGGCCACAGCCGGAGGGTCTCGGTCGGGTCGGGCGGGGCGAGGGGCGGGGACTGGCGCGCGAGGGTCGGCGAGGCGGCGGCGAGCGCGCCGATCCCGATCAGGCTGCGCCGGTCGAGCGTCACGCCATCTCGACCGCAAGGGCCACGGCCTCGCCGCCGCCGATGCACAGGGATGCCACGCCCTTCTTGCCGCCGCGCGCCTGAAGCGCCGCCAGAAGCGTCGTCAGGACCCGGGCGCCGGACGCGCCGATGGGGTGGCCCAGAGCCGTCGCGCCGCCGTTGACGTTGAGTTTGGCGTGGTCGATGCCGAGCTCCTGCATGGCGATCATGGCGACGACGGCGAAGGCCTCGTTGACCTCCCACAGGTCGACATCCTCGACCGACCAGCCGGCTTTCTTCAGCGCCTTCTGCATCGCGGGCACGGGCGCGGTGGTGAACAGGCCCGGCTCATGGGCATGGGCGGCGTGGGAGACGACGCGGGCGACGATGGGCAGGTTCAGCGCCCTGGCCACGCTCTCGCGCGTCAGGACCAGGGCGGCGGCGCCGTCGGAGATGGAGCTGGCGTTGGCGGCGGTAATGGTGCCGTCCCTGGCGAAGGCGGGCTTCAGGGTCGGGATCTTGTCGGGGTTGGCCTTGCCGGGTTGTTCGTCCTCGCTGACCACCGTCGTGCCCTTGCGGTCGGTGACCTCGACCGGGACGATCTCGGCCTTGAAGGCGCCGGATGCGATGGCGTTCCGCGCGCGGGTCAGGCTCTCGATGGCGTAGGCGTCCTGTCCCTCGCGGGTGAACTGGTACTGGCCCGCCGCGTCCTCGGCGAAGGCACCCATCAGCTTGCCGGGCGTGTAGGCGTCCTCCAGGCCGTCCAGATACATGCTGTCGACGATGACGTCGTGGCCGATGCGGGCACCGCCGCGATGCTTGGTCATCAGGTAGGGGGCGCCCGTCATAGACTCCATGCCGCCGGCGACGATGATGTCAGCCGATCCGGCGGCGAGGCTGTCCGCCGCCATCATCACGGCCTGCAGGCCCGAGCCGCACATCTTGTTGACGGTGGTCGCCTCGACGTGCTGGCCGAGACCGGCGCCGATTGCGGCCTGGCGCGCCGGGGCCTGGCCGAGACCGGCGGGCAGGACGCAACCCATGACGATCTGCTCGACCTTGTCGGCGGAAACGCCCGCGCGCTCGACCGCCGCCTTGACCGCCGTGGCCCCGAGCTCCGTCGCCTTGACGCCGGACAGGGCCCCCTGAAAGCCGCCCATCGGCGTGCGGGCGAAGGAGACGATGACGACGGGATCGGACATGGAAACTCTCGCGGGCTATTCGGTGCGGATGTAGCGAGGACGACGGCGGAATGCGAGGGGTGGGTGTGGGCCTGTATGTGCGGTCACGGGCCCGCCTCTGGCGCCCTGGATCAGGTCCGGGGTGCCTGTCTCCGCCCTGGGGGCGGAGGGCCGGTGAGGCGCGGGCACGCCTCATCGCTCTTCCGCTGTGAACGGGTGGGAGGGGCGGGCGGAGC
>NZ_LJHU01000065.1 GCF_001295975.1 Brevundimonas sp. AAP58 | reverse complement strand
CGGGGTCACCATTGTCCGGCGTGACCCCGCCCCGCAAGGACGGATGATCGTGCGGCGCGTCTCCCCTCGCGCCGCGAGGCCTGAAAGAGAGTTTCCTTGGACGCCGCCGTTCTGACCGCCACCCGCCCCAGAGGCGACGTCGAGACCCTGGCCCGCCTGGCCAAGGCCGACATGGCGGCGGTCGACGCGCTGATCCTGGACCGGATGCAGTCCCAGGTTCCGGTGATCCCGCTGCTGGCCGAGCACATCGTCTCGGCGGGCGGCAAGCGCCTGCGTCCGCTTCTGACCATCGCCGCCGCCCGCGCCGTCGGGGCGACGGAGGTCGAGAACGCCCTGAAACTCGCCGCCTCCGTCGAATTCATTCACACCGCCACCCTCCTGCACGACGACGTCGTCGACGGCTCTGAGCGCCGCCGGGGCAAGGTCGCGGCCCACCTGATCTGGGGCTCGGCCACCAGCGTGCTTGTCGGCGACTTCCTGTTCGCCCGGGCCTTTGAGCTGATGGTCGAGACCGGCGCGATCCGCGCGCTGGGCATCCTGGCCCAGGCGTCCGGCGTTATCGCCCAGGGCGAGGTGCTGCAGCTGACCCGCGCCCACGACCTGAACCTGGATCAGGAAACCTACCTGCGGATCATCTCAGCAAAGACCGCCGAACTGTTCGCCGCCGCCGCCGAGGCCGGTGCGGTCGGCGTCGGTGCCGACGAGCGCGCCACCGACGCCCTGCGCTCCTACGGCCTCAATCTGGGCCTGGCCTTCCAGCTGGCCGACGACGCTCTGGACTACGGCGGCTCCTCCGAGGCTCTGGGCAAGAACGCCGGCGACGATTTCCGTGAAGGCAAGGTCACCTTGCCGCTGCTACTCGCCGTCGCCCGCACGCGCGGCCGCGAGGACGCCTTCTGGGACCGCACCATCAACCGGAACGAACGCTCCGACGAGGACTTCCGCCGCGCCCGCGAGCTGATCTTTGGAACCGGCGCGGTCTCGGCCACGCTCGATGCCGCCGGTGACTACGCCGACGCTGCCAAGGCCGCGCTGAAGGTCCTTCCACGCAGCGACTGGCGGTCGGCGCTGGAAAGCCTCGCCGACTTCGCCGTCAGCCGGGCCAGCTAGCGCAGGCTCGCCGCGAACCGCTGGATGCGGGCGCAGGCGTCCTCCAGAACGTTTTCGGACGTCGCATAGCTGATGCGGAAGTAGGGGCTCAGGCCGAACGCCGCCCCATGCACCACCGACACGCCTTCGGCCTCCAGAAGCGCGGTCGCGAAGGTCTCGTCGCTCTCGATCACCGTCCCGTCTGGTGCCGTCTTGCCGATCAGCCCCTCGATTGACGGATAGACATAGAAGGCCCCCTCCGGCGTCGGACAGCGGATGCCCGTCGCCTGGTTCAGCATCGACACCACCAGGTCGCGCCGCCGCTCGAAGGCCGCCCCACGCTCCGGCAGGAAGTCCTGGGGCCCGTTCAGCGCCTCGACCGCGGCCCACTGGCTGATCGACGCCGGGTTCGACGTCGTCTGGCTGGCGACCTTGCGCATCAGGTCGATCAGGGTCTTGGGCCCGCCCGCGTAGCCGATGCGCCAGCCCGTCATGGCATAGGCCTTGGACACGCCGTTCACCGTCAGGGTCCGGTCGTACAGGTCCGGCGCGACCTGGGCGATCGTCGTGTACTCGAACCCGCCATAGGTCAGGTGCTCATACATGTCGTCGGTCAGGATCCAGACCTGCGGATGGCGTCGCAGGACCTGCGCCAGCGCCTCCAGCTCGGCCCGGGTATAGGCCGCACCGGTGGGGTTAGACGGGCTGTTCAGGATCAGCCACTTGGTCCGGGGCGTGATCGCGCCTTCCAGCACCTCGGGCCGCAGCTTGAACCCGTCAGCCTCCTCGCCGGTAACGAACACCGGATCGCCGCCCGCCAGCAGCACCATGTCCGGATAGCTGACCCAATAGGGCGCCGGCACGATGACCTGATCGCCCGCGTTCAGCGTGGCTACCAGGGCGTTGTAGATCACCGGCTTGCCGCCCGGCGCGACGTGGATCTGCGCCGTCGTATAGGTCAGGCCGTTCTCGCGGGCGAACTTGGCCACGATGGCGGCCTTCAGCTCGGGCAGGCCGTCGACGTCCGTGTACTTGGTCTCGCCGCGCTGGATGGCGGCGATGGCGGCGGCCTTGATGGTCTCGGGCGTGTCGAAGTCGGGCTCTCCGGCGCCCAGGCTGATGACGTTGCGCCCCTGACGCTTCAGCTCGCGCGCCTTGGCGGTGGCGGCCAGCGTCGCGGAGGGTGCCACGCGGGCGAGGGCGGAGGACTGCAGGTCGGACATGGTGACTCCGTCGGAGAGGCACGTTCCTTACGCAGATGCGAAAGATGGGGCAAATCCGCCGCCACACCGTCGACGCGGCTAGATCAGGAGCATGATCGCGTTGCCAAAGTTGTGCATCAGCACAGGCAACAGCACGCTGCGGGTCCGCAACACCAACCAGACGCCGATCACCGACGGCACGCCCGTCAGCGCCATCGTCAGCGTGTCGAAGGCGAACACCCCGTCCGAGACGCTCAGGGCGTGGGCGAGGCCGAAGAGGATGCAAGACAGGACCGCGCCCCAATGCCACTCGACCCCGAGCAAGCTCAGCCGGGCGGTGAAGGCCCGACCCAGCACCAGCAACAGGACGCCGCGATAGAACGCCTCTTCTTCCAGCCCCGGCATGGTCAACTGGAAGGCGATGGTTTCAGCCGAGGCCGTCTCGTTGGGAAACACAAGCGCAAGCGTCAGAAAGAAGGCACCATAGACCAGGCTGACCATCAGGGCCGCTTTCAGGCTGCCCGGTGCCTGGCGAAGGGTCAGTCCGGACGCCCGCCATCCGATCGTGGGCAGGGCGGCGACCGCCAGGGTGGCGAAGAGGGCGAGCAGCTTACCCTGCCAGTTCCAGTCGCCTCCCACGAAATCGGGCAGGGTACGGTAGCCGCTTGTCAGCAGCACATCGTTCAGGACCACGAGGGCCGCCGCTGCGATCATCCAGCGCCATGAGATTGCGCTGGGCTGGACGATGCCAATCACCGTGCCAAGTCCCAATAAGATCGCGACCACGCCTGCTGTGCCGATAACTCCGTCCATGCCTTCCTCCGCCGTTCGATGACGGTCATCGCCATAGGTGGCAAGGCGAGGGGAGGCTCATCAGAACTGGGCGGATCGTTCCTCAGAACCCGGCTGCGAGGCCGCCCGGAAGGCGCTGGGCGTACAGCCCTCCATGTCGCGGAACACTCGGTTGAACGACGCCAGCGAGGCGAAGCCGCTGTCCATGGCGATGGCGATCAGCTTGTCATGCCGATGCTCGGGATCCGCCAGTCGCCGCTTGGCCTCAGCCACCCGATGGGCGTTCAGGAAAGTGCGGAAGTGGTCATGGCCCAGGTTCTGGTTGATCAGGTTTCGCACCACGCGTTCCGGAGCGTTCATGGCCTTCGCGAACTGTCCAAACGTCAGATCGGGGTCGAGGTGGAGTCGATCGACCTCAAGCAGTCTCTCCAGCCTCGCCGCCAGCACGGAATCGGATGCGCCTTCTGCCCGTGCCGCGGCGTCGGGGCGAGCAGGTAGGATCCGAGCAGGAGAGAGAGGCGCGATCGTCAGATCGAGCGTCAGAAGCCACCCGACAAAGACGAGGACAACGGCGTTCTGAACGATCGTGAAGCCTTGCGGCCCCCAGTCCAGACCAAGTGTGAGATCAACCGCAAGGTCTGTCAGCAACTGCGCCGCCAGAACAGTTACGACTGTGATGCGTGCTTTGCGCCTTCGATCGACCATGTCTTGGGCGCGATCGGACACGAGCCGCCATACGAGGTGCGCCACCATGATCAGGCCGAGACCGACGAGTAGCCAGGACAGCCCTCGACCGGCCCAGGCGTCGCCGATCAGGCCGCGATCCAGGCTGGCGATCAGGATCCATGCGATCCCGACGCCCAGCACCATGCCCCGGGGGCGGAAGCTATGATCAAAAACGGCGAGACACCACCACCACAGGAAGACGGCCGCATAACCGGTGAGGATGACGCCCACCCATCCCATCGCGCCGGACAGTCGCAGAGCCGGGTCGGGTGTGTTCCCTGCCAGGAAGCCCGCGATGCAAAGCGCAAACGGAACGAAGTAGCGTCGAGCGCTTGGGCTCGCGCCAATACGGCCGAAAGCGGCCCACAAAAGCAATGTCGCCCCGGCAACCCTGATGATGACGTCGATCTCTTCCACCGCCATTCGGGCGTGCTACAGGCCGCTTCCGGCGTCGCATAGTCCTGGCTGCGCCCGGTCGACTTAACTTCGGGAACACGCCTGACCATGCGCGGGCTCATAGACTTCATCCTGAACATGGAGGCCCGGCGCTGGCGCACAGCCTTGGCGGCGGCGCTTCTGATCGGGGCGACGCTCGGCCTGCTCGCGCTCGGCAAGACCCAGTTGGCCCTCGACGCCGAAGAGAACCTCGAGGCCTGGCTTCAGGGCTATCGCGGCAGCCCTTGGGCTTTCGCCATAACCATCGCCCTGTTCGTGGCCGCCGCCTTCGTGGGCGCGCCGCAGTTCATCCTGATCGCCGCCTGCGTCGTCGCCTTCGGGCCATCGCTAGGCTTCTTCTACAGCTGGGCGGCGACGGTGGTGTCTGCGGGCGTGACCTACTGGCTCGGTCGCGGACCGACCGCCCGCCTGATCGACCGTCTGGACAGCCGGACACTGGAACGGCTCAAGCGCTTCGTGGGCCGAAACGCCTTCTACGCCAGCTTCATGATCCGCAACGTGCCCTCGGCACCCTTCATCGTCGTCAACATGGCCTTCGGGGCGACCCGCGCCTCCTATATCGCCTTCCTTGTGGGGTGCGCGCTGGGTGTCCTGCCCAAGACAGCTCTAGTCGCCTTCTTCGGTGGCGCGGTCGTATCGGCAGTCAGCGGGGATGGCGTTTGGACGTCCCTGATCCTGATCGCCGTCGCGGTGGCGTGGCTGATCATAATGCTGGGCGTTCGCGAGTTGGTCAGACGACGCGAGACGCGCTCGGATCAGGGCATCGTGCCGGACGCATAGGTATTTCAACGTAGGGTATCGTTAAGGTGTATGTTACCGCGCGTGTCATACCGGTGTCATGGTCAGGAGGCCGCGATGCCGACGCGCAAATTTCGAGAAGAGCACGACCGAATCCTTCGCCAGGCCAGCGCAATCGCCGGCCTTGCAAATGGTCGCATGACTCGCGACGCCGCAGATGAGGCCCGGGCCGCCATCCTCGGGCTGGATCGCCTCCTGGTGGAGCACCTGACTGCGGAAGATGAGTGGATGTATCCTCTCCTCATGGCCTCGCCTGACGAGAGCGTTCGAGGCGCGGCGACCGAGTGCTTCGGGGACATGGGAGGCATCCGGGGGGCTTGGGACGCCTATCGAGAGCTGTGGACCAGCGAAGCCATCCTGGAGGCACCGATCCGGTTCCGCGCCGCGACGGACGGTGTGATCGGAGCCTTGGCCATGCGGGTGGAACGGGAGAATGTGGAACTCTATCCTCTGGTTGATCATATGTCTCCATTGCCGGCTGAAGAGGATCAGGCTGCCTGACGGTGCCGGAAGCGGAGCTGTAACCGGCTCGTGATGCCCTTGCCCCCGGTGCCTCGGATCAGGACTTGTAATCGCCTGTAGCAGCGGGCAAACGGGCGGCTAGTCCGTCAGGCGAGGACGATCAGGAGGCTGACTGCGCATGGGGATGCGCACCGGTCAGGGGCGTCGCCGAAACGGGCTGGATCAGCATCGCCTCAGACGGCCCAACCCGAACGGTAACCGACCCCCATGAGCTTCTCCCTCTTCGGCGCGATCTCCAACGACATCGCGATGGACCTGGGCACTGCCAACACCCTGATCTACATGAAGGGCAAGGGCATCGTCCTGAACGAGCCGTCCGTCGTGGCGCTGAGAAACGTCGGTGGGCGGAAGATCGTCCACGCCGTGGGCATCGAGGCCAAGCAGATGCTGGGTCGCACCCCGGGTCACATGGAAGCCATCCGTCCGATGCGCGACGGGGTCATCGCCGATTTCGAAGTCGCCGAAGAGATGATCAAGCACTTCATCCGCAAGGTCCATAACCGCAAGGGCTTCGTGAACCCCAAGATCATCGTCTGCGTGCCCTCCGGCGCCACGGCGGTCGAGCGCCGCGCGATCAACGACAGCTGCCTGAACGCCTCGGCCCGCCGGGTCGGCCTGATCGACGAGCCGATGGCCGCGGCGATCGGCGCGGGCCTGCCGATCCACGAGCCGACCGGCTCGATGGTGGTCGACATCGGCGG
>NZ_LJHU01000064.1 GCF_001295975.1 Brevundimonas sp. AAP58 | reverse complement strand
AAGGCCCGGCTGCTCCGCCCGCCCTTCCCACCCGTTCACAGCGGAAGAGCGATGGGGCGTGTCTGCATTCCCCTTTGCCTCCCGCCTCGCTAGAACCGTTCCACATCTCTCTGTCTTCTGGAGCACCTCATGGGCGTGGCCCTCGTCTGGCTGGTCAACACCGTCATCACGCTGATGGTCTGGTCGATCATCATCTCGGCCATCCTGTCGTGGCTGTTCGCCTTCGACGTCATCAATCACAGGAACCGCTTCGTCAGCCAGATCGCCGCCTTCTTCGATGCCGTGACGCGCCCGCTGCTCGAGCCGTTCCGTCGGATCATTCCGACGCTGGGTGGCATCGACATCTCGCCGATCGTGGTGCTGCTGCTGCTGAACTTTGCGCGGATCCTGTTCAACAACTCCGCCGCCGGCCCCCTGATCGCGATCCTGGGGTGACAGTCCGGTCGGCTGTCGCCGCACCGCAACATTCCGCGCTTGCGCCGTCGACGGACGCTTCTAAGGTGCCGGACGCCCGGGCGGAGACGCCGCAGCAGACCACGACCGCATGAGTTCCCAGATCAAATCCGTCGCCGTCATCGGCGCAGGCCAGATGGGCGTCGGCATCGCCCAGACGATCGCGCTGGGCGGCTATCGGGTCAGTCTCTATGACGTCGACGCCGACCGCCTGCCGGTCGCGCTCGGCGTCATCGGGGCCAGCCTGGCCCGCGGGGTGGAGCGGGGCTCGACCACCCAGGCGCAGGCGGACGCCGCGCTTGCGGCGGTTGCGCCCGTGACGGCGCTGGCCGAGGCCGGCAGGGCCGATCTGGTCATTGAGGCGGCCGTCGAGGACGAGGCGGTCAAGAAAGCCGTCTTCGCCGAACTGGTCCCGCATCTGGGGCCCGATACGCTTCTGGCGTCCAATACCTCCTCGATCTCCATCACCCGGCTTGCGTCGGCCACGGATCGTCCCGACCGCTTCATCGGCCTGCACTTCATGAAACCGGCGCCGGTCATGAAGCTGGTGGAGATCATTCGCGGCATCGCCACCTCGGCCGCCACCTATGACACGGCCGTCGCTTTCGCCGAGAGCCTGGGCAAGACGACCACCAACGCCGAGGACTTCCCCGCCTTCATCGTCAACCGCATCCTGGTGCCGATGATCAACGAGGCGATCTACACCCTGTACGAAGGGGTCGGGAACGTCGCCTCCATCGACAAGGCGCTGAAACTGGGCGCCAACCACCCCATGGGGCCGCTGGAACTGGCCGACTTCATGGGGCTGGACGTCGTCCTGGCCATCATGAACGTGCTGTATGAAGGCCTGGCCGACAGCAAGTACCGCCCTTGTCCCCTGCTGGTGAAGTACGTCGAGGCGGGTTGGCTGGGCCGCAAGTCCGGACGGGGATTCTACGACTATTCCGGCGACACGCCGGTCCCGACCCGCTGATGGCCCGTCGCGCGATCCGCCTCGACAGCATCGAGCACCTGCCGGGGCAGACCCGCGTCGCCTGGCGTCGGACCCGGCTGGCCATTCCACTCGCGGCGCTGGCCGGCATCGCCTGGCCGCCCATCATCGCCACCTTGCTGATCTGGCCACCCGAGAACTGGATGCCGGGCCGCGACATCGACTGGCGCATCGTGCTGCTGGTGCTCGGCTGCGTCGCCGTGCCCGCAGGACTGATGGTCATCCGGCGCGAGCGCGACCGGCGCGGACGTCCCGGGACGCGGCTGGGGATCGTCTGGCGCTTCATGCTCTACGGTGGCCTCCTGGCAGCCGCGCTTCAGACCCTGGTCGCCCTCCTGATGGTCGTCATCGGCCTGGTCTCCTCGAGTGACCTTCTCCAGGGGATCGGAGCGACCGAGACCACGCTCCTCATCTATGGCGTCGGCGGTCTGCCCATCGCCGTACTGGTCGGCGTGTCCTACGCCTTGTGGGCCGGTCTTTGCGCCGCCTTCATCGCCTTCGTGCCTGCGCCAGAGAAGGTGCGCGACCGCCTCGGCCTGATGGGCGAGACCGGCTGACGCCTTACGGCGAATTCAGTTTACGGCCCCTGCGGCCTGTGTAAAGCTCGCTTGTCTATCGCGTCTTGGGGGATCAACGCATGGCCATGCCCGCCGTCGAGGCCCAGCCTCAACTCGCCACCGGGGGCCTCGCCCCGGTCCAGCCCAAGGATCGCATCTTCCAGCTCGACATGCTGCGCGGCTGGGCGATCCTGGGCATTCTCGCCGTCAATGCCATGGCGTTCGCCTGGCCCATCGTCGTCGAGACGGCCACGACCGATCCCTTCGGCCACACCGGGGCTGACGCCTGGGGGGCCTGGGTCACCGAGGTCTTCTTCCAGGACAAGTTCCGGACCCTCTTCACCATGCTGTTCGGCGTCTCGATCTTTCTGGTCGGCGGCGAGCGATCCGACCCCGGTCGGGGCAAGCTGTTGCGCAGCCGCATTCTCTGGCTGGCCGTGTTCGGGATCATCCATGGTGCCGCCTTCTGGTATGGCGACATCCTGCTGCACTACGCCTATTGCGGCGCGATCATGCTGCTGATGCGCTCATGGAGCGCCGGTCGGCTGTTGTGGATCGGCGGCTCCATCTCGGCGCTCTGGATGGCCATCGCCACGGCGGGGCCGCTGCTCCTCGGTGCAATGGGCCCTGACTTCCAGGAGCAGTTCGCCGCCAACCAGCCCCAGGTGACCATGGAGACGGTCAACGCCGCCGTCGCCGCCTACAAGACCTCCTTCGCCGCGCCCTGGATCGAGAACGTCAAGGCCTGGCTGATGCTGGCCATGCTGTCGCTGTTCCTCATCCCGGTCACAGTGCCGCTGATGATGCTGGGTCTGGGGCTCTACAAGTCAGGCTTCTTCGTCGGTCGCTCGCCGGTAATCGTCTATCTGCTGGTCTTCCTCGCCGCCGCTGCCGTCCTGGCCACCGACGCCTGGGCCAGCCTGCCGGGCCAGGACCCGGCGTCCCTGCCGGTGGCGGGTCTGGACGACGCGGCCGGCGGCATGGCGCCGCTGATCACGCTCGGCTACGCCGCCATGCTCATCCTGCTGACGAAGATGGGTCTGCGCGTCCTGTCCGGCGTGCTGGTGCCCGTGGGTCGCATGGCCTTCACCAACTACCTGACCCAGACGCTCATCATGGCCAGTCTGTTCTACCTGCCGTGGGGGCCGCAGTGGATGGGGGACTACCATCCCGCCGCGCTGTGGACCGTGGTCGGCGCCATCTGGGTCGCCCAGCTGATCTGGTCGCCGCTCTGGCTGTCGGTCTTCTCCAACGGCCCGCTGGAGTGGGTGTGGCGCTCGCTGACCTACGGGCGGATGGTGCCGATCCGGAAGTAGGGCCTGGCGAGGGAATAGAGAACAGGGATTGGAGAGGCCGGAACTTGAAGTTCGGGATGGCGCACTGACTGCACGGCGCGACCTCTAATCCCTAGTCCCTAATCCCTAATCCCTCTACATCCCGCGCCATGACCGACGCCGCGCCGCCCGCCCGACCCGAAGCCCGCAGCCCCCGGGGCTTCGCCGACCGCCGGGGCCCTGACGTCGCCGCCGAGCGCCGCATCGTCGCGCGGGTCACCGAGGTCTACGAACGCTGGGGCTTCGAGCCGCTGGAGACCGGAGCGTTCGAATACGCCGATGCTCTGGGCAAGTTCCTGCCCGACGCCGACCGGCCCAACGAAGGCGTGTTCGCGCTTCAGGACGACGACGACCAGTGGATGGCGCTGCGCTACGACCTGACGGCGCCACTCGCCCGGTTCGCCGCCCAAAACTGGGAGACCCTGCCCAAGCCCTATCGCCGCTACGCCTTCGGGCCGGTCTGGAGGAACGAAAAACCCGGCCCCGGGCGCTTCCGCGAGTTCGTCCAGTGCGATGCCGACACGGTCGGCTCCGATCGCCCAGAGGCCGACGCCGAGATCATCGCCATGGCCTGCGAGGGGCTGAAGGCTGCCGGGCTGACCGAGGGCCAGGCCGTCGTGCGCGTTTCGAACCGCAAGCTGTTCGACGGCCTGTTCGACGCGGGCGGCGTAACCGATCCGGTCCAGCGCCTGACGGCTCTGCGCGCCATCGACAAATACGACCGTCTGGGCTGGGAGGGCGTCGCCGCCCTGCTGGGCGAAGGTCGGCTGGACGAGAGCGGCGACTACACCAAGGGGGCGCGACTGCCTGGGGCCGTTGCCGACACCATTCGCGCATTCCTGGGTTCGGCGAGCGAGGGGACGCGATCCGAGACCCTGAACGCCATCGCACGCGTCGGCGGCCTCGGAGCGGCCGGCGAAGCGGCGCTGAACGAGCTTTCGGGGATCGACCGGGCCCTGAACGCGATGGGCGTCGATCAGGCCGCCGTCCGGTTCGATCCGACGATCGTGCGGGGGCTGGAGTACTACACTGGCGCGGTGTTCGAGGCCGAGCTGCTGCTCGAGACGACTGATGAGAAGGGCCGCGCCGTCCGCTTCGGCTCCATCGGCGGCGGCGGGCGGTACGACGACCTGGTGGCCCGCTTCACCGGGGAGGCGACGCCCGCGACGGGCTTCTCCTTCGGCGTCTCACGCCTGGCCTCGGCCTTGCGGGCGGCGGGCAGGAACGAGGCGGCGACGCGCGGCCCCGTCGTGGTCATCGTCTTCGACGAGGCGGACATGCAGCACTACCTGGACGCCGTCGCCGAGCTGCGCCGGGCGGGCATCGCCGCCGAGCTCTACCTCGGTCGCGCGGGCATGAAAGCGCAGATGAAGTACGCCGACCGCCGGGGCGCGCCCGCCGCCGTGATGCTGGGTGGAAACGAGATCGCCGTCGGTCAGGTGACCATCAAGGACCTCGACGCCGGGCGCGCGCTCGCCGCCGGTCTGGTCGATAACGAGGCCTGGAAGGCGGCGCGCCCGGGGCAGCAGACGGTCGCGCGTAGCGCACTTGTGCAATCCGTTCGCGTGATTATCGAAGGTTCTTCGATAAGCTGATCGCCTCGCGGATGAGTGATCGACGTTTAGTCATGAAACCGTCGGATTACACACGGCCTTTGGTTGACTTGAATCCGTCATGGCGCTGTTGTGGCCTTACTCGAACGGCGCGGCGCTGCAAGGCGCAGCCGCTGGACGAAGGCGTTTCGGGGAGGAAACGTCCGCTCCTGAGAGAGCGAGAAAGCCCGCTGCGATGTATCCCCCGCAGCGGGCTTTTTCACGTCGACAGACCGGTATTTGTCAGACCTGGCTTGTCCGCGAGCGACCCGAACCGCTTCGCTTTTTGGCTCGGCCAAGGGATTTCGTGTCGCCGGTCGCAGACGGGCCTCCAACCTCATCCGGAACTGTAAGGCGGAGCCGGGCCGCGTCTCTCCACGGCCGCGAGTCCTGCAGCTTCTGCCAGGCGACCCCAAGCTGGATCGCGCACTCGATGTCGTCGTCTGCGTCCCCAGGGACCTTTCCCGCCCGTCGATCGCGCAGGCGACGACAGGTGGCCAGCAGAGCCGAGGCTGCGACCAGCTCGGGCTTGACGGCGTATCGCCCGAGGTCCTCGAGAATGGCGAAGCGCCAGCCCGACTCGCTCGGGCGTTCCAGAACCATGTCCCACCGGCGCGCGGCGTCGAGGTTATCGCCCAGATACTCCCACCGCCTGGCCCGTGGTCCGCGGCGGTAGTGGCCGCGCTGGATCGGCAGTCCGTGATCGGCATAGACCGATAGCGCCGCCGCCTCGATCTCACCGAGCGTGCCGATGTTCGGGGCTTGGGCCAAGTCGGCTGAATCAGCCTGAACCGTGGCGACCTCATGCGCCCGCTGCATCTGGCGTCGACCGGGCAGCAGGTTGCGCCAGGCCACGGCGAGCTCAGTCGTTGTTCAGGGTGTTGGTCACCGAGATGTCGTAGACCACCCGTGAAATTTGCTGAACGAACTCGAAGAACTTGCGTAGCTCTGCGGCGGTCGCGCGTGGCGCGTAGATGGTGTCGTCAGGTCGAATCTCGAACGTGCTCGCCGTGAACAGGCCCGAAGCCTGCTCTAGATCCAGCCTGTAGACCACCGGGACGCCCCGGATCGTCGGCGGCTGCGTCAACCCCAAAGCCCGCGCCACCTCCGGTCGCTCAAAGCGAAAGACCAGGACCGACCGCGCATTGGCGAAATTGTCATTCAGTCCGCCCGCGCGGGCAAGCGCGCTGGCGAGCGTCAGGTCACCCGCCGGCATGTCGGCCTCGGCCACCGCACCGAGGGCTCCAAACGTCCGGAAACGGCGCGGGACGTGGACGAGATTGACCTGGTCGCCGCGTTGCAGGCGAATGTTCTCGTTGAAGTCCGTATTCACGGCCGTCAGCGGGGCCGTGTAAGTCTGGCCGTCCCTGCGAATCTGGACCTCGATATCCTGAGCGGGACGGGCCGCGCCCCCGCGTTCGGCGATGACATCAAGCAAAGTGTGGGCGCTGACCGACAGACGCGCACGGCCGGGCTGACGGACCTCGCCCAGAACGGTGACTGTGTTCGACACATTCTCCTGAACTGTGACTGCGACCTGCGGATTGCCAACGCGTCCGGCCAAACTACGCCGGATAGCGCCCGCAGCCTCAGTGGGCGTCAGGCCGGCGACACGAACGGCACCGGCGAAGGGCACACTCACCGCGCCGTTGCGATCGACCGCCAGACCAGGAAGGGACTGACTGCCTGAGCGCACGCCCTGACTGGATGAGCCGCTTCCAAACAGAGCCCCCGAAGGCTCGAAGATGGCGATGGACAGGACGTCGCCCTCGCCGATGATATCGACCTGCGCCGTACTGACGGCCCCGGCCAGAGATCCGAGATAGGGGGCGTCGACCGCGCGGATACGTTCGGCGGCCGCGTAGTCGAGTTCCACGATGGCGTAGTCCGCGCCGTTGGCGTCGGCCTCCGCACCCCTATCGATAGCGCGCGCCGACGGGCCGTCCCGAGGTAGGGTCGAGCAACCGGATAGAACGGCCGCGAGCGCGAGAGCTAACAGTTTACGGGTCATGGCATCCAAACGTCTGCGGAGTGACCCATTACCGGCGTTTGATAAACGTCGCCACCCCGATCACGCCGCTTCCGCACGACGAACATCCAGACCAACGCATTCCCCAACCCGGGCGAAATGGTTGTTCCACGTAGGTGCGGTATAGGCTGGTACCTTGAGCGGTCGTCTGGTGGCGCGCTCCAGGGCTTCCAGCCAGCCCAATCCATCCAACGGGTCGATCAGTTGAGCGTTAGGCACCAGTTCGCGATGCGCGGCAATGTCCGACGCGATCACCGGCACGCCCAAAGCCGAGGCCTCGACCGCCGGAAGGTCGAAACCTTCCACTGAAGACGGCGCGATCAGGGCGCGCGCGCCGGCCATGAGGCCGGCCAGGGCGGAGTCAGGCAGGTCGGACGCTTGGTGCACCAATCCGCGCAGAGCGGGAGACCGTTGCAGATGATCCAGCACCGCCTCGTTCTCCCAGCCATATCGGCCGATTAGAACCAGCTGCGGCGCGGCCTTCCCCATTCGCTCGTGCAACCGACGCCAGACTGTCAGCAGAAAGGCCAGATTCTTGCGCGCCTCAATGGTGCCGATGTGCACGAAGTAGGGCAGCAGCGTCCGAGCCGGCCGCGCAGCCGTGAAGGTCGGTTCAAGTCCAAGGTGAACAGCATGAATAGGCGGGGGCTTGATCGCCTCCCGTTCGGCAAAAGCCGACAGCTCGGACGCTGTGTAGGCTGAGTTCACCACAATCTGCGAGGCGTGGCGCAGGGCCGTCAGAACGCGCGCCCTGTGTTTCGCGCCGTCTCCGGGGCGACAAAATTCCGGGTGCGTGATCGGGATCAGATCGTGCAGCATGACGATGCGCTCGATCCCCCTTCCCTCCAGCCCGCTCAAGATGGAGGGATCGGTTAGTCCAGTATGGCCGACGTTGAAGTACAGGCTGCTCTGCGGCAGTTTCCGGGTCCATTGCGAGCGAAACAAGCGCTTGAGAACCCGGGTGCGACGGCCCGGAGCCCGCGCCGCATCTGTGGGCGGTTGGCTCATGATCGAGTCAGCCATCGGCGCGCCATCAGTCAGCGCCGCCATCAACCGCATCTCGTCCGGGGTCAACGACCGCTCGAAAAAGTCTCCGGTCCACCGGGACCTCAGCGACTTCACGCATCTGCGGAACCATGCACCGTCCACGACCACAAGCTGGTCGTGACGGGTTCGGACCGCCGTGACTGTCAGGTCTGGGCGTCCGAGCAACCATTCGGCATAGGCCAGGCAGACCCGATCGACCCCCGTCGGCGCCGTTCGTTCGGCCCGGCTCAGCAGGCGGCTTGCGTCGAAGAGGACGGACCGGTTCACGGCGGCGAGGTAGACCCTGTCTACGAGAGGGTCAACCAAGGCATGCCTACGGCTTTCAAGCGACGTATCCTGCTTGCATCAGTTCCGCGATGTGGATGATGGCCGCAGGCCGTCCATCCTCGACCACGAACAGGTTGGAGATCTTGTTGGCGGTGAGCAGGTCGACGACATCGCTCATGCGCTGGTCAGGACCCACGACGATGGGCTGACGGCTCATGATGTCGGCGGCACTGATCCGCGACACGTCCTGGGCGAAGGCGCGGCGCACGTCGCCATCGGTGATCATGCCGGCCAGCGTCCCGTCGGCGTCCAGCACGGCAACCGAGCCTTTCCGCCCGGCCGTGATGGCGGCGACGATCTCGGCGAAAGCGGCGTCCATCGGCACCGTCGGCGGCGGGGCATGGTTGTCACCCATCCATTCCCGCACGCTCTGCAGGCTCATGCCCAGCGATCCACCAGGGTGATGCAACCCGAAATCCGTCGCCGAGAAGCCCCGCCGCTCCATCAGCACCATCGCCAGCGCATCGCCCAGCGCCAGCGTCATCAGGGTCGAGGTGGTGGGGGCCAGACCGTTTGGACAAGCCTCGGCGACGCTGGGCATCACCAGCGACACCGCAGACATCCGGGCCAGGAACGACGACGCCCGCTGGGTCATGCCAATGACCGGGATGTCGTTTCGCTGGCAGAAGATCAGGGGGTCGCGCAGCTCGCGGCTCTCGCCCGAGTTGGAAATGGCCAGCAGCGTCGTGTCGTGGCGCAGCATGCCCAGGTCGCCGTGGCTCATCTCGGCTGGATGAACGAAGAAGGCGTTGGTGCCGGTCGATGCCAGCGTCGCGGCGATCTTGTTGCCGATGTGCCCGGACTTGCCCATGCCGGTCACCACGACATAACCGGGCCGGGACAGGATGATCTCGACAGCCCGGACCAGGCTGCCATTGACGGTCCGCTCCAGCGCCTCCAGCGCCTCGATGTTCAGGCGGATGACCGAGCGGGCATGATCGATCATGGGGCCGGCGGTCTCAGCGGCGGACGTCTTGGCGTCGAGCGGCATGGGCCTTCAGTCTCTCCACGGGTGACGGGCGCGGTTTAGACCCAAGGCGAGGGGCTTAACAATCCGGCGCCGCGATCGACGGCTGTAACCCGAGTTCATCCGTCGAGCTCAACCTTTGCCGCAGTCGGGCGTTATCGTTACGGGCGTTCATACAGAAACCGCATCGAGAGACCATGCCGCCATCCGCCGGGACCCTGACCCGACCCCTCTCCGCGCCGCCGATTCCGGCAGCAGGCGAGTTCGCCCTGTTCCTGGACCTGGACGGAACGCTGGCGCCGCTCGCGCCGACACCGGACGCCGTGCTGGCCAATCCAAGGCGAACGCGCGTGCTGCGGGCGCTGGATCGCGTCCTGGGCGGTCGGGTTGCGATCGTCAGCGGTCGAACGCTGGAAGAGATCGATCGCATCGCGGGAAGCGCCGCCCATTCCGCTTCCGGCGTGCACGGACTGGAACGTCGCCGTCGAGACGGCAGCCTGGACGGTGCCGTGGCCAGCCGCCATGTGGCAGAGGCTGTCGCCGCCTTCGAGGCTTTCGCGGCCGATCGTCCCGGCGTGATCGTCGAGGACAAGGCCGTTTCCGCCGGTCTGCACTACCGGCAATCGCCCGCGTCAGAGGCCGCCGCGCGGGCACTGGCACAACGCATCTCCGACGAGACCGGCCTGGACCTTCAGCCCGGTCACATGGTGCTGGAGCTCAAGACGCCCGGCGCGGACAAGGGCCAGGCGGTCTCTGCCTTCATGACAGAGCCTCCCTTCGGAGGAACCACGCCGATCATGGTCGGCGACGACCTGACCGACGAGGCGGGTTTCCGCGCCGCCGCCGCGCTCGGCGGCTACGGCGTCCTGGTCGGCCCCGAACGCGAGACGGCCGCCCGGTATCGGCTCGACGATGTAGAGGCCGTGCTGACCTGGCTGGAAGCGATCGCGGAGGCGCGCGCATGACCCTTGTCCGTCGCGACCTCGACCTCGCCCCCATCGGCAACTGCGCCATTTCTGCCTTGATCGACCGTCAGGGCCGCTACGTTTGGGCCTGCGCGCCGCGCGTGGATGGCGACCCGGTCTTCTCGGCCCTGATGGACGGCGACGCGCCCGATCACGGCTTCTGGTCGCTTGAGATGGAAGGCCAGGCTTCGGCCGAACAGGCCTATCTGCCGAACACCCCGGTCCTGCGTACCGTCCTGACCGCGTCGGACGGCGCGGCGGTCGAGATCATCGACTTCGCCCCGCGTCACAAGAAGCATTCCCGCACCTATCGGCCGCTCGCCTTCGCCCGTATCGTGCGGCCGCTGTCGGGAAGCCCCCGCATCCGCATGCGGCTGCGCCCCGCCGCCGACTGGGGCGCGCGAGAGGCTGAGCGCACCTCGGGCTCAAATCACATCCGCTATCTTTGCACGGATATCACGCTGCGCCTCACGACCGACTGTCCGGTATCGCATGTACTGGAGGAGCGGCTGTTCCGGCTTGAGCGGCCCCTCACTTTCTTCCTCGGTCCAGACGAGGGCTACGACCAGGAGGTCGGCGCGGGCGTCTCGGCGACGCTGGACCGAACGCTGGCCTATTGGCGCGACTGGGTCCGCACCCTCTACATCCCGCTGGACTATCAGGAGGCGGTGATCCGCGCGGCGATCACGCTCAAGCTCTGCGTCTATGAGGAGACCGGGGCCATCGTCGCCGCCATGACCACCTCCGTGCCGGAGTTTCCCGAGAGCGGGCGCAACTGGGACTACCGCTACTGCTGGATCCGCGACGCCTACTACACGGTGCGCGCCCTGAACCGGCTCGGCGCGGTCGACATTCTGGAGAACTACCTCGTCTACCTGAGGAACCTCGTCGACGCCTCGGCGGGCGGCCACGTCCAGCCCGTCTATGGCGTGGGCCTGGAAGAAGACATCGACGAACGCATCGTCGACACCGTCGCCGGCTATCGCGGCATGAAGCCGGTGCGCGTCGGAAATCAGGCGCGAGAGCATCTCCAGCACGACGTCTACGGACAGATCGTCCTGCCCCTGGTCCAGAGCTTCTATGACCAGCGCCTGCTTCGCCCGGGCTCGCTTGACGACTTCCACGCGCTGGAAAAGGTCGGCGAGCGCGCCTTCGCCATGCACGACCAGGTCGATGCAGGCCTGTGGGAGTTCCGCACGATCGCCCGGGTCCACACCTATTCGTCCGTGATGTGCTGGGCCGCCTGCGACCGCCTGGCCAAGGCGGCGACGCATCTGGGCGTGACGGACCGCGCCAGACACTGGGCCCAGCGCGCCGACACCATCCGTCAACGGATTGAAGCCGAGGCTTTCCTCCCCGACGAGGGCCGTTTCGGTGCCAGCTTCGGCGGTCAGGAACTGGACGCCTCGCTGCTTCAGCTGGTCGATCTCGGCTTCCTCGATCCTCGCGATCCCCGCCAGGTCGCCACATTCGACGCCATCGAGCGCGACCTGAAGAAAGGGCCCTACCTCTTCCGCTACGTCGAGCCCGACGATTTCGGCGAACCCGAGACCGCCTTCAACTTCTGCACCTTCTGGTTCATCGAGGCGCTGCACCAGAACGGCCGCGACGCCGAGGCCCGCGAGATCTTCGAGCAGATGCTCAGCCGTCGGACCCACGCGGGCCTGCTCAGCGAGGACATCGCCATCGAGACCGATGAGCTCTGGGGCAACTACCCCCAGACCTATTCCCTGGTCGGAATCATCAACTGCGCGGTCCTGCTGAGCCGCTCCTGGACCGATGTACGGTGACGGTTCACGGACCGATCACGAACTTGCTATGGAGCCGAATGGCAGCTTGGCCGTTAGCGCTGCGTCATGACCCGCCTGATCGTCGTCTCTAACCGCGTTTCCGCCCCCGTTGACCCCGCCGCCGGCTCCGCTGGGGGCCTCGCCATGGCCCTCTCGGCCGCGCTCCGGAAATACGACGGTCTCTGGTTCGGCTGGTCCGGGGAGACCGTCGAGACCTTCACCGGCGAGCTGAAGGTCGAGGACCGGGCCGGTGTCACGGTGAACCTTGTCGACCTCGAGGCCCAGGACGTCGAGGAATACTACAACGGCTACGCCAACAAGACGCTATGGCCGCTGTTCCATCACCGCGTCGATCTCACGGCCTACGAGCGGTCCTATGGTGAAGGCTATGAGCGGGTGAACCGACGCTTCGCCGAGACCCTGGCGCCACTGATCCAGCCCGACGACGTTATCTGGGTCCACGACTATCACCTGATCCCGCTGGCCCGCGACCTGCGGCGGCTGGGCGTGACCAATCGGATCGGATTCTTTCTCCACACGCCCTGGCCGGCGCGGCAGCTGATGGTGACCCTGCCGCACCACCGCCGGCTCGTCGAAAGCCTGTTCGCCTACGACCTGATCGGCTTCCAGACCCAGGAATGGCTGGACCTGTTTCGCGACTACGTCATCTCCGAAGCGCGGGGCGAGCTCGCGGGCTACGGCGGGCTGGAAGCCTTCGGACGCCGCGTCCGCATCGGTACCTTCCCCATCGGCATCGACGTCGGGGGCTTCGTGCAGGCCCGCAACTCCCGCGAGGGCGTGCGCACCTATGACCGCATGGCGGCCTCGGCTGCCTTCCGCTCGATGATCGTCGGCGTCGACCGCCTCGATTACTCCAAAGGTCTGGAGGAACGGCTGCTGGGCTACGAGCAGTTCCTGCGCGACCACCCCGATCTGCGCGGCGACGTCTTCCTTGTGCAGGTGACGCCGATCAGCCGCGACGAGGTCGATGCGTATCAGGACATCCGCGCGCGGCTTGATTCCCTCGCCGGCCGCATCAACGGCGAGTACGCTGACATGGACTGGCAGCCGATCCGCTATCTGAACCGCAGCTACCGCCGCGATCAGCTGGCCGGCATCTACCGCGCCGCCCGTGTGTGCCTGGTCACGCCGCTGCGGGACGGCATGAACCTGGTCGCCAAGGAGTTCGTCTGCGCCCAGAATCCGGACGACCCCGGCGTCCTGATCCTGTCGCGTTTCGCCGGGGCCGCCGAACAGATGGGCGAGGCCCTGCTGGTCAATCCCTTCAGCCGCGAGGAGGTCGCCGACGCCATCCACCGCGCCCTGACCATGCCGCTGGAGGAGCGCATCCGGAAATGGCAGGCGCTGATGAAGGTGGTTCAGGACACCGACGTCGGCCTGTGGCGCGACGCCTATGTCTCGGCGCTCAAGGCGGTGGAGATCGCCGGCGAGGACGGTGACCTTCCCCACGCTGCTTGATCAGGCGGCCTCCTCCAGAGCGACCGCGCCGTCCCGCGTCATCGCTCGCGCGTTCGCGGGCCGCGCGGCCAGCCGCTGCAGATAGCGATCGAACAGCGGGCTGTCCGGCAGCATCGGCCGGACCCAGGCCAGCGTCGATCCGATCATCACGTCCGCGACCGTCAACCGCTCGCCCATCAGATAGGGCCCGCTCCACAAGGCCTCCATCAATCGATCCATCGCCGCCTCATGACGCGCGACCGACCAAGGATCGCGCGCACCGCTCATCCGGGCGAACAGGGCCGGTTCCAGTTCTCCCGCCGCCCAGCTCAGCCAGGTCAGCAACGCGCCGCGTTCCGGCGATCCCACCGGCGCGCCAAGACCCGCTTCGGGATACAGATCGGTCAGATACAGTGCCACCGCCGCCGATTCCGTGATCAGGGCGCCGTCATGGATCAGGGCAGGCACCTTGCCGTCCGGATGCGGGTTCCTGGCATCCGCTTCGCCGATCTTCTGGCCGTTCCGATAGGCGATCTCGCAATAGGCCACCTCAACGTCGGCCCCAAGCTCCTCGATCAGCCAGAGGATACGCGACGAGCGGGTCTGGGGCGCATGGAACAGCGTCAGCATGGTGGTCTCTCCCTCGAATGCCGTCCGGCGCGGCGCGCCTCGGCGTCGATGGATTGACTACCGCCACCCTGCTGCCAGCATGCTGTCAGCAGCCGAACGCTAAGGTCGGCTCAGGTCATCAACGACCCGTTTGACGGAAGGGAAACGCGCTCAAGCAGCGAGGGATCGCGTCCCGAGCGGTAGCACCACAAACATGCGCAAAGCGGACCGCCTCTTCCAGATCGTCCAGCTGCTTCGCCGCAGCTCTCAGCCGGTGACGGCCGAGGCGATGGCGGCCGAGCTGGAGACCTCCAAGCGCAGCGTCTATCGCGACATCGCCGCCCTGACGGGCCAGCGCGTGCCGATCCGGGGCGAGGCGGGCGTGGGCTATGTGCTGGACACCGGCTTCGACATGCCACCGCTCATGCTGACGTCCGACGAGATTGAGGCGGCGGTGCTGGGTGCCCAGTGGGTGGCCGGTCGTGGCGATCCGGCGCTCGCCCGCGCCGCCCGCGACCTGATCGCCAAGATCGCCGCCACGGTGCCCGAGCGGCTGCGCCCCATGGTGCTGGAGCCCGCCGTCTCCACCCCGCCGGGCTGGAATGTCCTGCCCGAAGCCATCGACATGGCGGCGGTGCGGCGCGCCATTCACGGCGCCCGCAAGATCACGCTGCACTACAGGGACGAGAAGGAGGCCGAGAGCCGCCGCACCGTCTGGCCCTTCCAGATCGCCTATCGCGACACGACCCGCATTGTGCTCGCCTGGTGCGAGATGCGGGACGACTTCCGGATGTTCCGCACCGACCGCGTGCTGGACGCGACCGTGCTCGAGGATCGCTATCCCGCGCGCCCAGCCCAGCTCAGGGCCAGATGGCGCGCGGAGATGACCGCCCGCTATGGCGAGGAGCACTGATCTCGGATCAGTAAATCTCGAACAGCCCCGCCGCGCCCATGCCGCCACCGACGCACATGGTAACCACACCGTACTTGGCCCCGCGCCGCTTGCCCTCGATCAGGACGTGGCCGGTCATGCGCGCGCCGGACATGCCATAGGGGTGGCCGATCGAGATGGCCCCGCCCGAGACGTTCAGCCGGTCCATCGGAATGCCGAGCATGTCAGCGCAGTAGAGCACCTGCACGGCGAAGGCCTCGTTCAGCTCCCAGATGCCGATGTCGTCAACGGTCAGGCCGTGGCGCTTCAGGAGCTTGGGCACCGCATAGACCGGGCCGATGCCCATCTCGTCGGGCTCGCAGCCGGCCACCGCCATGCCGCGATAGGCGCCGAGCGGCTGCAGACCGCGCTTCACCGCCTCGCCCGCCTCCATGATCACCGAGGCCGAGGCGCCGTCCGACAGCTGGGACGCATTGCCCGCCGTGATGAACTCGCCCTGCTGGATCTCCTCGCCGCCGCCGAAGACGGGCTTGAGCGACTGCAGGCCCTCAAGAGTGGTCTCCGGCCGGTTGCCCTCGTCCTTCGCCAGCGTGACCTCGTTGGTGGACGTCTGGCCGGTCGCCTTGTCCGCGACCAGCATGGTCGTGGTCATCGGCACGATCTCGGCGTCCAGCCGGCCCTCGGCTTGCGCGGCCGCCGTGCGCTGCTGGGACTGAAGCGCGTATTCGTCCTGCCGGTCGCGCGAGATGCCATAGCGGCGCGCCACGACCTCGGCCGTCTCCAGCATCGACATATAGATGTGGGGTGACAGCTTCAGCAGCGCCTCGTCCTTCATCCGGTACAGGTTCATGTGCTGGTTCTGGACGAGCGAGATCGACTCCAGCCCGCCGCCGACCGCCATCTTCTGCTGATCGAAGATCACCTGCTTGGCGGCCGTGGCGATGGCCATGAGGCCCGAGGCGCACTGCCGGTCCAGGCTCATGCCCGGAACCGTCGCGGGCAAACCCGCCGCCAGCGCCACCTGACGGGCGACGTTGGTCCCGGTCCCGCCCTGCTGGAGCGCGGCGCCCATGACCACGTCCTCGATCTCGGCCGGATCGACGCCCGCGCGCTGCACGGCGTGGCGAACGGCGTGGGCCCCCAGCTGCTGTGGCGCGGTGTCGTTGAAGGCCCCGCGATAGGCCCGCCCGATCGGGGTCCGGGCGGTCGAAACGATCACCGCTTCACGCATCATTCTCTCCCTGGCTGACGGCTGCGCGTCATTGTCGATTGGCTCGGGTCGAACCTAGGCGCCTGCCGCCGCGTCAAGGCAAGCCCCGGCTCAGCCACCCAGCGCCTTCTGCGCCTTGGAAAGCTCGATCATCCCCTGGGCCGCGCCCATGTCTGGCACGATCTCGCCGGCGCGGTCGCTGATCTCGGCAAAGCGGGCGGCGATCTGCTCGGGCGCATCGTCGCCGACGACCCGGATGCCCTGGGTCAGGGTGACGTAGGCCCGTTCGAACCCTCCGGCCCCTGCGCCCAGGATGCACCGCGTGGGCGCGTCCTGGCTGACCAGATACAGCAGCCCCGGCGTCACCAGTTCCGGCCCCAGGTGATCCAGCGGCAGGGCCGCGCCCAGGTCCTCGGTCATGCGGGTGTGGGCCGTGGGGGCCAGGCAGTTGACCCGGATGTCGTTCTTGGCGCCCTCGATCGAGAGGGTCTGCATGAAGCCGACCAGGGCCATCTTGGCCGCGCCATAGTTCGACTGGCCGAAGTTTCCGTAGAGCCCCGACGAGGATGTGGTCATGACGATGCGGCCGTAGTTGCGGTCCCGCATGCCGTCCCACACCGCCTTGGTGCAGTTGACCGCCCCCATCAGGTGCACGTCGACCACGAAGCGGAAGTCCTCGATCTCCATCTTGGCGAAGGTCTTGTCGCGCAGCACGCCGGCGTTGTTCACCAGGATGTCGACCGATCCCCACCGGTCAGTCGCCTCGGCGACCATGGCCTTGACCGCCTCGACGTCGGTGACGGAGGCGCCGTTGGCGATGGCCTCGCCGCCGGCGGCCTGGATTTCTGCGACGACGGCCTCGGCCGGGGATTGCGAGCCGCCCGAGCCATCGCGGGCGACGCCTAGGTCGTTGACCACCACCCTGGCTCCCCGCGAAGCCAGCGCCAGGGCATGCACCCGGCCCAGTCCGCCGCCGGCCCCGGTGACGATCGCCACCTTTCCGTCAAACCGAATCGTCATCTGCTGGGCTCCTCTGGTTGATGCACGCCCTGATATCAGCCGTGTTTGCCTCGCCAAGAGGGCGATATGTGTTGAAAGGGCGCCACAGTCGCCGCATTGCGAACCGAAATGGGGAACTCGGGCGTCACTCTACCGTTCGGCCCGATGAGCGTCGCGTGTATGCGTGACTTTCGGGCATTCAATTCGACATGAGGACTGACATGAAGCTGAAACTTCTCGCCAGCGTCGCAGCGGTCGGCATTCTCGCCGCTGGTGCTGCTTCGGCTGAGCCGGATGGGTGGTATGGCGCGGTTGACGCCGGT
>NZ_LJHU01000063.1 GCF_001295975.1 Brevundimonas sp. AAP58 | reverse complement strand
ATGTCCCTTCTCCCCTTGCGGGAGAAGGTGGCCCGTCAGGGCCGGATGAGGGGTACGAGGATACGGATCCCGCGCGTCCGCCAGCCCTCGCTCCCGACCCCGAGTTTCACCCCTCATCCGTCTCGCTTCGCGAGCCACCTTCTCCCGCAAGGGGAGAAGGAGTCGTCATCGTGCGCGGCGACCCCGGCGCGGCCCCCGAGATCGACGTCCTGGTCAGCGAAGGCCGCGTCCCCTGGGCGGGACACACCGGCCAACACGCCATCCCCGAGGTCTACGCCGCCATCCAGCGCTCGAACCTCGCCCTGATCTTCGTCAACACCCGCTGGCAGTCCGAGTTCGTGTTCCAGCAGCTGTGGGCCATCAACGACGACAATCTGCCGATCGGCCTGCACCACGGATCGCTGGCCGCCGAGCAGAGGCGCAAGGTCGAGGCGGCGATGGCGCGAGGCGATCTTCGCGCCGTGGTCTGCACCTCGACGCTGGATCTGGGCATCGACTGGGGCGACGTCGATCTGGTCATCCAGATGGCGGCACCGAAGGGTTCGTCGCGCCTCGTCCAGCGCATCGGCCGCGCCAACCACCGGCTGGACGAACCCTCCCGCGCCCTGATGGTCCCCGCCAGCCGGTTCGAGCTGCTGGAATGCCAGGCCGCCCGCGAGGCCGTGGCCGACAACGCCTTCGACTGGGAGCCGCATCACATTGGCACGCTCGATACGCTCGCCCAGCACGTCATGGGCGTGGCCTGTTCTGAGCCGTTCGACATGGATGATCTGTATACGGAGGTCACCCGCTGCGCGCCCTATCGCGGCCTGACCTGGGAGGCGTTCGAGGAGGTCGTCGATTTCGTCGCGACCGGGGGATATGCGCTGCGGACCTACGACCGGTTCGCGCGGATCGTGCGAAACGCCGACGGCAAATGGACGGTCCGGAACCAGCTGATCGCCCAGCGCCACCGGATGAACGTCGGGGCCATCGTGGCGGCGGGGACACTCAATGTCCGCGTCGCGTCCCGGCGCGGCGGCGCGTCCAAACAGCTGATCGGCGGTCGCAAGGTCGGCGAGGCCGAGGAGTGGTATTTCGAACAGCTGAGCCCCGGGGACACCTTCGTCTTCGCCGGCCAGGTCTGGGCGTTTCAGGGCATCAGCGGCATGGACGCCCTGGTCACCCACGCCACCGGCAAGGACCCCAAGATCCCGTCGTGGGGCGGGGCGCAGTTTCCGCTGGGGACGTCGCTGGCGGTGCGGGTGCGGGCCATGATCCAGGACCGCGACCACTGGCGCGTCCTGCCGCCTGACGTGCAGGAGTGGCTGGAGCTGCAGGAGCAGCGCAGCCTCATCCCCGACGCCGACAGCCTGCTGGTCGAGACCTTTCCGCGCGGCAGCCGCCACTTCCTGATCGCCTATCCGTTCGAGGGTCGGATCGCGCATTCGACCCTGTGCATGCTGCTGACGCGGCGGCTCGACCGGCTGGGCGTCGGCCCGCTCGGCTTCGTCGTCACCGACTATTCGCTCGCCATCTGGGCGATCCGGCCGATGGACGGCCTGGACTGGGACGCCCTGTTCCAGCCCGACATGCTGGGCGACGACCTGGAGGCGTGGCTGGAGGAGTCGTTCATGATGAAGCGCACCTTCCGCAATTGCGCCCTCGTTTCCGGCTTGATCGAGCGCCGACAGCCCGGGGCCGAGAAGACGGGCCGCCAGGTGACCTTCTCCACCGACCTGATCTACGACGTGCTCCGCCGCCACCAGCCCGATCACCTGCTGCTCCGAACCGCGCGCGCGGACGCCGCGTCCGGATTGCTGGACGTGGCGCGGCTGGGTCAGTTGCTGACCCGGATCGCCGGTCGTGTGCGCCACGCCCCGCTGGAACGCGCCTCGCCCTTCAGCGTGCCAGTTCTGGTCATGATCGGGCGCGAGCGGGTCGGCGGCGACGCTGCCGACATGATCCTGGAGGCCTCGGCCCAGGACCTGATCGACGAGGTCATGGAAGACGCTCCACCCGAACTGCAGGGGGCGGCGTGAACGCGGCTCTTCGCGAAGTCCTGACCCCGGCGCGCCGACCGTGCGGCTCTCTGTCGGTACGGGTGATGGGGGAGCTATGCGTGCTGCGGTGTTCCGGCGCTCTGTGGCTGCCCGCTTACGGGACGCTCGTGGCGGGTGACCTGCATCTCGAGAAGGGGTCGGCTTATGCCGCACGAGGGCAGATGCTGCCGCCCTACGACAGCCGGGTGACACTGGACCGGCTGGAGGCAGAGATTGCGGCGTTGAAACCCGAGCGCGTCGTGCTGCTGGGTGACAGCTTTCACGACAGCGGCTCGATCGCACGGATGGCGGGCGATGACCGGGCGCGGCTAGACCGGCTGGCCGAGGAGGGGCGGGACTGGGTCTGGCTGGAGGGCAACCACGACCGCGAGGCCCTGGGCGCTGGGCGGACGGCGGCCCCGACCTTCTCATCCGGGGACTTCGAGCGACTGGTCGGCCTACCGGGGCGGGTCGTGCCGGAGCTGACGCTCGGGGCGC
This sequence comes from Brevundimonas sp. AAP58, assembly GCF_001295975.1. Classification (GTDB taxonomy): domain Bacteria; phylum Pseudomonadota; class Alphaproteobacteria; order Caulobacterales; family Caulobacteraceae; genus Brevundimonas. The sequence goes on along the minus strand of NZ_LJHU01000063.1, from coordinate 12,500 downwards.
TCCATCTGACCCACGAACCGGAGTCCGACCCTCGACCGGGGGAAGTGGCAGGGCATCTGCACCCCTGCGCCCGCGTAGTGGCCCATGCCCGCATGGTGCGTCGCGCGTGTTTCGTGACCGATGGACGCCGCCTGATCCTGCCGGCCTTCGGGGCCTTCACGGGCGGACTGAATGTTCTCGATCCGGCCCTGGCGGGTCTGTTCGATTCTCGACCGATGGTGGCCGCGCTGGGTCGTGATCGGGTCCACGCTCTGGCCTGGGACAGTCTGGTCTAGACCGAGACCACGACGGCAAGGCCCAGCGAAAAAAGCGCGCCGATCGTTGCGACGGTGCGCAACGCCGGATACCACGCGGGCGGACGCCGCCGGTCCCACAGCCACATGGACGCAAGCCCAGCCGACACCACGCCAAGCCGTATTGGATCAGATAAGGGGAGCGGCAGGAGCGCCGCCCAAGCGACGAGGGCGGGCGCATTGCTGAGCGCGAGGGTCACCGGATCGGGCGAGCCGCTCGCCAACGCCGCGCCCCACCGTGTTCCGCCGAGAAACGACAGGATCACGGCTGCGTAGCCGAGCAGGGCAAACAGCCAGAGCTCCCGATGCGGGCCGCCCCACGCCGCCAAGGCCGCGCATCCAACGAAGGGAATGAGCCCGGCAAGGGCGAGCGCCCAGGCCATGGTACGGCCGCTAGTCATCATCGTCTCCCGAATACGCGGCTGGACAGATAGCCTATCCCGCCAGCTAGGAGCACGCACAGCACGCCATAGGTCCAGGGCCGACGGTGAGCGAACTCGTAGATGTCGCGCTCGATGCCGACCTTCTCGACACGCAGGGTCAGGTTCGACACTCCTGCCGGTTCGCCGTCTCGGAACAGCCAGACCTCGGCGTGATACTCGCCGGTCGGGGCCACGGACGGCAGCTCGACTTCGGCGCGGAACAGGCCCCGATCCACGAAGGTTACGCCGTCGGGGTCGGTGTTGTAGAGGGCGGCGGCCTCGCGCAGGCGGATGACGGCGCGGCGCCAGTCGAGATAGTCCTCGCCCAGCCGGGAGACGACCACATCGCGCACGCCATAGCGGGTGACGGTGCGGCTTTCCTCCGGCGCGTTGATCCGCAAGTGATCGACGCCGACGCCCAGCCGTCGCAGCTGTCCGAAGCCGGCGATTTCCGACAGAGGCCGCGTCGAGGCCGTCATGTAGAAGCCGGGCGCGCCCTCGAACAGAACCGGGCGGCTGTTCAGCCAGACGCCCAGGTTGCGGGTCTTCTTGACCAGACGGACCGGCGCGTCGGGCCCGCGTACCACCACGACCACATCGGTCGGGTCGTCGGTCGGATTGAACACCGCGCCATAAAGAACGATGGAGGCGCCGCGGAAGCGGGAATCGACCTCCACCCGGGCGTCGGTCAGGGCGGCGGCGACGCGGAGTTGATCCAGCGTCTCGACCGAGCGTTCGGGCGCGGGGGCCTCGACGGCGGGCGGCGGTGGGGGCAGGGCCTGCATCATCCGTCTGCGACCCCCGGCGCGATCAGGAAGATGTCCGAAGGGCGAACGAAAAGCTCCAGCCCCATCTGGATGCCGACCAGCAGCACGATCAGGCCGAGCGCCGCGCGCAACACATCGGCCTTGAATCGTCCAGCATAGCGCGCGCCGAGCTGGGCACCGACGACCCCGCCCAGCAGCAGGAGAGTCGACAGCACGACGTCGACGGTCTGGTTGCGCCCGGCCTGAAGGATCGTGGTGATGGCGGTGGTGATGATGATCTGGAACAGGCTGGTGCCGACCACCACGCTGGCCTTCATGCGCAGGGCGTAGAGCATGGCCGGCACCAGGATGAAGCCGCCGCCCACCCCCATGATGGCCGACAGGATGCCCGCGAAGATGCCCAGCCCCAACGGCGGAATGGCGGAGATGTAGAGGCCCGATTTCGGGAACCGCACCTTCCATGGCAGGCCATAGAGCCATAGCGGGCGGCGACGCTCCTTGTGCGGCGCGATCTCGCCGCGGACCCGACGCAGGATCGTGGTCAGGCTCTCATAGAGCATCAAGAGGCCGATGGCCCCCAGGAACAGCAGGTAGGACAGCGACACCACCAGGTCCGCCTGGCCGAGCAGGCGCAGATAACGGAACAGCTCCACCCCGCCGATGGCTCCGAGCGCGCCGCCCAGCGCCATGATCCCCCCCATGCGGAAGTCGACGCCGCCCTGACTGGAATAGCGGATCACGCCGGAGGTGGAGGAGGCGACGACGTGGCTGGCCTGGCTGGCGACCGCGACCGTCGGGGGAATGCCCATGAAGACCAGCACCGGGGCCATCAGGAAGCCGCCACCAATGCCGAACAGACCCGAGACGAAGCCGACCACCGCCCCCAACAGGATCAGGAGCGGCCAGTTCACCGAAACCTCGGCGATCGGCAGATAGATCTCCAAAGGGGCGGGCCTTCGGCTGGAACAGATACGCGAGACGCCGGAAGGCGAGCGCGGGTGTCTTAACGAGCGGGGAGCCGCGCGGCCACCCCGATCAAGTCCTAGGCGAGCGGTTCCAGGGCGAACGCCTCGGCCTGGGCGCGGGCGGTCTGGCGGGCGGCCGCCGGAATGGTCGGGCTGAGACGGTCCACGGCGGCCTGGGCCTGGGGATCGCCGGCGCGCGCTGCGATCAGGTACCAGCGGTAGGCCTGGGTCAGGTTGGGCGCGATTCCCTGATCGCCGTTCTCATAGATTCGGGCGACATTGTACTGGCTGTCGACCAGCCCCTGGTCGGCGGCGCGCTTGAGCCAGTCCAGCGCTTCAGTGCGGTTCTGGGCTCCGCCGACACCGTCATACAGATACATGCCATAGGCGTGCTGGCCGCGCGCGTCGCCGCTCTCGGCCGCGCGCCGGGCCCAGGTGCGGCTCTCGGCCTCGTCGATCTCCAGTCCCGCCTCGCCGGTCTGATAGAGGCCCGCAAGCTTCAGCTGGGCCTGAGGGTCGCCCAGGTTGGCCGCGCGGGTCAGGGTTTCGACACCCGCCGGGTCGTCCCGGTCCAGCTGCTCAATGGCCTGGGCATAGAGGGTCTGTGCCTCGGTCAGGTCCGCCGGAGCGGCATCGATGGGCGTGTCCCCGGTCGGCGTCAGGGCCAGAGCCGCCAGTGGCGCGGATTCTGTCGCCCCCGCCGTGGCCCCGCTCAGGGCCTGGCCAAGGTCGGCTATGTCATAGCCCGTCAGGCGGCCGGTGGCGTAGAGACCGCCCACCACGGCCATGCCGGTGACGGAGGCCAGGAAGGCCTTCTTGACCGTTCCGTCGCGGCCCGCCTGCTTGTCCAGCCGTTCCTGCAGCTTGGACTTTCCGCCCTTCTTCAGGCCGAGGCCAAAGGAGACGCGCGGGGCGGCCGCCGGGGCCGCCGCCTCCGGGCTGTTCATCGCGGCCCGTGCGGCCTGAATCGTATCGCGGGTCGTGTTGGCGCGACCGGCCGCGGCACCGGCCGCCATGGATGCCCGCATGCGGCGCGCATCGACGAACTCCGTTTCGGCGGCGAACTCGTCACCATCGTCGATGATCCGGGCGGACGGCGCAGCGCGCTCGGCAACGATCGGCCCGGACTCGGCTTCGATCTCGGCGATGGCGTCGAGCGCGTCAGAAACGTCAGCGCCGCCGAAACCGGCGAAGGGGGCGGCGGCATGCGCGGTGCCGAACGGTGAGGGTTCGGTGGCGGGCTCGATGTGGCGCGGAAGGGCGTCGAAGCTGTCGGACGCGGGCGAGGTCTCGTCGAGCTGGGCTGGGGAGATGATCGGCGCGGCCGGGAAGGGCTCCAGGTCCGCCGACAGAGGATCGATCGACCAGCCGCCGGCCGGGGCAGCCGCGCCGCCGAAGTCCGGATCGGCCGGGAATGCCGCGGCGCGCCAGTCGGGCTGGGCGAAGTCGGCGGCGCGGCTGGCCGGCTCCGGCACGGGCTCGGCCCTGGGCGGCGCGGGCTGGGCCAGGCGCTGCTCCAGCGTCTCGCGCGCCTCGGCCAGCAGGGCGGCGGTGCGCTCTTCCGACAGGCGCATGCGCTCGGCCAGTTCGCCCGACGCCCGGTCGTAGCGCTGCTCGATCCGCTCGGAGCTTTCGCCGAGACGACGTCCGATGTCGTCCAGGGCCTGGGCGGACTTGCGCTCGGACTGGGCGATGCGGTCGGCCAGGCGGTCGGAGATGCGGGTGATCTCGGTCCCCAGCTTCTCAAGGGCGATTGCGTTCTGGTCCTCGGCGCGGGTCAGGCGGTGCTCGATCGCCTGGCCATAGCGGCCCATGTCGCGCTCGATCTTTTCCGACACCGACTTGGTCAGCGCCGCCTCGAACTTCTCCAGACGGGCGTCGCCGGCGGTCTCGATGCGGTCGACGCGGGTGTCGAGATTCTGGGCGATACGCAGGACCTCGCGGCCCATGGCCTCGATGCCCTGGGCGGAGCGTTGCTCTGCGGCGCGGGCCTGTTCGCCCAGCGATTGAACCGCCGCCTCGATGCGGCTCATGCGGCCTTCGTGCTCGGCCGTTTCGAGCTTGCGCATCATCTCGGCGCGGTTGGTCTCGACTTGACGCGACAGGGTCTCGGCCAGCTTCTCGAAGCGGGCGGCTTCCTTCGCGCCTTCCGGTTCGGCACGGGTCTCGGCCGCGCGCAGGCGCTGATCGAGGCCCGCGAAGGCGTGCTCCAGGCTCCTGAGCGCCTGGGTCGTCTGGTTCTGGGCGGCGTCCAGACGACGGCCGACCTCGGCCAGCAGCTCGGTCCCGGCCCCTGCGCTCGCAGCCTTCTCGACGGCCTCGATGCGCGCCGCCAGCGTCTGAGCTCCGGCGCGCTGGCGCTCCTCGATGTCGTAGAGGCGGCTGGTCAGGGCGGCGACGGCGGTGTCGGTCTTCTCGAAGCCGTCCAGCCGCTGGCGCGTCTCGGCGAAGCCCGTGCGCTGGCGCTCCTCCATGTCATAGAGGCGGCCCGCGAGCGTGCCCAGCGCCTGCTCGACCTTGGACAGGGTCTCGGCGGACTTGGGCCCAACCTCGCGCTCGAAGGCGCGCAGGCGACGGTGGCCCTCCTTCAGCTCCTCGGAGATATCGTCGATGCGGCGCTGGTGGACGCCCGCCTGCTGGTCCTGGGCCTCCAGGCGGCGGACGAGGCCGGACACGGCCTGGTCGACGCCCTGGATGGCGATGGTCGAGCGGCGCTCGGCGGCTTCCAGCCGGGCGGCGATGGCCTCCACCGAGGCGGCGACGCGATGCAGCGTCTCGTCGGCGGGCTCGCGATAGCTGCGCTGAGGCAGGTCATAGGCGTCGTCCACGCGACGCGAGCGGCTGCGGCGCTCGATGGATTCCGAGGCGTGGGGGCGGCGCGGCAGGGGTTGGACGCCATCGTCCTCCTCGCCGTCCTCCATGATCATGGTGTTGAGCCATTCGCCGAGCGTCATGCCCGAGCGGCGCGCCAGATCCTTGGCGACCTCGCGCGCCTTGGGGTCGATTCCCTTGACGCTCCAAGGTGCCGCCGCTGCGCTCACTGATTCGGCTCCCGACCCATGGAGAAACGCTAGTCGTCCAGATTCGGGGTGTAAACGGCGCGTTAACCCCAACATCTAGACGGCTGCCCATCTTCCTGTGGACAGCGGCCCTCCGCTCGCTTCTGTGTCACCGGGACGTGGTTAACGAGGCGTGAAGATTAATCTCTGCGAAAGGGTTTCCTTGCGCCGGGCCGCCCCTATCCGCACATGGCAGGCATGAGCCTGACGTTGACCCTGTGCCTGATGATCGCGACCGCCGCACTGGGCGGATACGCGGGCTGGCGCGGAGCCCAGCCGGTGAACCTGGCCCGGCCCCGGCTGGTGCCTTGGCGGTTCGTGATGCTGCTGTGCGCGGCGTTCGGCTTTCTGCTGCTGATCCATCTGGCAGCCCTGTTCGGGATCGAACGAGCGACCTGAATCGGCGATACGGAACGAGGCTGGCCTCTGGTGGTTGTCCTGGATGACCCCAACCCCAAGGAGCCCTGCCATGAGCCAGGATCAACTGACCGCCGCTGACGCCGAGAAGGCTTTCTGGGAGGCGCTGGAGACATCCAACACCGGCCTGCTGGGCCTGGATCAGCCCGGCTACCACGCTCAGCCGATGACGGCGTTTCGCGAGGCCGAAACCGGCACCATCTGGTTTTTCACGCGCGCCGACACCGATCTGGCGCGCGATGTCGCCGTGGGCGGCGTTGGGGGCGGCGGGCAGAGCGCCATGTTCCACTACGGCTCCAAGGACCAGAAGGTCTGGGCCTGCATCCATGGCGATCTTTCAGTCCACGGCCCGGACCGCCAGATCATCGATCGCTATTGGAACCCCGTGCTGGCTGCGTGGTACCTTGGAGGCAAGGACGACCCGCATCTGACCATCCTGCGCTTTGACGGCGACGACGGAAGAGTCTGGGTGTCCGATGGTGGCCTGCTGAAGTTCGGCTTCGAGATCGTCAAGGCCAACATCGCCAGGACACGTCCAGCCGTGGGCGGCGTCGCGGATGTGAGTCTGCAATAGCCGTTCATTCGGGCAGAGAGCGACGTTCCTTCGGTAAGGTTTCGGCAGGAACTCCCTAGGTCTCCCTTAAACTTTGCCGGTCAAGGTCGCGGGGTGATACCTGCCGCCGCATCCCTGCCCGTCGCCAAGCTGGCGCTCGCCGTCGTGACCGAGCCCGAGCGCGCGACGCCCGCGCCCGTCGGCGCGCGGGAGGACGCCATGCGGTCCCTGCTCCAGACCGCCGCCGACGCCGGGGTGACCCGTGTCGCCACTCGGCCTCAAGGGGATCAGGAGCGGCTGCTGGGTCAGGCGTGGCCGTTTCCGTCGCCGTTCTCCGTCAGCGTTCGCGCCGTCGCCGTGTCGGAAGGTCTTGACCGCGTCGAGGCGCGCGCCCGCCGCTCGCTGGAGCGCATGGGTCTGCCACGCGGGGATGTGTTGCTGGTCTCTGGCGCAGGCGACCTTGCGGGCGCGGAAGGTCGCGCCCTGTGGGAGCGCCTGCAGGCGCTGAAGGACCGCGGCCTGTATCGCCGCGTCGGCTTCCTGGCCACGATGGAGGATGGTCCGGTGCTGTTGGCACGCCGGTTCCAGCCGGACGTGGTCCAGATACCCTGCAACATCCTGGATCAGAGGCCTGTGGCCGACGGCGTGCTGTCGGATCTCGCCGGGCTCGGCGTCGACGTTCATGTCTCGTCGGTCTTCGCGCGCGGCCTGCTGTTCGCCAACCGCGAGACGTTGCCGATCCATCTCAGCGCCTATGGCGTCGCCCTGTCGCGGACACGCCGGCGTCTGGCCGAGGCACGGGTCGACCCCATGCAGGCGGCCCTGGCCTTCTGCCTCAATCTGCCGCCGGTCGCAGCGGTGATCGCCTCAGTCGCCTCGGCCGCCGAGATGCGCGCGGTGCTGGCCGCCGCCCACGCGCCGAGCCCCGACCTCGATTGGTCCAGCCTGGCGTTGGAGGAGCCGGCCGCGCTGACGACCGGCTCCCATGACCTGATCAGTAACGCAGCCTGATCCCGACGTAGCCGGATCGGCCCGGTTCGCCGTAGCCCAGCACCTGCTGATACCGCTCGTCGGCCAGATTTTCGATCCGGGCAGTCAAGGCGACGGCCTCGGTCAGCTGATACGCCCCGTTGAGATTGGCCGTGACGAAGCCGTCCCGCACCCCGCCCGCATCGTCCTGATCGCCCTCGGCCCGCACCGTCAGGCCCCCGGACAGCCGCTCGCCGGTCCATGCGAGCGTCGCCGAGCCAGCATGCTCGGGCACCCGCAGCAGCCGGGCGTTGGTGGTCTCGTCGCGCGCATCAGTCCAGGCGTAGGCGAGGCTCAAGTCGAAGCCGCCACCAAGCCGCGCTGTGGCTTCCGCCTCGATCCCATCCGTCCGGGCTTCGGCGATGTTCACATAGACGCTGTCGAAGGTGACGGGATCGAAGACGTAGGTGATCTGGTCTTCGACATTCAGCCGATAGGCGGTGATCCGTCCGTCTAAGCGCCCGTCGGCCGAGGTCCAGCCCAGGGCGACCTCGACGCTGTCCGCGCTTTCGGGCCGCAGGGTCGGAAACGGCTGGGACGAGAAGCAGAAGTCGCACACCGCCTGGCTGATCGACGGCGCCTTGAAGCCGGTCCCGTAGGCGCCCGACAGGATGAAGCCGCCGTCCAGATCCAGCGCCGCCGAGACGCGGCCCGTGGTCTCCGAACCGAAGTCGTCGGTATCGTCCCAGCGCAGCGCGCCGGTGATGGTCAGCCGCTCGTTCGCCTGAAGCGACGCCGTGCCGAAGATCGAAGTGGTGCCCAGATCTTCGACCAGGCCGCTCGACAGGCTGCCCTCGGTGTCCTCCCGCTCGGCCCCGAAGGCGTAGGTCAGCTGCTCGCCGGCCGTTCCGTCCGCCTGCCAGCGCCACGTCCGCCGATCCGCCTCGAAGGTCGAGGGAAAGGCTGATACCGTGTCCCGCTCGATGTCCGCGGCCGACAGGCTGAGTTGGTGCGTCAGGCCCATCGACTGGAGCGTCAGCCGAGCGAACCCCGACCACTGCTCGCTCTCGGTCGTGTCCGGCGTGTCGGCGAGGGCAAAGCTTGGGGCCGGGAAGCCGTCGATGTCGGCCTCGCTACGCGACCACCGCAACGATCCGTCGATCCGCGCCTCAGGGGTCAGGGCGTAGCGGCCCTTCACGCCCAGCGTCGTACTGTCGAACCCATCGGCCTCCGGGTTGCCGTCGGCCTCGTCCGCTGCGCTGATGCCGTCGGTCGAGAAGCGCGAGATCCAGGCCCCGAAGGCGTAGGCGTCGTTGGCGACGCCGGCCGCCAGCCTTCCGCGCAGGGTGTTGAAGGAGCCGACCTCGGCCTCGGCGCGGATGCCGTCGACCTCGCGCGTGGTGAAGGAAATCACCCCGCCGATGGCGTCGGACCCCCACAGCGACGACTGCGGCCCCGACAGCACCTCGATGCGCTCCACGTCGCCGAGCTCCAGGCCGGAGAAGTCATAGGCCCCGTTGATCTCGGCCGGGTCGTTGACCGGGACACCGTCGATCAGGACGAGGGTCTTGCCGGGATTGGCCCCCCGGATGCGAACCTGGGCCACCCCTCCGAAGGCACCGGACCGCACCACAGACAAGCCGGGCACATCCGCAAGGATGTCGGCGGCAAAGATGGCGCCCCGGCGTTCGATGGTCCGGCCGTCGAGGACGCGGGCACCGGGCGTGCGCGCGGCGATGGCCGGCAGACGGGTGGCGGTGACGATGACTTCGGGCAGGGGATCGGCGGTCAGGACCTCGACCTCCTCGGCCCACGCCGGGTCGGCGAGCGCGGCGAGCGCGCTCGTGGCGAACAGCAGACGTTTCATGGATATCAGCTCCATCGGCCCGGCTTCGGCGCGCGCCGGGCGTGGTAACAGCGACCAATCCGCCCGGACGCGAGGCATCCGGACGGCTCCGAGATCGGGTCGCTTCGACGGAACGTCCTCCCGGCTTTGCGGAAGGGGATGGTCCCACGCCTCTGTCTGGTCCCGGACAGCGGGCGAGCGACGTCGGCGGCCAGGTCTCCTGGCTTGCGGGTCATCAGCCGCCGTCCCCGCCTTCCCGGACCCGTCGAAACGGTCCCAGTGACGCCAGGGCCAAAGCCCCGGATCGGACGACGGCCTCGCCGCCTACAGTTGCGGGCACAGCCGCGGTGTTGGACCGCGTTCCCTTAACCGCCTGGACGCAATGTCGCAGGTGCGAAGCGGCGCGGCAAGGCGGGACTGCGGCCTTGAGCGGGCCCCCGCATTCCGTCACCCTGTCGCGACCCCATGAACGCGCCCCTCCAGCATCCTCCCAAGACAGCCACGGCCGACGGCGTGACGCCCGTCATGGCCCAGTTCCTGGCGGCCAAGGCGTCCCAGCCGGATGCCATCCTGCTGTTCCGCATGGGCGACTTCTACGAGCTGTTCTTCAAGGACGCCGAGGTGGTGGCCTCAGCCATCGGCCTGACGCTCACCAAGCGCGGCAAGCATCTGGGCGAAGACATTCCCATGGCCGGCATGCCGGTCCATGCCGCCGAGGGCTACATCGCCCGGCTGATCCGCCAGGGCTTCAAGGTCGCCATCTGCGAACAGATGGAAGACCCTGCCGAGGCGAAGAAGCGCGGCTCCAAGGCCGTCGTGCGCCGCGACATCGTCCGTGTCGTCACGCCGGGCACCCTGACCGAGGATTCGCTGCTGGACGCGCGCGGGGCCAACCGGTTGGCTGCCGTCGCCATCCGCCGGGGCCGCGCCGCCGTCGCCGTGGTCGAGCTGTCGGCCGGGGCGGTCGATTGCGTGGCCTGCGATCTGGTCGACCTTGCGGCCACCCTGTCGGCCTTCCGCCCGTCCGAGGTGCTGGTCACCGACAAGCTGTTCTCGGACCCCGAGGTGCGCGAGGCGCTGGACGGCTCCGGCGGTGTGGTCCAGGCCCTGGCCTCGGCCGTGGCCGAACCCGCCGCCGCCTCGGCTCGGGTGACGCGGCTGTACGGCGTCCAGTCGCTGGACGGCTTTGGCGCCTTCGAGGAGGCGGAGGTCTCGGCACTCGGTCTCATCGCCGCCTATCTGGAGACGACGCAGGCCGGAAAGGTCCCGGCCCTGTCGCCGCCCCGCCGTTCGGGCGAGACCGGCTATCTCGCCATCGACCCGGCGACCCGCCTGAGCCTGGAGATCGACCGCACCCAGCGCGGCGAGCGCGAGGGCAGCCTCCTCGCCTGCATCGATCGCACCGTCACCTCGGGCGGGGCGCGGGCGCTGGCGGAACGCATCGCCCGGCCGCTACGTGACCCTGCTGCTATCAACGCCGGCCTCGACGCCGTCGAATGGCTGCTGGAGCGGCGGGGCCTGCGCCGTGATCTCAGGGACGGCCTGCGGGCGTCGGCCGACGTGGCCCGCGCCGTGTCGCGGCTGGCGCTGGGGCGAGGCGGGCCGCGCGATCTCGCCGCCATCCGTGCCGGGCTCACCATCGGGGAGGCCATCGCTGGCTTGTTCACCGCTTCCCCCGACCCCCTGACCGGCCCGCCCCAGCGGATCACGGCGTGCCTCGACCGCCTGACCCTGTCGCCCGATCTGTCGCGGCTGATGCTCGACCTCGCCGAGGGTCTGTCGCTGGAACCGCCCCACCTCGCCCGCGACGGCGGCTTCGTGAACCCCGGCTTCCGGCCCGAGCTGGACGCCGCCCGGGCGCTGCGCGACGACAGCCGCCGCATCGTCGCCGATCTGGAGGCCCGCGCCGTCGCCGAGAGCGGGGTCCCTTTCAAGATCAAGCACAACGCCGTCCTCGGCTACTTCCTCGAAACGACCGCCAAGCACGCGGAACCCCTGTTCCGCGCCGGTCCCGAGAGCCCCTTCATCCACCGCCAGACGCTCGCGGCCCAGGTGCGCTTCACCACGGTCGAACTCTCCGAACTGGACGCGAAGATCAGCCAGGCCGGCCACCGCGCGCTCGCCATGGAGACCGAGACCTTCGAGGCCTGGCGTGCCCAGGTCCAGGCGCTTGCCCACCCGCTCCAGGCCCTGGCCGAGGCCATGGCCGAACTGGACGCCACCGCCGCGCTCGCCGAATGGGCCGAGGAAGTCGGCGCGGTCCGCCCCGTCGTCGACGACAGCCGTTGCTTCACCGTCGAGGCCGGTCGCCATCCCGTGGTCGAGGCTGCGGTCAAGAAGGCGGGCGACCCCTTCACCCCCAACGACTGCCGTCTGGACGGCGACGGAGTCGGCTGCGCTCGCCTGTCCATAGTCACTGGCCCCAACATGGCGGGCAAGTCGACCTTCCTGCGCCAGAACGCCCTGCTGGTCGTGCTCGCCCAGGCCGGTGCGTTCGTTCCCGCACGGTCCATGCGGCTGGGCGTCGTCGACCGGCTGTTCAGCCGCGTGGGTGCCGGCGACGACCTGGCGCGCGGCCGCTCCACCTTCATGATGGAGATGGTCGAGACCGCCGCCATCCTGACCCAGGCCACGGATCGCAGCTTCGTCGTCCTGGACGAGATCGGGCGCGGCACCGCCACCTACGACGGCCTGGCCATCGCCTGGGCCTGCGCCGAGGCGCTGCATGACGTCAACCGGTCACGCACCCTGTTCGCCACCCACTACCACGAGCTGGCGCGGCTGGAGGAGCGGCTGGACCACGTCTGCAACCTGTCGATGAAGGCGCGCGAGTGGAACGGCGAGCTCGTCTTCCTGCACGAGGCGGCGCCGGGCGCGGCCGACCGATCCTACGGCGTCCAGGTGGCCAAGCTGGCGGGCGTGCCCCCCGCCGTTGTCGCCCGCGCCCGCGCCGTGCTGGACCGGCTGGAGTCGGAGAAGGCCGCGGCGGCGCGTCTGGACGACCTGCCCTTGTTCGCCGTCATGGAACCGCCCCCGCCGCCCTTGCGGTCGGCCGTGGACGACGCCGTCGCCGCCCTCGATCCCGACACGTTGTCGCCGCGTGAGGCGCTGGAGGCGCTGTACCGGTTGAAGGGGTTGGCCAAATGATCCTCCCCCGGAGCGCAGCGAACGGGGGAGGGGGGCCGCGAAGCGGTGGAGGGGGCGGACGC
>NZ_LJHU01000062.1 GCF_001295975.1 Brevundimonas sp. AAP58 | reverse complement strand
ATCCGTATGCAGAGCCGCCGGTTTTCGTCCTGAAGACCGGCGGTTTCGCTTTTCCGGACAAGGCGGTTGATCCCACGCGGAGAGGCAGCGGCTCCAGCTCGAAAGCGTTGATCGCGCGGTCTGATCCCGAGGCGTCGCCACTGGCCTCGCCGATATGTCATGTAGCCGCGCACGCGTTGCTGACGTAGCCGAGGCGTCCCGCTAACCGGAGTTCACCCATGCTTCGCCTCGCCCGCTCGTTCAGTGTCCACCTGGCGCTCATCTTCGGGCTCGTTGTCGGAGCCTGCTCTGGCGAGACCGCAATGGCGGGGCCGCCTGCCCAATCGGCACCAGATAGCGGCAGGCGCGAAGTGGCTCTTTTCGCCGGTGGCTGCTTCTGGTCCGTAGAGGCCAACTTCGAGCGAATCCCTGGCGTTGTGTCAGCCGTCTCTGGCTTTGCCGGGGGCCGGGTCGCCAATCCTACCTACGAACAGGTCGTCAGGGGTGGAACCGGACATGTCGAGGCCGTCCAGGTCACCTTCGACCCAGCACGGATCACCTATCGCCAGCTCGTCGACCGGTTCTGGCGCACCATTGACCCGACCGACCCAGACGGACAGTTCTGCGATCGGGGTGCCGTCTACGCGACAGCCGTGTTCGCCACCGCGGCCCAGCGACCGATCGCCGAGGCGTCCCGAGCCGCCGCGGCGGCGGCGATCGGAGGGCGGCGTTTCGTCACGCCCGTGCGTGACGCAGCCCGTTTCTGGCCGGCCGAAGCTTACCATCAGGACTTCGCACGTCTGAATCCGGTGCGGTATGGGGGTTATTCCCGGTTTTGCGGGCGTGAGGCCCGGCTTCGCGCCGTCTGGGGCTGATCGAACCACTGTGGCGCCAGCGTCACCGTCGAACGCTGTCACACGACTGTCACGCCATTGTCGTCCCTCGTTCCAACACGCGGCTTAGATCGAGCGAGATTTCGGCGGCGGGGCTTGTCCCCGGCGCCTCCTTGCGCACCGGTCGCCGTCCGGACCTCTTGGGGATACCACAGATGAATACTCGCACTCGCGTGCTCTGGGCGACCACCGCCCTCGTTGGAGGCATTTTCGCCGCCGGCGCCGCCTCCGCCCAATCGACCGGCACCATCGCCACCGAAGAGACGACCCTGTCGGACGTCGTCATCCTCGGCAATCGCGGCCCGGCCACGACCGACGGCACCATCGTCGCCGAGACCGTCGCCAAGACGCGCTCGTCGATCACGCAGGAGTTCATCTCGACCCAGACCCCGGGTCAGACCATCCTGCAGACCCTGAACCTGGTTCCGGGCCTGAACTTCACCAACTCCGACCCGTACGGCTCGTCGGGCGGCAACGTCCGTCTGCGCGGCTTCGACGGCAACCGCGTGTCGCTGACGTTCGACGGCGTTCCGCTGAACGACACCGGCAACTATGCCATCTACACCAACCAGCAGCTGGACCCGGAACTGATCGAGCGCGCCTCGGTCAACCAGGGCACGACCGACGTCGACAGCCCCACGGCTTCGGCCACCGGCGGCACCATCAACTACACCACCAGCCGTCCGCGCAGCGAGCCTGGCGTCCAGCTGACCACCGGCCTCGGTGAGTTCAACTACGGCCGCGTTTTCCTGCGCGCCGACACGGGCGAGTTCGGCCCCTGGGGCACGACCGCCTTCGTCTCGGGCTCTTACACCAACTACGACAAGTTCAAGGGCCCGGGCGAGCTGGAGAAGCGCCAGTTCAACGCCCGCCTGTACCAGAACCTGGGTGACGGCGACTTCGCCTCGCTGGCGTTCCACTGGAACCGCAACCGCAACAACTTCTACAATAACTTCAATACCCTGGCCAATCTGGCCTCGGGCACGTTCGGCGAGAACGACATCGCCTGCTTCCGTCCGACCCCCGTCAACGGCACGGTCCAGAACGAAGGCAGCCAGTCGCAGCGCGTCCTGGCGGACGGCAGCCTGGCGACCGGTAGCTGCACCAACTACCACGGCCTGCGCATCAACCCGTCGGACACCGGCAACATCCGCGGCAACTTCAGCTATGGCCTGACCGACAACCTTCGCCTGACGCTGGACCCCTCGTTCCAGTACGTCATGGCCAACGGCGGTGGCTTCACCACCATCTCCGAGCGTGACGACCGTCTCGACCAGGCCGGTGGTAACACCGGCGGCCTCGGCGTCGACCTGAACGGCGACGGCGACGTCATCGACACCGTCGGCATCTACACGCCCTCGAACACCAACACCCGTCGCTATGGCCTGACCGGCTCGCTGATCTGGGACATCAACGACAGCCACCGCGTCCGCGCCGCCTACACGGTCGACTACGGCCGTCACCGCCAGACCGGTGAGGCCACCTTCTTCACGCCGGACTCTGAGCCGCTGTCGGTCTACGGCGGCAAGGAAGGCTGGGGCGTTGAAGATCGCCGCGTCTTCGGTCGCGATGGCTCCTTCTACCGCTCGCGTGACCGCTTCTCGATCGCGCTGCTGAACCAGATCGCGCTGGAATACGTCGGTAACTTCATGAACGACATGGTCACCGTGAACATCGGTGCCCGCGCCCCGTTCTTTGAACGCGACCTGAACCAGTACTGCTTCTCGCAGAACGGTTCGACCACCGTACGCTGCACCACCGAGACCCCGGTCTCGACCTTGGCCAACGGCAACGTGACCTTCGCCTCGACCGGCGGCACCCAGTGGATCGCGCCGTACGCGGCGACGCTGAAGTATGACGACATCCTGCCCAACGTCGGCATCGTCGTCCGGCCTTTCGAGGGTCACAGCCTCTACGCCAGCTACGCCAAGGGCTTCTCGGCTCCGCGCACTGACAATCTGTATCGCCCGGTCCGGACCGCAGGCGGCGGTCTGAGTTTCGCTGAGGTCCAGCCCGAGACGACCGACTCCTATGATATCGGGTATCGTATTCGTCAGTCGAACTTCATCGCCTCGGCGGCCGGCTGGTACACCCAGTACGACAACCGGATCGTGTCGTCGCTTGAACTGGACCCTAGCTCTGAGTTCTTCAACCTGTTCGTCGATCGCAACGTCGGCGCGGTTGAACAGTGGGGCGTTGACGCCCAGGTCGGGTGGGAAGCGACCGATACGCTCGCCTTCTACGCCTCGGCCTCGTACAACAACAGCGAACTCCAGGAAGACCTGGCCCTGTCGGCCACGACCTTCCTGCCGACCGCGGGCAAGTCGCTGGTCGAGACCCCGGAGTGGACCTTCGCCGGTCGTGTCGACTGGCAGGCCACGCCGAATCTGTCGCTGGGCCTGCAGGCCAAGTACGTCGATGACCGCTTCTCGACCGACGTGAACGACGAAGTGTTCCCAAGCTACACCGTCGCGGACTTCGACGCCCGCTACGACCTGACGGACACCTTCAACATCCGTGGTGCCTACGTTCAGCTCAACGTCACCAACATCTTCGACGAAGAGTATCTGGGCAACATCTCGACCGGCAACAACGCGACCACCATCGACGTGGATCCGGGCCCCGGCGTCGTGAACCGCAACGGCTCGCCGCGCACCGGTTCGCTCGGCGCGCCGCGCACGGCCGTGATCTCGCTGGGCATGCAGTTCTAAGCCCAGGCTCGATCGATACAGAACGAGGGGCGGTCCGGCGACGGATCGCCCCTTTTTGTTTGCGTCCGCCCCCGCCTTGCCCTTGAGGCGTGCATTGAAGTGGAGTGATTGGCGGCCTATCTGGCGCGCTCGATCCTGATCCGACAACCGGACCCTTGCCCCCCATGACCTCGCCGTTCCCCATTCCTGCCGAATGGTCGCCCCACCGGGCGATGTGGGTCGGCTGGCCTAGCCACGACGAGCTGTGGGAAGAAAACCTTGAGCCTGCCCAGGCGGAGGTCGAGGCTCTTGTTCGGGCGCTCGCTGGGCCTGGCCGCGAGCGGGTCCGGCTGATGGTCGGCAAACCTGAGGTCCTGGCTGGCGCTCAGGCCCGCTTCGCCGGTCTCACAGGCGTCGAAGTCGTTGATGGGCGCTTCGGGGACATCTGGCTGAGGGATACGGGGCCGATCTTCGGGCAGGGATCCGCCCATGCCGCCGCGTTCCGCTTCAACGGCTGGGGCGGGAAATACGAGCTCGAGCACGACGATACGGTCGCTGAACAGATCGGCTTGGCCTCGGGCGTGCCTTTGAGCCACCATGATTTCATCCTCGAGGGCGGCGCGCTGGACCACGACGGATCCGGCACGGTGCTGACCACGCGTCAGTGCCTGTTGAACGCCAATCGCAATCCCGGCTGGACCGAGGCGCTGGCCGAACAGGCACTCACGGAGGCGCTGGGTGCCCGCACGGTGTTATGGCTCGGCGACGGCCTGCTGAACGATCACACCGATGGTCACGTCGACAATCTGGCGCGGTTCGTCGCCCCGGGCGTCGTCGCATGCCCGGTCGGCTGGGGACGAAACGACCCGAACCACGAGGTCTATGACGCGGTCGCCCAGACCCTGTCGGCCCTGACGGATGCTGAAGGCCGCGCAATCCGTCTGTTGCGCCTGCCTTCTCCGGGTCTGGTCGTCGACGAAGACGGGCGTCCGATCCCGGCCAGTCACATGAACTTCCTGATCGCCAACGGCGCCGTGATCGTACCGACCTATGGCGACGAAGCGGCCGCGCGTCTGACCTGTGAGGGGTTGGCGACCGTTTTTACCGACCGCGAGATCATCCCGCTGCCGTCGACCGCCATACTGTCGGGTGGCGGATCCTTCCACTGCATCTCTCAGCAGGAGCCCACCTGATGGCCCGCACGATTTCCGTCGCCGCGATCCAGACCTCCTACGGCGAGGACCTGGGCGCGAATATCGAAACGACGATCGGCTTCATCCGGGAGGCCGCCGCCAAGGGCGCTCAGGTCATTCTGCCGAGCGAACTGTTCCAGGGTCCATACTTCTGCGTCAGTCAGGAGGAGCGCTGGTTCTCGACGGCCTATCCGTGGGCGGAACACCCCTGTGTCACTGCGCTTCAGCCTCTGGCGGCCGAGTTGGGAGTCGTCATTCCGGTATCGATCTTCGAGCGGGAGGGACCGCACTACTTCAACAGTCTGGTCATGCTGGATGCTGACGGTCAGGCACTGGGTGTCTATCGCAAAAGCCACATCCCTGACGGTCCTGGTTATCAGGAGAAGTACTATTTCCGGCCTGGCGACACGGGCTTCCGTGTCTGGAACACTCGATTTGGTCGGATCGGCGTCGGAATCTGCTGGGACCAATGGTATCCGGAAGCCGCGCGAGCCATGATGCTGCAGGGGGCCGAGGTCCTGATGTACCCGACCGCAATCGGCTCGGAGCCCCATGACAAGGACCTAGACACCGCCGACCCCTGGCGACGTGCCATGCAGGGACACGCGGTCTCCAACGTGGTTCCGGTCGTCGGAGCCAATCGCATAGGCCATGAGACCGTGACCGGGACCGGGCAGGTCTTCTACGGCTCGTCCTTCATCGCCGACCACAGGGGCGATCTGGTGGAGAGCCTCGGACGTGACGAGGAAGGCGTGCTGGTCCACTCCTTTGACCTGGATTTTGTCGACAGGCACCGGGCTGCCTGGGGCTTCTTCCGGGATCGGAGGACTGACCTCTACGGGAGCCTGGTCGCGCCTCGCCCTGTTTGAACCCACCAAGGAAGGGCGAAGGGTCTTATCCTGTTCGCCCTGACCACATTGCGCTCGGCTCTGTCGCCATCGTCGGCACTGGAGCCAAAGGGCCACCCGGCGTCATCACCGCAGTATCGCCGTCGACCTTCGCGTGCCCCCACGACCACCGCCCGAGGCCAGAACCACGCTGTCCTATCGAAGGCGTTATCCTCGATCCGGTTGTCTGTCGGTGCCTGATGCCGGATCACGCCCCTCTCTCCACAGTTTCGGTAGAGGAAGATTCCGCCGCGTTCCGCGCGTCGAAATTCATTTGCGACGATGACATTCGAGGCCGACCCGTCGATCGCAATCTGCTCGCGCCCGGTCCGGATATCGAAACTCACACCGTGGATCGTCGTACGCGCACTCTCGGCGTCCAGATAAACGGCCGTCGAGATGGAGTGTCCCAGCATACGCCCTCCAACAAGCCTAAGGCCTGTCACACCGGGGCCGACGTAGAGCGGTATCGATCCTGCGGCCACGATCGTGCTGTCGGTGATCTGGACACTGGCCGGCGCTGCCGCCTGGGCGCGCTCCGTGTGCCGAGGGGTTCGGGAGGACGTCCACAACTCTTCGATCCGCCCCTCGGCACCCATGCCCCAGACTCGTATGTTTCCATAGACGACACACCGTGAAATGCGGACGCCGACCGGACGACTCCACCTCCCCTCCTCAGGCCTTGAGCGTATCGAGATGGTCGGGGTCTGCGTCGTCGAAATCACACCTGGCTGACCGATCGCCCCGTCCTGACAGTCGATTCCCGCACCGGACGACTCTGCGCCCTCAATGACGATGGGTCGCAGGACATCGTGCCCCTCAGGCAGTCGCGCAAAGCAGGAAAGACGAAAGGGCGTACGGTGCTGCGTGGAGGTCAGAGCCGCAACGACCTCAGGGCCACAGGTAGGAGCGACCGGGTCGGGCCGAAGCGCCACCAGGGCTATGGCGGCGGCTCCGATCACGTGACGAACACCCGGATCATGGAACGGGTATGGCCAAAGCAGCGCGCTCGGCCGCGCAGGCCGGGCTGGTTCGACCTGCCGCGCGAGCCGCGGCTATCTCTTCGCGCGCCGCCGACGCATCCGTCGTAAAGCTCGGCATCGAAAGTATAGCGCGCGCCACCTGCTCGCCGAGCAGCGCGCCGTCCCGGACGTCGGTCGGATAATGCATCCCGCAGATCATGCGGCTTGCGGCGATCTGCCGACCGGTCTGTTCTATGGGCGCTGGCCGGTCGGGAACCAGATCGGAGAGGATGAGGGCATAGGCCATGCCGACCGCGGCACTTCCAGAAGGATGCGAAGCTGTCGCTCTCTGAGCCTCCGTCACGGTCTGACAGG
The DNA here is from genome assembly GCF_001295975.1 of Brevundimonas sp. AAP58. GTDB lineage: Bacteria > Pseudomonadota > Alphaproteobacteria > Caulobacterales > Caulobacteraceae > Brevundimonas. Next base: position 30,843 of record NZ_LJHU01000062.1, on the reverse strand, counting down.
AGGGACGCGCGGGATCATCAGCCACAGGACGCGCTCTCATGCGGCGCGACTTCGACAACTCCGCTGCGGTTTCGGCGTCGTGCAGAGTTCGCCTTAGAATGGCGACCAGGTACGGCGAGGCAACCGCGTCGATGCGGAATCCAAGGGCGCAATCGAAATGAGCCAGCGCCACGCCCGGACGCAGTTCCGCGTGCCGGGTCGCGAGCAGCCAGCGGTCTGTGTCCTCGAGCGACCGCATCCGACTGGAAGCCTCGCGGTCGGCGATGTCTTCAGCGGACCTTTCGAGGGGCGCAGCGGGCACCGCAGCGGCGAGGCTCACGACCGTCCTTTCCGGCAGATAACCAGAAAGCGCATGGTCAGCGCCTTGGGCGAGGGCTGGTGCAGGCACGAGGACAGCGCCAGCAACGACAAGGCTGAGCGCGCGCCGCCTCACGGCGCGACACTCCAGCTCATCTGGACGGATGTTCGCCCGTCGGCGGTGGGCGACGCAACGACCTGAACGGTGCTCTGCCCGCTCGCCGCGCCATAAGCTCGCGCCTCTCCCTGGTTCATGGCCATCACTGATTCAAGCCCTGCCGCCTCCGCCTGCTGACGATGGAAAGCGATGACGAGGTCCGGCGTCGCATCGGTGAGATATGTAAAGAGGGCCCCCGAGCCGGCCGCATCCACGGCCGAGACGGCATTCTCCGAGATCACACCGCCGGGATAGACAGTGGCGAACGGAGGCACCCCTGCAGACTCGGAACCCGTCGTCTCACCACTCGCGAGGTCGCCCTTCGGCTCAAGCGGCGGCCCGGCAGCTTTGGAGGTCCTATCCGGAGACGGGGCCTCGGCCGGGTCGCACCCGGCCAGAACCAACATGACGGCCGCAAAGATCGCCGTCCCGATACGCTTCATCCCTTGTCGTCCTGTTGCCGGTACGATCCATGAGCACCGTGAGCCATCGCCACGGCCCTATCAAGGCACCGAATGCGCCTGCGTGCCAGGAACCGTCAGCGGCGCAGCCACCGCGTCTGCCCTGCGCGACCTGAGCCTGCGGGCTGGAACACCGGCAACGACATCATAGTCAGGGATCGAACGGGTAACCACTGACCCCGCAGCCACTATGGCACCGACGCCAATCTCCACCCCGCCGAGGATCGTCGCTCCGGCTCCGATCCAGCTTCCCTCGCCTATGGATACAGGATGACTCCGTCCAGGCCCCGCAGCCCGTGCGGCACCACCGTCATGATGGGTTCCTGTGACGATAAGGACGCGAGGGGCGAGATCGCAACGGGCCCCGATCGTGACCGATGCCTCGCCACCGACGATGGTGACTTCATGCCCGATGAAGGTGTCGGCGCCGATCAGGACAGGTCCGCTTGTCCACACCCGTGCGCTTGAGACGATGCGCACGCCCGGCCCCACATCCAGCCCCGCCCAACGCCAGATCAATCGTTTGAACCTGTAAAGTCGCGTCGGAGGCAACAGTGATGTCAGCTTATGGACAAGGAACCGTCTCACGCTGCTCCTGGCTTATCTCGGGTCCGCAAGATGGCAGGCACCGCCAAGAAAGGGACAAGGAACATCAATGTCCTGATCAGTGAGGCGACCAGCAGGCCGAGCGCGATGGCGTAGGCCCCGTAGGCCGAGAAAATCCAGCTCGCCGAGAGGAGGATGGCGGCCCAGGGCAGGAGGGACAAGAGGATGAAGCCCTGCCGCCCCGTGACGAGAAAATAGTTTCCAAGGGCCGTCTGGCCGGACAGCAGCACGCCTGTGCCGACCATGATCAGCAGGATGGGCCAATGGGAGGCGAACTCCGGGCCGAAGGCCACCACGATCCAGGGTGTGGCGACCGCAAGAGGAACAGCGACGAGGCTGGAGACACCAATCTGCGTCAGGCTCATGGTACGCGAGACACGCCAGAGTTCGAACCGGCGTCCATCCGCCTCGAGAGAGGACAGGACGGGCACGGCGGCCCGGTTGCTCAATGAGCTGACCAGAATGACCAATCCCATGACGGTGTTGGAAAGCCCGAAGACCCCGACCTGGCTCAGACCATCAGGCGAGCGTGTGCTGACGATCAACTGCGCCAGCCACATCGCGGGGCCCCACACCGCGCTACTGAGAAAGACCGGAAGACCGAATCGCATCATGAGCGACAGATCGCCGAACCGGGGTCGGGCCAGAACCGGCCCCCCTTGTCGATGGGCGAAAGCGACGAACAGCCCAACCAGACACAGCAGTTTCAGGGCTTCCACGCCCACAAGGGCGATTATGGCCCCCTGCAGGCCTGCCAGGTGAGCGAAGGCTGGAACAACCAGCACAGTCAGTGCGGAACCAAAAGCCGCCGCCAGCCCCAGGGCCCTGCCCCGCTCGAAAGCCAGAAGCAGGGTGGTGACCATGTTGGAGCCAGCCGAAATCACCACCCAGCCGATCAACCATATCGGCAGCGCAGAGTCTCTCGGGACGACCAATGCGTCGGCCATGGCCGCCCGGCCTGCCGTGAGCGCGATGAGGGTCAGAACGACCGCCACGCCGAACGCCAGCGTCAGGCACAAGCTGATCAGTTCGACTGCCCGGCGGAAGCTCTCCTTGCGGAGAACCGGAATATACTTGGTGAACACGGGCCCAGCGCCCAGCACCACCAGAATCTGCAAGGAACTCACGAGGCCCTGGGCCAGAACAAATCGACCGTAGTCCCGAGCGCCGAGGAGCTCGGCGAGAAACAGGACGATGGCGATGCTCGCAGCCTTCTCCACCGCGAAGGCCACCATGGTCCAGCCCGTCATGCGCAGGATGCGACGGGCCGCGTCCGATCGGCCGAGGGCGGCGATCATCGCGTGAAGCCACCTTACCGGCGCCGAACCCAGGTCAGCCACCTATGCCCACCCGGCAGTGGTGCGGATCAAGCCGTTACCCTGGTCTCACTGGGTCGACGAAGGCGTTCGACCTCGATGCTGACAGCGCGCCTCATGGCCTCGTCGTCGGCGCTCCTGGCAATCTGATCCAGAATCCGCAGCCGCTGCGCCGTCATGCCCTCCCCGCCATATCTGTCCTCCACCTCAAAGACGGAGTCCAGTTGCCGAACCACGTTCTCGTTGGTGTCGATCAGCGCCTCTGTCAGCTTCTCTCCAGGTCGAAGGCCCGTGAACCGTATCTCTATGTCACGCCCGACCGTTAGCCCCTGCAAGGCGATCATGTTGCGGGCAAGATCGACGATCTTCACGGGCTGACCCATATCCAGAACAAACACACTTGGCCGCGAACGGCCATGCTGAACGCTCTGGGCTGTTGCATGCAGAACCAGTTGAACAGCCTCTGGGATCGTCATGAAATAGCGTTCCACATCCGGATCCGTGACGGTGACAGGACCGCCACGCTCGATCTGGTCACGGAATATCGGCACGACCGATCCGGTCGACCCGAGCACGTTTCCGAAACGCACCACGCTGAACTTGGTTTGTGAATGCTCGGACTGCCCTCGGATGACCGCTTCGGCCAGCCGCTTTGTCGATCCCATAACATTGCTGGGCTCGACCGCCTTATCGGTCGAAATCATCACCATCGCAGAGGCACCACTCTGCCGAGCGGCGGCAGCCACGTTCGCGGTCCCAATGACGTTTGTCATGACACCCTCGCAGGGATGTTTCTCCACCAGGGTGACATGCTTCAGCGCGGCGGCGTGGAAGACGATCTCCGGGGTCTCCCTCAGAAATACCGACAGAACGTTTCGTTCGTCGCGGACATCACAGAGCCGCTCACTGATTGAAAGGTCCGGATGGGCGACGGTCAGTTCACGACCAATCTTGAAGAGAGCATACTCCGAGTTGTCGATCATGATCAGACGCTGACATCCGAAGGCCACGACCTGACGGCAGATTTCCGATCCAATGCTGCCACCCGCTCCTGTCACCAAAACCCTGCGGCCATTGATCAGCTCGTGAATTCTCGTCAGATCCAGCCGCACCGAGGGACGAGCGAGGAGCTCCTCCACGCTCAGCTCGCGCAAGGCTTCGGGAAGACTGCCGCGGGCGGCGCTGAGTTCGCTCATCGCTGGAAGGCGAAGGAGAGTTATCCCCGCGCTCTTGAGCGATCCAAGAGTGGTGCTGGACAGAGTACCGACAATGTCGGGCGGCGAAAGAAACAGGACCGACTGAACAGTCTGGTCAGCGTCCTTAAGGGCACCAAGGACCTGTTCCAGATCCTCCACGGTGCCCCGCACGGGGACATCACGCACTAGACGGCCCTTGTCACCGGGATCGAGGCCCAGAATCGCTACGGGATGGTGGGCTGGGGCTTTGTCGCGAGCGAGTTCCCTGAGGAAGGAATCCGCCACGCCGATATCCCCCACCAGCAGCAGGCGATGCCGATCCTTTGGCGGCTGGGTAAGCAAAGGCGCGATCGCACGGACAAGAGACCGCTCGTTGGCCGTGCGCCGCAGAAGCCGCGCCGTCGCAAGACCACCAAGATGAAGGACCCAGGTGATCAGCAAGACAGAACGGGGCACCGCCTCTGCCCGAACCAGCACGAAAGCAACCAGCAGAAAGGCCAACATGACCAGAAAGGTGCTACGCAAGAGGGCAAAGCCGTCCTGGATCGAAACGTACCGCCAGCTGGCTCGTTCGGTGCGGAATACAAGCTCCAGAAGCCCGGCAATCGTCGCGTACAGGACCGCCAGAAGCCATACTGAACGGGCGTCTGCCGATATCCACCAGGCAGGCGTCGGATCGACGACAAAACCATAGGCGAACAGATAGGCAGCTAGCGCCACCGCGATCTGGATCGCGAATTTCGCTGCGTACTGCAAAGGCCCCTCCCCGAACGTTGTTTTATCGCCAGAGAAGTACAATCGAAAGTCCTAGTCTGACGACATGAGACGGACGACGGTGCTATGAGGCGATTGTGCATCAGTGGACCATCGACGCCTTCGCCGACCGCCCGTTTCAGGGAAACCCTGCGGCCGTGCTGGAACCTCTCGCCCAGTGGCCGGACGACGGCTGGCTGCAGGCGCTGGCCCGCGAGAACAACGTGTCCGAAACCGCGTTCCTGAAACGAACCTCCGATCCGCGGAGATTCGCGTTGCGTTGGTTCACCCCGGCGATGGAAGTCCCTTTGTGTGGACATGCGACGATGGCGGCCGCTCATGCCCTTCTCGAAGAGCTTCACCTTCCCGCTGACAGTCTGACATTCGATACGTCTTCAGGGACGCTCACGGTCAGGCGGCACCATGCCGGTTACGAGCTGGACTTCCCTGCCGATCCCCTCAAGCGCATCACGGTGCCGGCAGGGCTGGCCAGAGCGCTCGGTGCGGATCCTGTTGAAGTCTGGGCGAGCCGGTATCTGATCGCGGTCATGCGAGACGCCGACACCGTGCGACGACTTTCACCCAGTCCGGGCGCGTTGATGGCTTTTGGCGAGGGTTGCCTGGAACGAGGTCAGGTGATCGTGGCTGCACAGACACCGCAAGAACAGGATCATGATGTCATAGACCGGTTTTTCGGCCCCGGTTGCGGCGTGGACGAAGATCCTGCGACAGGTTCGGCGCGATGCGGACTTACTCCCTTGTTCGCGCAGAAACTCGGCCGTCCCATCGTGCGTTTCTTTCAGGCCTATCCGGGCCGGGGAGCCCGGTTTGAAACCGAACTGGCTGGAGACCGGGTCATGATCCGGGGTCAGGCGGTAACCGTCATGGAGAGCCGCCTGCGCATGTCACCTTCGACGAGAGGCTGACAAAAGGGCGCGACCCCAAGGGATCGCGCCCCGCTTGTGAACGGCCGGCTGGCAGGGCCGTGTCGTGGCCGTCCGAAACTCGTGGGATCACCAACGGCGATGGTCGCGGTCGCGGCGTTCATGGCGGATCTGGGCCGACAGGCGGTCGAAGCGACGATCCAGATCCGCACGCTCCCAGGCGGTCAGGCCGCCCCGCCGATAGCTGGCCTCAAGGCGCAGCAAGCTGTTGAACTCGCCGCGCAGGCGGGCAGCCTCGCGCCGGCTGAGCTGGCCGTTGCGCAGGCCGATGTCGATGCGGCGGTCCAGATTGGCCTGACGGATGTTGATCGGCTGCCAATAGCCATTGGCTTGTACATGAGCCCGGGAACCATAGGCTTGAGCGGCTGCTGGCAGGGCCGCGGCCGAGGCAGCGGCCAAGACGAGGGCGGGAACGAGCAGCTTCTTCATCGGATCACTCCTTCTATCGATCTGCCGCAACCGGATCGGCTGCGTTGGGATGAAGTAGAGCGGCCTGCGCCTGAGCCCGACCTGAATGCTGCGCTTCGAGTGGCATTCATCGCTGGACGCCTGATCCGCGAGGCGAATTCCCAGCGGGGTTAAACCTCTCTAAGGATGGCGTTCAGCCGCTGTTCACGGCCGCTTCGCTTATAAGACCGCCATGTCTCGCGTCACCGCCCTCGCTCTCGCCGCCCTGATCGCCGCCGCTCCCTTGAGCACGGCGCAGGCCGAGGCGCGCGTCACGGGTGACCTGCTTGGATCTGGCGTCCCAGCCATGGTCGGCCTGGGACAGGAGCGCGATCGTCGCGGGGGCGGGGATCGTGATCGGGAAGCGCCCCGCCTGATGAGCGAGGCCCAGGCTCAGGCGATCGCCCAGCGTCGCGCCGGCGGTGCCCGCTTCGTCGGGTCGCTCGGTCTGCGCGGCACGACCTATGTCTTCCGTTTCGAACGTGACGGACAGATCATCGACATCGCCGTCGACGCGCGCGGCGGCTGACAGCCAAGAAGGAAAAAGCATGCGGGTTCTGCTGGTCGAGGATGATGCCGACCTGTCGCGCCAGCTGAAGGGCGCTCTGTCCGACGCCGGCTATGCTGTCGACCACGCCGCCGACGGCGAGGAGGCCCACTTCCTGGGGGACACCGAACCCTACGACGTGGTCGTGCTGGATCTGGGTCTGCCCAAGATCGACGGGGTGTCGGTGCTGGAGCGCTGGCGGCGCGACGGCAAGACGACTCCAGTGCTGATCCTGACCGCGCGCGGTGCCTGGTCGGACAAGGTGTCGGGCTTTGACGCTGGGGCGGACGACTACCTGACCAAGCCTTTCCACACCGAGGAGCTTCTGGCGCGTCTGCGCGCCCTGCTGCGGCGCTCGGCCGGTATCGCGGTGGCGACCCTGTCGTGCGGCGGCCTGCGGCTCGACCCGAAGGCGGCGCGCGCCACCGTCAATGGCGAGCCCCTGCGCCTGACCTCGCTGGAGTACCGCCTGCTGCACTACATGATGATGCATCAGGGCCGGGTCATCAGCCGCACCGAGCTGGTCGAGCACCTTTACGACCAGGACTTCGACCGGGATTCCAACACCATCGAAGTGTTCATTGGCCGGTTGAGAAAGAAGGTCGGGGCCGAACGGATCGAGACGGTGCGTGGTCTGGGCTATCGCCTGACGCCCTTGGCCGGCGAGGCCGAGGCGGCGTGACAGACGAGGCAGCGGGGGACGCAGGCTGGGGGCGGTTCGTCGGACGGCCGGGCCGCAGCCTGACTCGCCGCCTGATCTGGCTGGCCTCAGCCTGGATCGTCGTGGCGCTGGCCGCTACCGGCTGGATCCTGACGACCCAGTATCAGGAAAGCGCGTTTCGCCGTCTGGGCGACATGCTGAGCGACACCATCGACGAGGTCGTGATCGCGACCGTCGCGTCCCCCGAAGGGATCACCGTCGCCGAAATCCGCGACGCGCCGACGCTGCGAGGGCTTTCCGGCAAATACTGGATGGTGGCAGAGGTGTTGCCGGACGGCGCGATCCGGGTATTGGCGCGTTCGCCCTCGCTGGCGGGCGAAACCCTCTACATCGCGCCGGAACTGCCAGAACGACTGCAGGCCTCAATGGGCTCGCTGTTGAGTTACAACGACCCCGGCATCCTGGAACCGCCCCAGCGCCAACCACTTCGCATCGCCGCCAGTCTGAAGACCCTGCCGGGCCGGACCGAGCCCCTGTTATTCATGGCCGGCATCGACCGGTCGGACATTGAGGCCGATACCAGGGAGTTCGCAGCCTATGCCTGGATCGCCCTTCTGGTTCTGGGCGTGGGCCTGGTCATCGCCGTATTCCTGCAGGTCCAGATCGGCCTCAGGCCACTCTTCGCCCTGAGGAACGAGATCGCGAACGTCAGGAAAGGCCGGGCCGCGCGGATAGAGCACGCCTATCCGATCGAAATCCAGCCGCTGGCCGAGCAGGTAAACCGCCTGCTCGACCACAATCAGGAGGTTGTAGACCGCCAGCGGACCCACGTCGGCAACCTGGCCCATGCCCTGAAGACGCCCCTGTCGGTCATGCTGGCCGAGGCCGCCGGCAAAACCGACCCTTTGGCTGAGATCGTCCGTCGGCAGACTGAAGTCATGAAGGGGCAGGTCGATCACCACCTGCGCCGCGCCCGCGCCGCGGCTCGCGCCGCCCACGGCCTGGGCGAACGGACGCCTGTAGGGGAGGTCATCGACGAGATGGCAGTCATGCTGGAGCGGGTCTTTCAGTCCAAGGACGTGGAAATCGACTGGCGTGCGCCGGATGACCTCGCTTTCCTGGGCGAACGGCAGGACCTGCAGGAGATCCTCGGCAACCTGATGGAGAATGCCTGCAAGTGGTCGGCCCGCAGGGTGCGGGTCTCGGCGGGGGCGAGCGGTCTCGGCCAGATGATCGCGGTCGTAGAGGACGACGGGCCGGGTCTGCCGGAGGATCAGCGCGAGGCGGTGCTGAAACGCGGAACGCGGCTGGACGAGGGTCCGCCGGGCTCAGGGCTCGGCCTTTCCATCGTCGATGACCTGACACGCGCCTATGGCGGGCGGCTGACGCTGGGGGCCAGCGATCTCGGCGGGCTGAAAGCGGTGCTGGAGCTTCCCGCGGCAGAGTGACGTCCTGATCTTGGAAACCGGTGTCAATGCTGTAAGGTTGACAGGGTGCGGTCGTCAGAACCGTGTGGAAACGCCTTGCCGAAGAGGGCTCCATGAGCGCTATCCGCCTGAACCGCCGCACCTTGCTCGCCACGGCCACAGCCGCACTGGCGACGCCCGCACTGTCGCAGACTGCTGCTTCCCCAGACCGCGACGCCATACTGACGACCATGAAGCGAGCCACCGCCTTCATGACCGATGAGGCGGCGGTCGAGGGCGGATACGTCTGGACCTATCTGCCGGATTTCTCGCGCCGCTGGGGCGAACTGGAAGCGGCGACGACGATGATCTGGGTCCAGCCGCCCGGCACGGGGACCATGGGCCACGCCTTCCTCGACGCCTTTCATGCCACGGGCGACCGACAGTTCCTCGATGCCGCGAAATCGGCTGCGGATGCCCTGGTGCGGGGCCAGCATCCGGCGGGCGGATGGAACTACGTCATCGACACGGCGGGCGAGGACAGCTTGCGCCAGTGGTATGCAACCTATGGCCAGAACGCCTGGCGGATGGAAGAATTCCATCGCTACCACGGCAACGCGACCTTCGACGACGCGGGCACGTCGGAGGCCGCGCAGCTGATGCTCCGGCTCGTGGTTCAGGGGGAACGGGCCTACCTTGTCCCGCTGCAACGCGCTGTACGGTTCGTGCTGGACAGCCAGTACGAGAACGGCGGCTGGCCCCAGCGTTTCCCCTTCGTCGAAGATGGTGGGGTGCATGGTCATGCCGACTATACCCGCCTGATCACCTTCAACGACGATGTGGCGGGCGAGAACCTCGAGTTCCTGATCTTCGTGCTCCAGACCCTAGGCGACCGGCTGGCGAGCGGCCGCGAAGGACGCGGCCTTATCCCGGCGAGGATCCTGTGGGCCATACGGCGCGGCATGGATATCTTCCTTGCGACCCAGCAGCCCGCACCCCAGGCGGGATGGGGCCTGCAACACTTCCCGGACACGCTGAGGCCGGCCCCGGCCCGGACCTATGAGCCCGAGGCCCTGACGACCCACACCACGGCCAACAACGTCCAGCAGCTACTCAACTTCTATCAGTTGACCGGAGACCGAAAGTACATCGCCCGCGTACCTGAGGCACTGGACTGGCTCGATTCCGTCGCCCTGCCGCCAGAGCTGAGGGTGAACGGACGGACGCATCCGACCTTCATCGAACCGGGCACCAACCAGCCTTGGTACATCCACCGACGGGGATCCAACGTCGTTAATGGCGAGTACTACGCCGACCGCAATCCGAACGACACGCTCGTCCACTACGGTTCGTTCCGGACCCTGAACGTCGCTGGATTGCGTGCGCGATACGCGACGCTCGCGGCCCAAGCGCCCGAGCAGGTTTCGGCGGGATCGCCCTTCCTCGCGCGACCGGGGACGAAGACCCTGCCGCGCTACTTCACCCTGCGCGATGTCTCCTGGCAGGACATGGGGACGGCGGGGCGCAGGCCGCGTCCACCCGCCGCCGGGCGTGCTGCCGAACTGATCGTGTCGCTCAACGCGCAGGGCTACTGGCCCACGCCGCTGACGGCGACGTCCAACCCCTATATCGGCCCCGGACCAGCGACACCGACCGGCGGCGAATACCGCATCACCCGCGTCGGCGACCTTCACGACACCTCGCCATGGAACACCGACTATCCCGTGGAGGGCGTCTCGACTGAGAGCTTCGTCCGCAACATGGGCGACCTGATCGAGGTGCTGGAAGGCCCGGCGGGATGAGGCCCGATCGCCGGACCGTTCTGGGCGGGCTGGCGGCAACGCCAATGACGGGATGCGCCACCCTCGGCGACGCGCGCGGCGACCAGACTGTCTGGCGCTTTGGCGACCTGGACAGCATCTCAGCACCGCTGACCATCGAGGGCGCGCCCGAGCGGATCGAGGGGCCCGCGGGCCTGCCAGGTGCCCTGTGTTTCGACGGCGTGGACGACGCCCTGTTCATCGGGGCTCATCCTTTGGCGGGAGCCGAGACCTTCGCCTTCGAGGCCATCTTCCGGCCGGACGGCGGGGCCTTCGAGCAACGCTGGCTACATCTCCAGTCCGATGAGGTCGTGCCGCCGGGCGCGACGCCGGTTGGGACCCGCTTTCTGTTCGAGATCCGCGTCTATGGCGACCGGTGGGCACTGGACACCTTTGTGAAGGGGCCGACCTACAACCAGACACTGCTGTTTCCGGACAGGCTCCATCCACTGGGCCGCTGGCATCATGTGGCGCAGACCTATGACGGGATGACCTATCGATCCTTCGTCAACGGTGCCCTGCAGGGCGAGGCCGCGATCGCCTTCACGCCACAGGGACCGGGACGAGCCTCCGTCGGCACACGGATCAACAGGGTCAGTGCCTTCAACGGGGCCATCGCCGAGGCCCGGTTCACCCGCCGCTTCCTGAGACCGGACCAGTTCACGGGCGTCCGGCCGGAATAGAAAAGGCCCCGGCGACATCGCCGAGGCCCATTTCAGATCGCGCTGGGCGAAGGGCTCTTAAGCCTCTTCGGCCGCCGGAGTTTCGGCCTTGCCGGTTTCGGGGACAACCACGCCCTTGGAGGGGCGGACCGACTGGCGCTCGGCGATACGGGCCGACTTGCCGCGACGATCGCGCAGATAATACAGCTTGGCGCGACGGACGACGCCGCGACGCTTGACCTCGATGGAGTCGATGTTCGGCGACAGGATCGGGAAGACGCGCTCCACGCCTTCGCCGAAGCTGATTTTCCGGACCGTGAAGTTCTCGTTCACGCCGCCGCCGGCGCGGGCGATGCACACGCCCTCGAAGGCCTGGATGCGTTCGCGCTCGCCTTCCTTGATCTTGACCATGACCCGCAGCGTGTCGCCGGGCTGGAAGTCGGGGATCGCGCGCTTTTCGACCAGGCGGGCGCGCTCTTCGGCCTCCAGGGTCTGAAGGATGTTGGCCATGTCTATTCTCCTCGGGCTTTGCCGCCCCTTGCTTGTGAGTTGGCGGGGCCAGGCCCCGCGGTAGATCCCGGAAGCGGAGCTTCCGGGCGGGAGTTGGCGAGATGCGCCGCCCAGAGGTCCGGCCGTCGCTCTCGCGTGGTCAGTTCCCTTTGCTCCGCCCGCCAGGCCGCCACGCGCTTGTGGTCGCCGGACAGGAGGACCTCCGGGATGTCGATCCCCTCGAACGTCCGCGGTCGCGTGTATTGCGGATGCTCCAGAAGACCGTCCTCGAAGCTCTCGGAACTCAGGCTTTCGGCCTGGCCCAGAACGCCGGGGATCAGTCGTACGCACGCCTCGATCACCACCATCGCCGCCGCCTCGCCACCGGCGAGGACCGCGTCTCCGACGCTGACCTCCTCGAACCCCCGGGCGTCGAGCACCCGCTGATCCACCCCCTCGAACCGGCCGCAGAGGACGACGACGCCGTCCGCCTGAGACCACTCCTTCACGCGCGCCTGGGTCAGGGGCCGACCCCGTGCGCTCATGTACAAAAGCGGCCGGGGAGGACCCGTCAGGCTGTCGAGAGCCCGGGCCACCACGTCCGCCTTCAGCACCTGACCCGGACCGCCCCCCGCAGGGGTGTCGTCCAGGAAGCCGCGCCTATCCTCGCTGAAGCCCCGGATGTCAAGGGTTTCCAGGCTCCACAGCCCCCTCTCGCGCCACGCCGTCCCGATCAGGGAGACCCCCAGCGGACCTGGGAAGGCCTCCGGGAACATGGTCAGGACGGTGGCCCGGAAGGGATGGGGAACGAACATGGCTCGTCCCTAACCCGTCTCAGGGTGCGCGAGAAGGCTTAGGCCTGGCCGGGCAGGGGCCGGGGCTTCCGATCCGCGTCGATGGCGACGTAAGTGAAAACGCCCTCGGTCACGCGAGTGATCTCCTGACCCGTGCGCGGCCGCTTCCAGGCCTCGACCTTGACCCGGACGGAGGTGCGGCCGACGCGGACCACCGTCGCATAGAGGCTGACCTCGTCGCCGACCGACACCGGCTGGTGGAACACCATGGCGTCGACGGCCACGGTGGCGCAGCGGCCGTGTGCCAGATCGAAGGCGGGGGTCGCGCCCGCCACGTCCATCTGGGCCAAGAGCCAGCCGCCGAAGATGTCGCCCTCGGGGTTGGTGTCGGCGGGCATGGCGATGACCCGCCCCACGAGTTGGCCGTCGGGCTGTTCCGGGGAGGGGTGGGTCACGCGGTCGATTCTTCGGCTGGAGGGTGCCGGCCCAGCCGACGGGAGTGCGCCGTCTAGTGGCTCAGGGCTCGGCCGTCCACCGGGCGGTCCAGTCCAGGATCTCACGTTGCCAGTCGACCCAGTTCCTGGGTTTGAGAATCCAGTGGTTCTCGTCCGGCACATGCACGAAACGGCTGGGGATGCCCTCGCGCTGCAGCGCCGAGAAGGTGGCCAGCCCTTGCTCCAGCGGCACGCGGAAGTCGCGCGAGCCGTGCAGCACCAGCATCGGCTTCTCCCAGTCCGAGACGAAGTCGCCGGGCGAGAAGCGGCGGTAGAGCTCCATCCGCTCCCACGAAGGGCCGCCGAACTCCCAGATGAAATTGCCGATGTCCATGGCGTTCATCAACTGGGGTACGTCAAAGACACCTGCGTGATTGACCAGGCAGTCCCACGGCCCGTTCCATTTTCCGGCGATCATGTTGACCATGTAGCCCCCGTAGGAGGCGCCGAGCGCGCAGGCGCGATCACCATCGATCCAGGGGTTGGCGGCCAGCGCTGCCTCCCAGCCCTTCTGCAGGTCCTCGAGCGGTCGGTCGCCCCAGTGGTCGTTGATGGCGTCGGTGAAGGCCTGGCCATAGCCTGGCGAGCCGTGGAAGTTGACCATGACCACGGCATAGCCCGCCGATGTGTAGGTGTGTGGGTTCCAGCGATACGACCAGCTCTCGGTCCACGGCGACTTTGGTCCGCCGTGGATCAGATAGACGGCCGGATGGGTCTGGCCGTCTCTATGCCCGACCGGCTGAAAGACCCAGCCGTGCACCGGCTCGCCGTTCCAACCCGCGAAGGTAAAGGCCTGCGCGTCCGGCAGGGCCAAGGCCCCCAGGGCCTCGGCATTGTGCGCGGTCAGGGCGCGGGCAGCGTCGCCCGTACCGGTCAGGATCTGGGCCGGCGCGGCGAAGCTGTCGTGGGCGTAGACCAGCACGCCGGCCCGGCTCTCGACGCCCGACGCCGCGCCCCGGCCGGTCAAGGGCGAGACCTCGCCGGTGCGCGCATCGATTCGAAACAGCCGATTCTGGCCCTCGTCCGAGGCCGTGGCCAAGAGGTTGCGCCCGTCCGACGACCAGGTCAGGCTGCCGGGCCCGCGATCCCAATCGTCGACCAGGACCCGCGCGTTCGAGCCGTCGGCCTCGGCGATCATGAGCCGGGCCTGATCCCCGCCGACGTTCTCGCGCCGTCCCGCCAGCCAGGCGAGGCGGCGGCCGTCAGGCGAGAAGGCGGGGGCGAAATCGGGGGCTGCGTTGTCGTCGGTCAGGTTGATGGCGGGGCCGCCCTCGACCGCCACCCGAAACAGATCGGCGTTGTTGGTGAAGGCCTCGCCGGCACCTTGGGTCTGCGTCGAGTAGACGATGGCGCGGCCGTCGGGCGAGACGACGAAGGCGTCCTCGGTCCCCTGGGGCTGGGAGGGCACATCGGCGTCCACGCCGGCCATCAGATCGTTGGGCGGACCGTCCGCCAGTCCGGAGCCGTTCAGCGGCTGTAGGAACAGGTGCTGGCGCCGCCCGTCGTTCCAGCGGTCGAACTGGCGCAGCGGCAGACGATCGTAGCCGGCGACCGTCTCGGGCGTGCGGGCCTCGGCCTCGATCCGGTCGCGCGTGCACTGCAGGGTCTCGCAGTCCACGAACACCGGCAGCGACAGGATCAGGGCGTCGCCGCTCGGCGAGACCCGGAACGCCCCCACATCGACCGGTAGGCGTGTCAGCTGCACCGCCGACATCCCGTCGGCGTCCGCCCGCCAGACCTGGTTCGACCCGCCGCGCGACGATAGGAAGTAGATGGTCGATCCGTCTGCCGACCAACGACCCGAGGACGCTCCACCGTCGGAGATCGCCAGCCGTCGCGGCACCCCGCCCGCGACATCCACGAGCCAAAGGGCGTTGACGCCCCGGTTACCCTCCCAATCGGTGGTGCGGACCGAATAGAGCACCTGGCGGCCGTCCGGTGACAAACGCGGATCCGACACCCGCTCCATCATGGCGAGCGCCCTCAGAGACAGACCGCCCGGAACCGGCTGAACGTCGACGCCAGAGGGAGAGGCCGCTTGGGCCAGGGTCACGGCTGGCGCGGCTGCGAGGGCCAGGGCGAAGAACGCAGTCGAGAGGCGAAAATGCATGAGGACCCTGTGGAGAGACGCGACAGCAACCTGTACCCGCGGTCCAAGCGCGCGCAAGCCCGTCACCCCCGCTTGCCAGCCCTCGGGCGAGCGGCGACAAGGACGCGTCCATGACCGACGTCGATTCCGCCTCCGCCAGTCCTTCCTCCGTCCGGGTCCGGCGGCCGGAAGGCCACATTGTCGATGTGCTGATCGCCGAACGGGCGCCCGGGCTTACCGGCTCGCCACTGTGGCCTCTGGTGCGTCCCGGCCTCTACGCCCTCCTGGGCTATGGCAAGGCGCGACGTATGGCGGACGCCATCGCGCCCCTGTCGGGCCAGGCCTCGCTGGACCACGTTTCGCAGCTGCTGGACCTGAAGGTCTCAAGCCTCAACCTCGACCGTCTGCCCGCGACAGGCCGCTGCATCGTCGTGGCCAATCACCCGACCGGCATCGCCGACGGGATCGCCGTCTACGACGCCATCCGCCAGAGACGCGCCGACGCCATCTACTTCACCAACGCCGATGCCCTGCGTGTCTCGCCACGGCTGGGCGAGGTCGTCATCCCCGTCGAATGGGTGGTCGAGAAGCGCACGCGGGACAAGACGCGCGCCACGCTGGACGCCGCCCGCGCCGCCTTCGAGGCCGAACGCTGCGTGGTCCTGTTCCCCGCCGGGCGCCTCGCCCGCGTCGGCAAGGACGGCCAGCTGACCGATCCGGAGTGGGCGCCCACCGCCGCGTCCCTGGCCCGCAAATACGCCGCGCCCATCATTCCGATCCATGTCACAGGCCCGACCTCGACGCTGTTCCACCTGTTCGACCGGTTTTCCCAGGAACTGCGCGACGTCACCCTGTTTCATGAGCTGCTGAACAAGCGGAAGAAGGCGTTTCGCCTCAGCGTCGGCAAGCCCATCGAACCGTCCCGCCTCGACGTCGACGCCACGCGGGCGACCTATGCCCTGAAGGCCTTCACCGAACGCGTCCTGCCGACCCAGCCCGACGCGGATTTCGCGTGACGACGCTCAGGCTTTCCGACGAGGCGGCGACGACGCGGCTGGGCCAGGCTATTGCGCCCCTGCTCGCGCCCGGAGAGGCGGTGCTGCTGGACGGGCCGCTCGGCATGGGCAAGTCGACGCTCGCGCGCGGTCTGATCCGCGCTCTGGCCGGTCCGGACGAGGACGTCCCCAGCCCGACCTTCACCCTGGTTCAGTTCTACGAGACCGACCCGCCGATCGCCCACTTCGACCTTTATCGGCTGGAACGGCCCGAGGAAGCACGCGAGATCGGGCTGGACGAGGCGCTGGACGTCGGCGCGGCCCTGATCGAATGGCCCGTGCGGCTGGGCGACGATCTGGAGAGGATGCTGGGCCCCGACCGGCTGACAATCTCGCTGTCCGAGGCGGGCAGCGGACGCGATGCGACCGTTTCTGGCGTAGGGGCATGGGCAATCAAGATCGAACGACTGGTCGAAGGCTGGAATGACTGAGGCGAACCCCAACCGCGAAGCCGAGCGCCGCGCCTTCCTGGCGGCGGCCGGGCTTGGCGACGCGCGCCGCGAGCCCCTGCCCGGCGACGCCTCCACGCGGCGGTACGAACGGCTGTTCCCTGCCGAAGGCCCGTCGCTGATGCTGATGGACCAGGTCGCGGCGGCCGAGAGCCCGCCTGCCGATCCGTCCTGGTCACCAGAGCGCCGCAAGGCCGAGGGCTGGAACGCCGTCGCCCGCCTGTCGGCCGGACGCATCGAGGCCTTCGCCGCCGTCGCTGCCCATCTGCGCTCGGTCGGCCTGTCGGCGCCAGACATGCCCGCGCTGGACGCGCCCGCCGGCCTTGCGGTACTGGAGGATTTCGGCGAGGGCGTCTTCGCCCGCGTGATCGAGGACGGCCAGGACGAGACGCCGCTCTACCTCGCCGCCGTCGAGGCCCTGGCCCGGCTGCACGCGTCGGGGGCCCCCTCGACCCTCACCGGTCCGGCGGGCGACTGGCCGCTCCAGACCTATGACGAAACCGCGCTTCAGGGCGGGGCGGATCTGTTCGTTGAATGGCTGCCGCGGCTGCGGCCAGATCTTCGATTCGACGAGGCGTCGATCGCCGCATGGCGCGAGGCCTGGGCTCCCGTGGTGAGCCAGGGCGCGGCCGGGGCATCGGTCATGGCCCACCGCGACTATCACGCCGAGAACCTGATCTGGCTGCCCGAGCGGGACGGCGTTGCCCGCGTCGGCATGATTGACTTCCAGGACGCGGTGCGGGCGCACCCGTCGTGGGACCTGCACTCCCTGCTCCAGGACGCGCGCCGCGACGTCTCGCCGGAGCTGGAGGCCGAGGCGCTGGACCGCTATTTCGCTGTCGCCGACGTCGCCGACCGTGACGCCTTCCTGCGCGGCTATGCGGGGCTCGCCGCGCTCAACGAGGCGCGCATCCTCGGCATCTTCGCCCGGCTGATCGCGCGCGACGGCAAGCCGCGCTACGCCCGGTTCATGCCCCGTATGTGGTCCCACCTGAACCGCAATCTGACCAAGCCCGGACTGGAAGGCGTCGCCCGCTGGTTCGACCACCATGTCCCCGCCGAGGTCCGCCAATGACCATGCCCCCGAACACGCCGAAGACGGCGATGGTGCTGGCCGCCGGGCTGGGCACCCGCATGCGCCCCCTGACCGACGACCGACCCAAGGCGCTGGTCGAGGTTGGCGGCCGGGCCCTGATCGACCATGTGCTGGACCGGCTGGCCGGGGCGGGCGTCACGACGGCGGTGGTCAACGTCCACTGGTTCGCCGGACGGCTGGTGAACCATCTGTTCGACCGCGAATGGCCGCTCATCCTGATCTCCGACGAACAGGAGCAGCTGCTCGAGACCGGCGGCGGGCTGAAGAAGGCGAGGCCCCTGCTGGGCGACGATCCCGTCTTCGTGGCCAACATCGACAGTGTCTGGATCGACCGGGGCGACGCCATCGCGGACCTGGCTCGCCTGTGGGACCCGGCGAAGATGGACGCCTGTCTGCTTCTGGCGCGACGCGAGGGCTCCATCGGCTTCGAGGGCGACGGCGACTTCTTCCTCGCCGACGACGGCCGCCTGACATTCCGGGGCGAGGCGGCCTCGGCGCCCTTCGCCTACATGGGCCTGCACATCACCCGCCCGGATTATGCCGACGGCGGGCCGGACGGGCCGTTCTCGCTCAGCCCCCTGTGGCGAGCCTCCGCGGCGGCCGGGCGGCTCTATGGCTGCGTGCTCGACGGCGACTGGATGCACGTCGGCGACCCCCAGGCCCGCGACGAGGCCGAGGCGCGGCTGGCCGGCGAACCGCCGCGCCCGCCGGTTCAGGTTCCGCCCGGCCAACAACCGCCCCGGCTCGACATCGAAGGATGACGGGCCGCTTCGACCCTTTCGCTGATAAAGGCCCGCGCTGGTTCGCCATCCCGGCGCACCGGCCGTTTCTCGACGACCTGGCGGCGGGGGTCCTGGACTGGCTGGGCGATCGACCACCGGAGACGCTATCGGACGCCGTCATCCTTCTGCCCAACCGGCGCGCCGCGCGGGCCTTCGGAGCCGCGTTGGCGGCCCTGAGCCAGGGCCGACCCGTGCTGCTCCCCCAGGTCCGCCCGCTGGGCGATCTGGAGGAGGACGAGCCGCCGTTTTCGCCCGGCGAGCTGGGTCTCGATTTGCCGCCCGCCATCGCGCCTCTGACGCGCCGGTTCGAGATGGCGCGGATGATCGTGGAGGACTACCTGCCCGGTCACCCGCCGCTGCGGGCGCTGGAGCTGGCCGACGCGCTCGGTCGCTTCCTCGATTCCTGCCACATCGAGGAGGTCGAGGCGCTGGAGCGTGTGGCGACGCTGGCCCCCGACGACCTGGCCGAACACTGGCAGGCCTCGGCCGAGTTTCTCGGTCTGGCCGTCGAGGCCTGGCCCAAACGGCTCGCAGGCATGGGCCTCGTCGACGCCAGCTGGCGGCGCACACGGCTGCTGCGCCTGCTCGCCGAACGTTGGGCACAGACCCCGCCGACCGGTCCCGTCATTGCCGCAGGTTCGACCGGCACGGTCAAGGCCGCCGCCGATGTCCTCAAGGCCGTGGCGAACGCGCCCCAAGGCTGCGTCGTCCTGCCGGGGCTCGATCACGACCTCGCCGAAGCCGCCTGGGCGGAGGTGGACGAGCCTCACCCGCAAGGCGCGCTCAAACGCCTTCTGGAACGCGCCGAAATCGACCGTGCCGCCGTCCGTCCCTGGTTCCGGCCTGCCATCGCGCCAGCCGACGAAGCCCGGGGTCGGGCCCGCGCCCGCCTGCTGAACGAGGCGCTCCGCCCCGCCGACGCGACCGCCGATTGGCGCACCGAGATCACCCGCATCCGCGCCGAGGCCGCCGCCTCGGGCCAGTCCGCCGACCCCGTCGCCCTGGGCCTAGACAGCCTGTCCGTCGTCGCCTGTCGCGCGGAGGAGGAGGCCGCCCAGACCATCGCGCTGCTGATGCGCGAGACGCTGGAGACGCCCGGCAAGACCTGCGCTCTCGTCACCCCCGACCTCGCGCTGGGCCGCCGCGTCGCCGCCCGGCTGGAGCGATGGGGGATCGCCGCCGACACCTCCTCCGGCGCCACGCTGGAGCGGATGCCGGTCGGAACCCAGGTCGATCTCGCCGCGCGCTTCATCGCCGATCCGCTCAACCCGCAGACCTTGCTGGGCCTGCTCAAGGCCGAGGCCATCACCCTGCCCGAGGCCACACCTACGGCCATCCGCACGCTGGAGAAGTCCGCCCTGCGCGGCCCCGCGCCGCGCCGCTGGGGCCGCATCGGAGAGCGGCTGGATCAGGCTAGCCAGCCCCGGCGTGAGGGTGAGACCGTCCCCGAACACACCCTGGCCGCGCTGGCCGAAGCCGCCACCCTGGCCGAACGCCTGCGTCTTCTCGCCGAGACCGCCCAGGCCCCCTTCGCGCACGACGCCCCGCTGGACGAAGCCGCCCGCGCCCTGACGGCCCTGATCGAGAGCCTCTGCGGTACCGACGTCTGGTCCGGCCCGGACGGCGAGGCGGCCGCGGCCCTGCTGGTCCAACTGATCGAGGGCGGCTTAGCCCTCGGTCCCATAAGCCGCGAGGCCTTCGCCGAACTGATCCACGCCCTGCTGCGCGAGACGACCGTCCGCACCGGCGGGGCGACCCACCCCAGCTTGCGCATCCTCGGTGCCATCGAGGCGCGGCTGGTCCGCGCCGACCGGATGATCCTGGCCGGGCTGGAAGAAACCGTCTGGCCCGCAGCTGCCCCCACCGATCCCTTCCTGTCGCGCCCCATGCGCAAGACACTCGGCCTGCCCCCGCCCGAGCGCCGGGTCGGACAGACCGCGCAGGACTTCGTCCAGGCGGCGTCGAACCCGGAAGCCATCCTGATCCACCGCGAGCGCCTGGGCGGCCAGCCCGCCATACAGAGCCGCTGGCTGTGGCGGCTCCAGATGCTGACCGGCGGCGCGGCGGACAAGCACGATACGGTCCGGATCAACGCGGCCTGCCCGGCGCTCGACATCGCCCGCACGCTGGATACGCCCACCGGCCCGGCCCGGCTGGCCAAGCGCCCGGATCCTCGCCCTCCGGTCGAGCGTCGTCCTCGCAAGCTGCCCGTCACGGCCATCGAGCGGTGGGCGCGCGACCCCTATTCGGTCTATGCCCAGTATGTCCTTGGCCTGAGAGAGATGGACCGCCCCGGCCAGTCCGCCGATGCCCTCCTGCGCGGTCAGGCCCTGCACAAGGCGGTGGAACGGTTCGTCGCCGACTGGCCGAATGCCCTGCCCGATGACGCCGAGACCCGGCTCTTCACCCTGCTGACCGACGCCCTGACCGAGCACGGCTTCGAGGATGCGGCGATGGCGCGCGAGGTCCCGCTGGCCCGCAACGCCGCCCGCTGGCTGGCCGGGTTCGAGCTGCGTCGCCGCGCGCGCGGCATCACGATCCGCGTCGAGGAAGAGGTGGCGCACCGGATCCCGACGCCGCTCGGTCCCTTTCTCGTCACCGCCAAGGCCGACCGGATCGAGGTCTCGGCGACGGGCGCGTCCATCCTGGACTTCAAGACGGGCAGCCCCCCGACCGACAAGGAGGTGGCCAGTGGCCTGGCACCCCAGCTGACCCTGACGGGCGCGATCCTGGCCGAGGCCGGGCTGGACGGCATCGGACCGGTCGAAAGCGAGGAACTGACCTACGTCCGCATCATCGGCCGAAATATCGCGGGCGCGATGCGCACGGTCGCCAGTGGGGCCGAGGCCGCCGAGCTGTCGCGTCAGGCGCTGGAACGCCTGACCCGCGCCGTTCACGCCTTCGACAACCCGGCGATGCCCTACCTCAGCTGGACCCGCCCGCAGAAGAAGGCGAGCTTCGGCGGTCGCTACGACCGGCTGGCCCGTGTCTGGGAATGGTCCGTTATCGGCGGTGATGAGGGCGAGGAATGAGCGGCGCGCCCTCCACGACGATCCTGCCCGACCCGATGCAGAGGGCCGCCGCCGACCCACGCCAGTCGGTGTTCGTCACCGCCAACGCCGGATCGGGCAAGACCTCGACCCTGGTGGACCGGGTGGCGCGCCTGCTGCTGGCCGATGTCCGCGCGGCCGAGATCCTGTGCGTCACCTACACCAAGGCCGCCGCCGCCGAAATGCAGTCGCGCCTCTACAAGCGGCTGGGTGACTGGGCCGTCATGGACGACGAAAAGCTTCGGGCCTCGCTGCATGAGCTCGACGGCCGCGACCCCGACCGCCTGTCGGGCGACAATCTGAAACGGGCGCGCCGCCTGTTCGCCCAGGCGCTCGATACGCCCGGCGGCCTGAAGATCCAGACGCTGCACGCCTTCTGTGAAAAGCTGCTGCGGCGTTTCCCGCTCGAGGCCGGCGTGACCCCCGGCTTTCAGGTGCTGGAAGACCAAGCCGCCGTCGCCCTGTCGCGACAGGCGCGCGACGACCTCGCCCGCCACGCCCTGGCCCACCCCGACGGCGGCATCGGCCGGGCCTATGCGCACTTCGCCGTGGCACTGGACTTCAAGGCCTTCGAGGCCCTGCTCGGCAAGATCGAGGGGGACCGCGCACGGCTGACGGACTATATCGAACGTTGGCGGGCGGGGCGCACGGATTGCCCCTGGACGCTCGCCGGGGCCGATCCAAAGCGTAGCGCCGAGGCCATCGAAGCAGACTTCATGCGCTTCCTCGACCGCGATGCCTGGCTGTCGGTGGCCGAGCAGATGACGTCGGGATCCAAGACTGACAAGGCCTGCTCCAAACGCATGCATCACGCGGACTGGGAGTTCTCGGCGGTCGCCGCCGTCTTCCTGACCGAAAAGAACGAAGTCCGAAAATCAATGGCCACCAAGTCGGCCCCGGCCTTTGCGCGCGACTGGCTGACTTCGCTGCTGGACAAGGTCAGCGCCACCCTTGAGGAAGTCAAAGCGGCCCGGCTGGCCGAGGATACCGCTCATGCCCTCACGCTCGCCGAGGCCCACGCCCGCTTCTACGAGGCACGCAAGGCGGAGAAAGGCGCGCTCGACTTCGGCGACATGGTGGCCCGCACGGTGGACCTGCTGACGAAGCGATCCAGCGCAGCCTGGGTGCTGTACAAGCTGGACGGTGGGATCGAGCACGTCCTGATCGACGAGGCCCAGGACACCGCGCCGGAGCAGTGGGACATCGTCGAGGCCCTGACCGAGGGCTTCTTCTCTGGCATCGGTTCGCGCCGCATCGGCGCGGGCACGGTGGATCGCACCGTCTTCGTCGTCGGCGACGCCAAGCAGTCGATCTATTCCTTTCAGGGCGCCCGGCCGGAAATGCTGGCCGAAAAGCGGCGGGACTTCGCCACCCGCGTAACCGGTGCGGGCATGGGCTTCGCCGGCGTGCCACTGGAGACCTCCTTCCGCTCGACGCCCGAGGTGCTGTCGTTCGTGGACGCGGTCTTCTTCGATCCCGAAGCGGCGAGCGCGCCGGACCGCAGCCGCGCCCTGGTCGGCGTTCAGGGCGACATCGCGCCCCACAAGGCCATGCGCGCGACCGATCAGGGCTGCATCGACCTCTGGCCCATCTATCGGGACGACAAAGCTCCCGAACGCGAGGCCTGGGACGATCCGGTCGACGAGGAGGCCCCCGACAGCGCCCGGAAGCGCCTGGCCCGCGACCTCGCCCTCGAAATCCAGCGCCAGGTCCAGGACGGCGTGGCCGTCCAGGACAAGGACAGTCGCACGCTCCGCCCCGCCAGCTACGGTGACTTCCTGATCCTGGTTCGCCAGCGCGACGCCACCTTCGAGGAGATTATCCGCGCCCTGAAGACGGCGGGCGTGCCCGTCGCCGGCGCCGACCGGTTGAAGCTGTCGACCCACATCGCCTTCTCCGATCTGATCTCGCTCGCCCGCGTCGCCCTCTATCCGGACGACGACCTGAGCCTCGCGGAGGTCCTGCGCAGCCCCTTCTGCGACGTCGACGAGGACAGTCTGTACGACCTCGCCGGCTCAAAAAAGGAGCGGCGCAAACTTTGGGCCGAGCTGCGCGACCGCGCCGCCGAACGCCCGGAATGGACCCGCGCCCGAGCCCTGTTCGATTTCGCAATCGAGACGCGCGGCCGCGATCCCTTCGCCTTCTTCTCCGGCCTGCTCAATCGCGTGGACGACACGGGTCTCAGCGGTCGCGCCCGCGTGCTGTCCCGGCTGGGGCGCGAGGCAGAGGAGGCTCTCGACGAAACGCTGAACCAGGTCCTCGCGGCCGAGGATCGCGGTGGGCTCGATCTCGAAACCGCGCTCGCCATGCTGGAACAGGCCGAGGTGGAGGTGAAGCGCGAGCTGGAGGGGCCGCGCGGCGAGGTCCGCGTCATGACCGTGCACGGGGCCAAGGGGCTGGAGGCGCCGGTCGTCATCCTGCCCGACACCACGGCGCGGGCGCGCGGGAAGGGACCCGGCCTGATGCCCGTCCCGACGGATGACGGCGAGGGCTGGCTCATGGTCTTGACCACCAAGGAGACCGATCCCCCCGCCGCCAAGGCCGCGCGCGAGGCGCGGGACCAGCGCGCGCTGGAGGAGTCGCTGCGGCTGCTCTACGTCGCCCTGACCCGGGCGCGCGACCGCGTCATCATCATGGGTCGCGGACGCGGCAACAGCACCAATGGCTTCGAGGAGGGCAGCTGGTGGTCGGTCCTGACCGAGACCTTCGAACGGCTGGGGCCGCAGGTCCACGACATCGGCGAGGACCGCCGCCGCTATGGTCATGACCCGGTGGTGCTGGGTCGGGGCGCCACCGCCGTCTCCGCGCCGACGACGGTCATCCCCGACTGGGCCCGCCGCGCCCCGGCGATCGACCCGTCCGCCCGCTACGTCTCTCCGTCTCAGGCCAAGGGAGCCAAGCGCGCAGCCGCCCCGTCTCCTCTCGCCGTCGCGTCCAGTGGGGAAGGCGCGCCGCTCGGCCGCTTCCGGCGCGGCGACCTGATTCACCTCCTGCTCGAACGCCTGCCCGAAATCGCGCCCGACGCCCGTCCCGACGCCGCCCGCCGCCTGCTCGCCCGCGAGCGCGACCTGTCGGACGAACAGCGCCAGGAGATGATAGGCGCCGCCTTCGGCGTGCTGGACGACCCTCGCTTCGCCCCGGTCTTCGGCCCCGGCTCCCGCGCCGAGGTCGCCCTGGTCGGTTCCGCGCCGGACCTGCCGCCGGGCGTCTCCATCAACGGCCGCATAGACCGTCTGGTCGTCACGCCGGACCGCGTCCTCGTCGTCGACTTCAAGACCAACCGTCCCGCGCCAGACCACATCGAGGACGCCGACCCGGCTTACGTCGCCCAGATGGCCGTCTATGTCGCTGTGCTGCGGGCGCTCTATCCGGATCGTCCGGTCGAGGCGGCGCTGGTCTGGACGGACGGGCCAAGGCTGATGGCCGTGCCGGAAGCGATGATGGCGGAGGCGCTGTCAGGGTTGCGGTGACGGCGATCAGAATCGGACCTTCCCAAGGTCCGCCATGGGTGGAAAGCGGCTACGAGGCCCGGCTATCTAATGTGTTCAGCTTTGCCTGTCGCAGCCGCTTCAGCGTCCAACACAGCGTCCCAGGCGTCCTGAACATGCGCACCCTGTGCGCACAGTGCCTCGACCATGTCGTCTCTGGAGAGAGGAAGCACGTTCGCCCAGTCTCGCGCGACGTGCGGTGGCGAAGCCGTCGCAAAGTAACCGAACGCATCTCTGCGTATGGTGATCATGGCTGCTCCCGATGTTGATCGATAATGGTCATAGGCGCGAACGTCCGCAAAGGGTCGGAAGCGGCCATTGCCTTCCCGGTCCAGGGCCTGGCTTCAGAGGTGGCGGACGTCAACCGGCAAACAGACTCCGAAGGCCCGCCACCCCGCGACCGCGTCCTCCATCGTGGCACTGGCCGTAACGCTGCGATCCGGGCGATGACTTCTCGCAGTCTCTGCTAACCTGTGCTGATTCAGGGGGCGGGGCCGAACATGCTGAAGACGACAGGCGCGGACACCGCGAAGACCTCCCCCCCGCCGGTCGTACCCCGCAAGACCCAGATCGTCGTCGTCGGCGGCGGGGCGGGCGGCCTGGGACTGGCGGCGAAACTCGGCAGGACCTTCGGCCGCAAACGCTTCGACATCATCCTGGTCGACCGCAACCCGACCCATATCTGGAAGCCGCTGCTGCACGAGGTCGCCGCCGGCTCCCTGGACGCCAATCTGGACGAGGTCGGCTATCGCGGCCACGCCTTCCGCTGGCGCTACCGTTTCTTCGACGGGTCGCTGGACGGCATCGACCGAGACACCCGCCACATCCACATCGCGCCCATTCACGACGAGACGGGGCGGGAGATCATCGCCGGTCATCGCATCCGCTACGACTATCTGGTGCTGGCGGTTGGCTCGGTGTCGAACGACTTCGGCACGCCGGGCGCGCGCGACCATGCCCTGTTACTGGACGACCGGACCCAGGCCGACCGCTTCCGCAAGATGCTGCTGAACCAGTGCCTGCGGGTCTCGCGCGCCATGATGGCCGATCCGGGCTCCGACGCCCGGGTCCGGGTCGTCATCGTCGGCGGGGGCGCCACCGGCGTGGAGCTGGCGGCAGAGCTGTTCAACGCCGCGCAAGGGTTGGCCTACTACGGGCTGGAGGTGTTCGACGACAGCCGCCTGTCGGTGACCCTGGTCGAGGCCGGCCCGCGCATCCTGCCCGCCCTGCCCGAACGCCTGTCCCAGGCCGCCAAGGCCGAGCTGGAGGCCATCGGGGTGCGCGTCATCACCGGCAGCAAGGTGACCGAGGTCACGGCCGACGGCGTGATGACCGCTGGCGGTGAGTTCATCCGCGCCGACCTGCGCGTCTGGGCCTCGGGCGTGAAGGGGCCCGAGTTCCTCGCCGACATCGGCGGGCTGGAAACGACGCCGTCGAACCAGCTGGTGGTCCGCGACACTCTGCAGACGACCCGCGACGACCGCATCTTCGCCATCGGCGACTGCGCCCGCTATGTGCCCACGGGCAGCGACCGCCCCATCCCGCCCCGCGCCCAGGCCGCCCACCAGATGGCCTCGACCGCGTTTCAGAACCTCAAGGCCCTGGTGCGGGGCGGGCCGCTGAAACCCTTCGTCTATCGGGATCAGGGCTCGCTGGTGTCGCTGTCGCGCTATTCGACGGTCGGCAGCCTGATGGGCAATCTGGTCGGCGGGCGGATGGCGGTGGAGGGGCGGCTGGCGCGGCTGATCTATATGTCGCTCTACCGCCTTCACATCCTGACCATCCACGGCTGGACCAAGGGCCTGGCCCTGATCGCTCTGGGCCACGTCAACCAGGTGATCCGGCCGAGGCTGAAGCTGCATTGATGGCAGATGGGGCGCTCCATTAGTTTTACCCCTGCGGAATCGTCTTCACCTTGAAGAAAGTTAATCGAGAGGATGGCAGCCTCGCTGGAACTCAGACATCAGGCGACCGAGGTCATCCGCCTCGCTGGGCTCGCGTTGCGCCACTTCGAGGTCTGGCGCGTTTAGACAGATCCCCAGAGCCGGGATGAACTGTTTGATAGCTTAAACGAGTTTCCTGATTTCGTAAACTTCGATCAGCACGCCCATCAGGAGCTGTGCCTGCTTTACCTCGGAACGCTGTTCGAGAGAAAAAATCGGACGATTAATCTTGAAAGATTGATTGCCGAAGCTGCCGCTGCCAACGCTGCTTTCAACGCCGACAAGGTTCGCTACTGGATGACGGAGGCGGAGGACATCCTCAGGCGGATCCAAATGCTTCGAAGCAACGCCATTGCACATCGAAGCGCGAAGCTCTCTCGGGCGTCTGCGTTCAGTCGGGCAGCACTATCGCCGGACGATCTGCGGCGCGTTGTCGATGAGGCGGAGCAAATTGCCTATGCAATTGGTCGAGCGTTCGAGGTGGCCCCCTTTGTAATCGCCGTGCTTGCCCCGACCGAGCTGGCTCGGATTTTCAGGCAGCTCAAGCCGGACGAGTGACAGGACCACGCCCTCCGTTGATTTCCCCCGCCATCCGCCCCACATCCCTCGACCGAACGACACCGGGCCCGGGCGCCCGACAGGAGAACCCCTCATGGCTACGCTGAAGGTCACCGACGACAGCTTCGACGCCGACGTGCTGAAAGCCTCCACCCCCGTGCTGGTGGATTTCTGGGCGGAGTGGTGCGGGCCGTGCAAGCAGATCGGGCCTGCGCTGGAGCAGATCTCCGACGAACTGGCCGGTCAGGTCACCATCGCTAAGATCAACATCGACGATAGCCCCATCACCCCGTCCAAGCTGGGCGTGAAGGGTATCCCCACCCTGATGCTGTTCAAGGACGGCCAGATGGCATCGCTGAAGGTCGGGGCCATGCCCAAGGGCAAGATCCTGGAATGGCTGGCCGAAAGCGGCATCCAGCCCACCGCCTGAGCCACGGCCCGCCGCGTCCTGGCGCGAGGTCCGCGAACTTGACCCTCCGGGACGCCACGCCTACCTGATCGGAATGACCATCCGTCGCATCCTGACCATCGACAACGCCGCCGACCTCGCGATCCTGAAACAGGTGTCCAGGCCTGTGGAGGTCGTCGACGACAGCGTGCGAGCCCTCATGGATGACATGCTGGAGACCATGTACGATGCCCCGGGCATCGGCCTGGCGGCCGTGCAGATCGGCGATCTGCGCCGCGTCGTCGTGATGGATCTGGGCGACGGCCCGGTCCCGGAAGACGCGCCAGCCGTCCCCGAAGGCCAGGACCCGCCCCGCGTTCCCAACCCCCGCTACTTCGTCAATCCCGAGGTTCTGTGGGCGTCGGACGAGACCTTCTGCTACGAGGAAGGCTGCCTCTCGATCCCGGAATACTTCGACCAGGTCGAGCGCCCGGCCCGCATCCGCGTCGCCTATCTCAACCGCGAGGGCGAGCGGGTCGAGGAGGAGATCGAGGGCCTCTACGCCGTGTGTTACCAGCACGAGCTCGATCACCTGAACGGTGTCTTGTTCATCGACCACCTGTCACGGCTGCGGAAAGACCGGGCCATGGCCAAGGTGAAAAAGACCATGCGCGCAAGAGAGGCCGCCTGATGGCCCGTCGGAAGTCCTATGTCGTCGATCCCGCCGGACGCCGCCGCCTGACGCGATCCGAGAAGATCGGCATCGGCTCGGTCGTGACCCTGGTCGGCGTGGCCGCGCTTGGCGTCATCGCGGGCGTGCTGCTGGACCGGCTCATGGACTTCGACGACGCGCTCGATGCGGGCGGCGAATGGGACGAGGGCGGCGGGGTTTCGACCCGCTGGCAATAGCGCGCGCCGAACGGTGCAACGCAACGTCACTTGACGCGGATCGTCCCGCGTCCGATCCCGGCCCTACGCCTGACTGGAGCCGCCGATGCCGCATGATCGCCTGTCCGTCCTGACCGCGCTTCCGGCGCAAGGGATCTGCCCGGTCTTCTACCATTCCGATCCGGAGACGGCGCTGAACGTCATTCGCGCCTGCGCGCGTGGCGGTGCGCCGGTGATCGAGTTCACCAACCGGGGCGACTTCGCCGTCGACCTGTTCGGCGAGATTGCGCGAGAGCTCTCCCGCACCGATCCGGACATCGTGCTGGGCATCGGCTCGGTGCTGGACGCGGGCACGGCGGCCATGTTCCTGAACCGCGCAGCGCGCTTCGTGGTCTCTCCGGCCCTGGTTCCCGAAGTCGCCCAGGTCTGCAACCGGCGCATGGTCGCCTATTTCCCCGGCTGCGGGTCGGTGACGGACATCTCCAACGCCCACGCCCTGGGGTGCGAGATTGTGAAGCTGTTCCCCGGCGCGAGCGTCGGCGGGCCGGATTTCGTCAAAGCGGTATTGGGCCCGATGCCCTGGACCAAGATCATGCCGACCGGCGGCGTCGATCCTGACCCGGCCTCCATCGCCCGGTGGTTCGGATCAGGCATCGTCGCGGCGGGCATGGGGTCCAAACTGATCACCGACGCCGCTGTGCGCGACGGCGACTGGGCCGGCATCGAGGCCTCGGTTCGCGCGGCGGTCGAGGCGGTCAGGGCGTTCCGCGCCGGCTGACCGCCTCCCTCTTCATAGCCCGAGCGTCGGATCCAGCAGATCGAGCTCGGCCGCCGGGATGACCACGACGTCCGGGTGCGCCGCCCGCATGCCCTCGATGAACATCTGGGCGTCGCCGACAACCACGACAAAAGCCTGGTCCGGATCCAGCCGATGGGCCGCCGCGCGCAGACTCTCGGGCGTCGTTGCGCGGATGCGCTCGCCGTACCGTTCCGCCTCGTCGAGCGGCAGGCCCAACGTCACGGCGTCGGCCAGGAAGCTGCCCAGGCCGCCCGTCGTCTCGATGGTCCGCGAGAAGCCGCCCGTCAAATAGGTCTCGCGATCCGTCAGGGTCTGTTCCGCGATCGCCTCGGTACGGACCCGCTCCATCTGGGCCAGAACCAGATCAACGACCTCCAGCGCGCTCTCGTTCTTGGTTTGGGTCGTAGCCGTCAGAAGGCCGGCCTCGGCCCGCCCCGGGAGAGAGGAGCTTGCCCCATAACTGAGGCCCCGCTTGGCCCGGACTTCCTGGAACAGGTGACCGTTCTGCCCGCCGCCGAGCACCGCATTGGCGACGGCCAGGGGATAGAAGTCGGCCTCCGACCGCGACGGCCCCCTAACGGCCGCTGCGACCGCCGCCTGACCGGCACCGGGCAGGTCGACCACCACCAGACGCGGCGGACGGGGATCTCCGGCGCGGCCCGGGATCTGCGGCAGGGCGTCGGCGGGTTTCACCCAGTCGCCCAGGGTCCGCTCGGCGAAGGCGAAGCCCTCCTCGACGGTCATGCCTCCGGTGATGATCAGGGCGGCGTTGTCTGGCCGCCACCAGCGATCGTGATGCGCCTCGACCTCCTCGCGGCTGATCTGGCGGACGGAGGCGGGCAGGCCCGACGCGGGTGCCCCATACGCCGCGTCGCCATAGGCGAGACGCTGCAACACCAGACTGGCCAGCGGCCCAGGCTGGCTCAGCTGAACTGTCAGGGCGTTGGCCGTGCGGGTCCGTGATCGTTCCAGCTCGGTCTGGGCGAAGGTCGGCCGTTCCACCACGTCCGACAGAATCTCTCCCACCACGTCGGCCGAGGCGATCGGGGCCGAGGCACCGAGCGTGGTCGAATCCCGGCCCGCTCCGCCCCCGGCAGAAGCCCCCGCAGCCTCGAGCGTTCGGGCGATCTCGGTCGCTGTTCTGTCGCCGGCCCCCTGGGTCGCGAGTCCCGCCGTGAAGTCGGCCAGGCCCGGCCGATCGGCGGGGG
>NZ_LJHU01000061.1 GCF_001295975.1 Brevundimonas sp. AAP58 | reverse complement strand
GGTCCCCGCCGCTCGGCGACTGGCGGGCGGGCGACGGCGGCGTGGATGCGGCGGCGTTCGAGGGTCCGGACGATCCGGCGTATCTGGCGAGCCAGGTGGCGGGCGGGGATGGCTTCGACTGGTTCTATGCCAGCGATGTGGACCGGGCGGCGCAGGTGCGGACGCCGATCGCCGATGCGGCGCACGGCGAGGACTGGGTCTTTCGCGTCAAGGACCTGACGGGATGGTGGGGGAACGCTCACCATGACCGGCCGGGCGGGGTGAGGGCTGCGACGTCGACGGCCTGGATTGCGGGGATGAAGCCGATCCGGCTGACGGAGTTCGGCTGTGCGGCGGTGGACCGGGGCGGCAATGCGCCGAACCTGTTCCAGGACCCGAAGTCGTCCGAGAGCTTTCTGCCGCCGTTTTCGACCGGCGCGCGGGACGACCGGATGCAACGCCGCGCGCTGGAGGCGGTGCTGGGGTGGTTCGCGGAGCCGGAGAACAATCCGGTGTCGGCGGTCTATGGCGGGCCGATGCTGGAGGCGGCGGACGCCTGGTGCTGGGACGCGCGGCCCTATCCGGCGTTTCCGGGGCTGGCGGAGGTGTGGGCCGACGCCGGGGCCTGGCGGGCCGGGCACTGGCTGAATGGACGCATGGGCGGGGAGGCGAGGGGGTTGCTGGAAGCCATCCTGCGGCGCGGTGGGCTGTCGGAGGAAGAGTATGAGGTCGGGCGGCCGGAGGGGATCGTCGCGGGCTATGTGATCGACCGGCCGATGCGGACCCGGGATGCGATTGAGCCGTTGCTGGGCGCGCTGGGGATCACGGCGGCGGAGCGGGGCGGGAAGGTTGCTCTGATCGGCGAGGAGGCCGAGGCGCTGACGTTGGCGACGGACCGGCTGGCGGTCGGGGATGAGGGCGACGGGTTGCGGCGCGAGCGCTTGCTTGAGGCGCGGCCGACGGCGGCGCGGGTGCGCTTCATCGACGAGGCGCGGGACTATCAGACCGGATCGGTCGTCGTGCGGGCGGATGGGTACGAGGACGGCGGCGGGACGGACGTCGATCTGCCGGCCGTGTGCGGCGCCGCGTTGGCCACGGCCCTGGCGGAGCGGACGCTGGGGGCGGCGGAGGATGAGCGGCTGACGGTCGCGCTGGGGCCGCTGGAGGCGTTGCGGATCGAGCCGGGCGACCGGGTCGGCGTCGAGGGGCAGGCGGGCACCTGGCGGGTCGAGCGCGTGACTCTGGACGAGACGCCGCGCGCGGCGCTGGCGCGGGTCAACAGCGTGGTCGTCGGCGAGGAGGCCGGGCCGAAGAGGCCGGGCGAGGTGGAAGGACCGGCGGGGGCACCGTTCGCGGTGGTGCTGGACCTGCCGCCGCTGCCGGGCGCGGAGGCGGATGGGCGGCCGCTGGTCGCCGTGGCGGTGGAGCCTTGGCGGCCGATGGCGGTGCATCAGGGAGAGACGGTCGAGACGCTGACGCAGCGAGCGGTGATTTCGACACCGGCGACGGTGGGGCGGCTGACGACGCCACTGGCGGCTGGGCCGGTCGGGCGCTGGGATGAGGTCAACCGGATGACGGTGGCGTTCGAAGGCGTGGCGCCTTCGTCGGGGACGCAGGCGGCCGTGATGGGCGGGGCGAACCGGCTGGCGGTGCAGACGCCGGCGGGATGGGAGATCGTGTCGTTCCGGTCCGCAGTTTTGATGGGCAACGGCGAGTGGCGGCTGTCGGGATTGCTGCGCGGGCAACAGGGGACCGAAGGCGCGACGGCTGCTGGGGCGGCCGAGGGCGGGCTGGTTGTCGTGCTGGATGAGCGGCTGGCCCGGATCGAGGTGGACGTCGGGGAACGGGGCTTGCCGAGGATCGCAAGGGTCGGGCCGCAGGGGGCGGTTCCGGGCGGTCCGGGTTTCGCGGAACTGGCTGTGACGATCGAGGGCATGCACGGGCGGCCGTGGTCGCCGACCGGGCTGGCGGTCGAAGCGGTTGCCGAGGGGCTGGCGCTGAGCTGGACGCCGCGCGTGCGTATCGGCGGGGATCGGTGGGATCTGGAGCCGGTCGAGGTGGATCCGAGGCGGTTCCGGCTGAGGGTTCTGGACGGCGCGGTGGAACGTCGCGTCATGGAGGTCGAGGGGCTGGCCGCGATCTATCCGGCGGCGGCGCTGGCGGAGGATTTTCCGGGCGGGCCCGGATCGGCCGCGCGGATCGCGGTGGCGCAGTATGGGAACGACTGGGGCTGGGGTGCAGAGGCGATCGTTCCGCTCGCGGCCTGAAAAACGCATTGAACGCCGGGCCGCATGGCTTAACTGACGAGAGACGCCGCCCGGATGCGGCGAATCTCTTCTGACGGAGCGACGACGGCGTGGCGGGCGATCCCTACAAGGAACTGGGCGTGTCCCGGGGGGCGAGCGACGCCGAGATCAAGGCCGCGTTCCGGAAGCTGGCCAAGGAACTGCATCCCGACAAGAACCGGGGCAATCCGGTCGCTGAAGAACGGTTCAAGACGGTCTCGGCCGCCTTCGACCTGCTGAGCGATCCCAAGACCAAGGCGCGCTATGACGCCGGCCAGATCGACGCCGATGGCCAGGAGCAGTACCGGGGCTTTTCCGGCGGGAGCGGACCGGGTGCGGGACCGGGCGGGTTCGGGTTTTCCCACACGGGCGGGCCGGGCGGTCGGGCGGCGTTCGACGACATCGATCTGGAGTCCATCTTCGGCAACTTCGGCCAGAGGGGGCCGCAGCGGGCGTTCGGCAAGGGCCAGGACGTTCGCGCGACGCTGGAGATCAGCCTGGAGGACTCCATCGGCGGGGCCAGCCGGAGGATCCAGTTCTCGGACGGACGGACGCTGGACGTGAACATCCCCAAGGGCGCATCGAACGGCCAGACGATCCGGCTGCGCGGGCAGGGCATGCCGGGGCGCACGGAAGCGGGTGACGCCCTGATCGAGCTGCGGGTTGCGCCCCATCCGATCTTCAAGGTCGAGGGCGCCGATGTGGTGATGGACCTGCCGGTGTCGGTGCCGGACGCCGTGCTGGGCGGCAAGGTCGAGTGTCCGACGCCGGACGGGACGGTGGCGGTGACGGTGCCCAAGGGCTCCAACTCCGGTCAGGTGCTGAGGCTGAAGGGCAAGGGGGCCTATGCCGGGGGCGCGCGCGGCGACCTGAAGGCGCGGATCATGGTGACCCTGCCCGACCGGGTCGATCCGATCCTGGAGCGGATCGCGGAGGACTGGCGAAACACCCGTCCCTACAAGCCGGGGCGAGGGTGATGGTCGCAAAACCGACAGTGAAGCCGAAGCGGCCGTGGTTCTCGGCCGGGCCAACGGCGAAGCGGCCGGGATGGTCGTCGCAAGGCCTGCCGCACGATCTGCTGGGCCGGGGTATCCGCGCGCCGGAGGTGGTGGAGCGGTTCGCTCATGCGCTGAGATTGACCAAAGTGCTGCTCGAAGTCCCCGAGGACTGGGTGCTGGCCTATCTGCCGGGGTCCGACACCGGGGCGGTCGAGGCGGCGATGTGGAACATGCTCGGCGCGCGGCCGACGCAGGTCATGGCGTTCGAGAACTTCGGCAAGCTGTGGGCGGTGGACGCCAGGGATCACCTGAAGCTGCCGGACCTGGAGCTGCTGGAAGCGCCGTGGGGTCTGCTGCCGGACCTGAACCGTGTCGATCCGACGAAGGACCTGGTGTTTCCGTGGAACGGGACGACGGCGGGGGTGAGGGTGCCGAACGCCGACTTCATCTCGAAGGATCGCGAGGGGATCGTGATCTGCGACGCGACGAGCGCCGCCTTCGCCATGCCGATCGACTATGAGCGGGTCGATGTGGTGACCTTCAGCTTCCAGAAGGCGCTGGGTGGTGAGGCCGGGATCGGCATCGCGGCCCTTGGGCCCCGGGCGGTGGCGCGGCTGGATGCCTATGAGCCGCCGAGGGCGGTGCCGAAAGTGCTGCGCCTGCGCGACGCCAAGGGCTTCGACCGGGCGCTGGCCACGGGGACCATGATCAATACCTTCAGCCTGTGGACGCTGGAGGACTGGATCGATGCGCTGGAGTGGGCGGATCGCATCGGCGGGTTGAAGGAACTGATCCGGCGCACGGATGCGAATGCGGGGGCCCTGTTCGACTGGGTCGAGCGGACCGACTGGATCGAGCCGCTGGCGGTCGATCCGGCGACGCGATCGACGACGTCGGTGTGCCTGAAGATCGTCGATCCGCGCGTGACGGCGCTGGACGAGGCGGGGCGGCAGGCGTTCGTGAAGCGAATGAAGACCCTGCTGGAGGCCGAGGGCGCGGCCTATGACGTCGAGAGCCATCGGAACGCGCCGGCGGGGCTGAGGCTGTGGTGTGGGTGCACTGTGGAGACCGAGGACGTGGTGGCCGCTACGCCTTGGCTGGAGTGGGCGTTCGAGAGGGCAGTTGCAGCACTTTAGCACGATGGGCCGAAGCCGCGACTGTCACTGCGTGTCCATATTCACTTGACGTTCATCTGTTCGCTGCTTAACTCAGCGTATCAACTTCTCTCCCGTTGGACACGCCTCTAGGGGCCTCCGGCTGGGTTATTCCGTTTTTCGATAAAGCCGTCTTATCTGGCTCTAAACCGGGTGAGACGCCATGCGTGAACCAGAGACCAAGAGGGCGATTGCCTTCTTCGATGGACAAAATCTCTTTCACTGCGCCAAAGCGGCGTTTGGCTACACCTTCCCCAACTTCGACCCTGACGCCTTAGCTCGGGCGGTTTGCGCCCGTATGGGTTGGTCGTGCGAGGGTGTGCGCTTCTATACTGGCATCCCAGATGCGGTAGACAATGCATTCTGGAACCACTTTTGGGTTGCCAAGGGAGCGCAAATGGGACGCCAAGGCGTCCGCGTTTACACGAGGCCGCTGCGGTACCGAAACAAGGTCGTGCGGCTGCCGGATGGAACAACACACTCTTACCTCGATGGCGATGAGAAGGGCATCGATGTTCGGATTGCGCTTGACGTGATCAGCCTCGCACACAAACGCGAGTTCGACGTGGCTTTGTTGTTTTGCAGAGACCAAGACCTTTCGGAGGTCGCCGACGAAATCCGAACGATCGCTCAGGAACAGAGGCGTTGGATCAAAATTGCCTCGGCCTATCCTTACAGTCCTGCTGTCAAGTCGGCGAAGGGGATCAATCGGACAGATTGGATTCAGATTGACCGGGCTGAGTACGATACCTGTCTCGACTCGCGCGACTATCGGCCCAAGCGGGAAGGTGCCTAAGCAAACGCGACATCCCTCGATTCCCCCGCTATAGCCCCTCGCGCATCCAGCGGAGACTTGTGCATTGGCGAACGTGGCGGTGGTCGGAGCCCAGTGGGGCGACGAGGGCAAGGGCAAGATCGTCGACTGGCTGTCGAACCGGGCCGACGTGGTCGTGCGGTTCCAGGGCGGGCACAACGCGGGCCATACGCTGGTCGTCGGTGACGTCACCTACAAGCTGAGCCTGCTGCCCAGTGGTGTGGTGCAGGGCAAGCCGTCGGTGATCGGCAACGGGGTCGTGGTCGATCCCTGGGCGCTGCTGGACGAGATTTCGCGGATCGAGGCGCAGGGGGTGGCGATCACGCCGGAGCTGCTGACGCTGGCGGACAATGCCTGTCTGATCCTGCCGCTGCATCGGGACCTGGATCAGGCGCGGGAAGCCGCCGCCGGGGTGACCAAGAT
Organism: Brevundimonas sp. AAP58; assembly: GCF_001295975.1. Lineage (GTDB taxonomy): Bacteria > Pseudomonadota > Alphaproteobacteria > Caulobacterales > Caulobacteraceae > Brevundimonas. The sequence continues at coordinate 1,935 of NZ_LJHU01000061.1, read as the reverse complement.
CGGCACGACCGGGCGGGGCATCGGCCCGGCCTATGAGGACAAGGCGGGACGACGCGCGATCCGCGTCGGCGATCTGGCTGATCCGGAGGCGCTGGACGCCAAGATCCAGCGACTGCTGGCGCACCACAACGCGCTGCGGAAGGGCCTCGGGTTGGACGAGGTCGATGTGGCCGGGCTGAAGAGCCAGCTGATGGAGATCGCGCCTCGCGTGCTGGCCTTCGCCAGCCAGCCGGTGTGGCGGATGCTGGATCAGTTCCGCGCCGAGGGGCGGCGCATCCTGTTCGAGGGGGCGCAAGGGTCGCTGCTGGACGTGGACCACGGCACGTATCCGTATGTGACGTCGTCGAACACCGTGGCGGGGCAGGCGGCGGCGGGGTCGGGGCTGGGGCCGAGCGCGGTCGGGTTCGTGCTTGGGATCGTCAAGGCCTATACGACGCGGGTCGGTGAGGGGCCGTTCCCGACAGAGCTGTTCGACGACGCCGGCAAGCGCATCGCCGAGCGTGGACGTGAGTTCGGGACGGTGACGGGGCGGGCGCGGCGCTGCGGCTGGTTCGACGCTGTGCTGGTGCGCCAGTCGATCGCCATCAACGGCATCCACGGCATCGCCCTGACCAAGCTCGATGTGCTGGACGGGTTCGATGAGCTGAAGATCTGCACCGGATACCGGATCAACGGCGAGGTGTTCGACTATCTGCCTGCGGGCCTCAAGGCGCAGGCGGCGGCCGAGCCGATCTATGAGACCATCGAAGGCTGGTCCGAGAGCACGCAAGGGGCGCGGACGTGGAAGGATCTGCCGGCGAACGCCATCAAATATGTGCGGCGGATCGAGGAGTTGATCCAGGCGCCGGTGGCGATGTTGTCGACCAGCCCGGAGCGGGACGACACGATCCTGATGAGAGATCCCTTTCAGGGCTGAACCCTGAAAGGGGGGTCTGATGCGCGATCCCTTCCAGGGCTGAGCGGTTCGGGCGTTCACGCTCAACGCGGCCTTAACCGCGACGGTGTAGGCGGAACGTTCAGTTTCCGGAGCCGCCCTTCGTGTTCACCGCCGACGCCAAGACCCTGAACCGTATCGAGCCTGCGGTGCGGCGCGTGCTGATCGTCGATCCGAACGCAGCCTCGGCGCGGCTGCTGCAGGACATCATGAAGAGCCTGGGCGCGCGTGAGGTGGTGACCGAGGCGGACGAGAGCCGGGCCCTGGACCATGCCCGCGAGCTGGAACCCGGGATGATCTTCACCGAGCGGACAGGCCCGCGGCTGGACGGGGAGCAGTTCGCCCGGCGTGTGCGTCGATCCAATCTGGCCTGTCGTCGGGCCCCGATCATCATGGTGACATCGGAAGCGACCGCGTCTTCGATCAAGGGCGCGCGCGATTCCGGCATCCACGAGTTTCTGAGAAAGCCGTTCACGGCCGGCGACCTGTTCAAGCGGGTCGAGAACGTGGCGCTGAAGCCGCGCGACTGGATCGAGGCCGTCGGCTACGTCGGGCCGGATCGGCGCCGGTTCAACTCGGGCGAATATGCCGGACCGCAGAAGCGCAGCGCCGACAAGCCCAAGACGGCGGGCGAGGCCGCGGCCGCGGTGAAGGATCAGGCGCTGAGAATCCTCGCGGCCTCGCTGGCCCAGTTCGACAGCGATCCGATGCAGGCGGTGCGGGCGTCCAAGCAGCAGGCCGCGACGCTGAAGGCGCTCGCGGTCAAGACGGGCGACACCCGGCTGGCGGTCGCCGCAGCGGGCCTCGAAGGCTGCCTGGCCCAGGGGGCACCGACCAAGGCGATGCTGGCCGAGCCGATCAATGCGCTCCTGGCCCTGGCCCCGCCCGAGGCGCAGCTGGCGCGGGCGGGGTAGCGATCCTCCCCCGCGAAGCGGGGGAGGGGGACCGGCCGAAGGCCGGTGGAGGGGGCGGCCCCATACACGGTGTGCGCGGTCGCCCCC
>NZ_LJHU01000060.1 GCF_001295975.1 Brevundimonas sp. AAP58 | reverse complement strand
TCATCCGACCTCGCTGCGCTCGGCCACCTTCTCCCGCAAGGGGAGAAGGGATGAAGTTGACGACGCCCCGCTGGTGGTACGAACGGTCCGGGCGGCACGGACGGGTCACGCGCACCCTGCTGAAGCCCGCCTCCTGGCTCTGGGCCGCGGCGACGGCGCGGCGGATCGCTCGCACCTCCGTCAAGGACGTCGGCATCCCGGTGATCTCCATCGGCAATCTGACCGTCGGCGGCTCGGGCAAGACGCCGGTCGCGCGCGAAGTGCTGCGGCTGCTGCGTGCCTCAGGCGTTGAAGCGCAGGGCCTGTCGCGCGGGTACGGCGGACGACTGGAGGGGCCAGTGCGCGTCGATCCCGTCAGCCATTCCGCCAGCGACGTCGGCGACGAGCCCCTGATGCTGGCGGGCGAAGCCCCCATGTGGGTCGCGCGGGATCGCGTGGCGGGGGCCGGGGTGGCCGTCGCGGCCGGTGCTCAGGTGCTGGTGCTGGACGACGGCCATCAGAACCCGGCGCTGAAGAAGACGCTCAGCCTGATCGTTGTGGACGGCGAGACGCGCGGCGACGAATGGCCCTTCGGCGACGGCTCGGTCTTTCCGTCGGGGCCGATGCGCGAGCCGTTGAAAGCTGGGCTGGCCCGCGCCGACGCCGTGATCGTCCTCCTGCCCGCCGACGCGCCCGAAGCCGATCCGGAGCTGGTGGCCCTGTTCGGCCCCCTGCCCGTCTTCATCGCCCGGCTGGAGCCCTCTGGACCGCCGCCTGCGGGGCCCCAGGTCGGCTTCGCCGGAATCGCCAAGCCGTGGAAGGTCGAGCGCGCGCTGAAGGCCGCTGGCTGCGACCTGAAGGACTTCGCGCCGTTCCCGGACCACGCGGATTACCGCGCCGAGGACCTGAACTTCCTCGCCGACCGCGCGGCCCTGTTCGAGGCAGGCCTGGTCACCACCGAGAAGGACTGGGTGCGCCTGCCGCCCGAATGGCGCGCTCGGGTCACGGCGTGGCCGGTCGTGGCGCGGTTCGAAGACGAGGCGACGTTCGCGGTGCTTCTGGCCGGTCAGGCGTAGCGCCGCCGCCGCTCGGCATTGATCAGGGTGGAGCGCACGAAGTCCGCAGGCGGGTCAGTCTCGGCCAGCACGGCTTCCTTGATCGCGCGCGGCTCGCCGAACAGGTGGCCCTGGGCGATGGTCACGTCGAGCTCGAGGATGTCGACGATCTGGCGTTCGCTCTCGCACTTCTCGGCGATGACCTCGATGCCGTAGCGGCGGGTCAGCTGGGCGAAGTCGGCGGCCTGGATGTCGCGCAAGGACGGGATCGGGGCCCCACCGTCCATGTCCAGCAGCTGCTCGATCAGCAGGTCGGCCGCGACCTTGATGAACTTCACGTCCGACCGCTGCAGGTCGTTGAAATCCACGTCCAGCGTCTGGACCTTGTCCAGCGAGAAACGGAAGCCCAGGTCGGCCAGCTTAGCCATGTTCCTCGCCTCGACGGCGCCGCGCGCATCGAACGTCGCCTGGCCCAGCTCGAAGATCAGGGCCTGGTTCAGGTCGCGGTTCTCGCTCAGGAACTGCAGGAACTGCGGGAAGAAGGTCTCGTCGCCCAGGCTGGACAGGGCCACGTTGCAGAACACCCCGACCTTGCGGTCCTGACGCGCCAGCCGACGCACAATCTGGGCGCAGCGGAAGAGCAGCAGGTTGTCGATGGCCGGCACCAGACCCTCGCCCTCGGCGATTGACAGGTATTCGGCCGGCATCATCACCCGGTCGGTGGAATCGCGCAGCCGGGTGAAGCTCTCGTAGAAGACCGTGCGCCGCTGCGGCAGGGTCACGACGGGCTGCAGATACAGGTCGACGCGGTTCTCGCTCAGCGCATCGTGGACGGTCTTGAGCAGCAGGTTCGACTGCTGGAACCGGCGCGCCTCGGCGCTGTCCGGCGGGACCATCGGCGTGACCGTCAGCCGCTCGTCGATCGAGGCGCTCATCTGCTGGATCAGGTCCTCCAGCATGCGGACTTCGCCGGACAGCTCCTCGGTGCGGGTGAGCGCGCCGGCTTCAATGGCCTGGGCCAGGTCGCCGAGGGCTCCTTGTGTCTGCTCCATGGCGTCGGCCAGCAGGCGATGGGCCTCGCGCACGGCGTCGATCTCGGCCTTCAGGCGACGGCGCTCGGCCGCGCCCGCGATCAGGGCGTGGGCGGCACCCAGCACGCCGAGCACGCCAAAGGTCGCCGCGATGCCCGGCCCGAGGCCGAGCCCCGCCCGCCACAGGAAGGCGCCGACCGTCATCGCCAGGAAGACGTAGCCGAAGAACAGGAAGCCGTTGGTCAGTGCACGCATGGGAACGGGTTTGTCCGACTTCCCGGATGGAATCGGCCGAGTATCAGGCTATCAGGGCCGGACCGCTAGGGCGTGGCGCGAATAAACGACGCCGATATCAGGGGAAACGCATGGAACTGTTCGACCTCACCGGCAAGTCGGCCATCATCACGGGCTCTTCCAAGGGCATCGGCAAGGCGATCGCAGAGCGTCTGGCTGAACACGGCGCCAACGTCGTCATCTCGTCGAGGAAGGCCGGGCCCTGCGACGAGGTCGCCGCCTCCATCAATGCCAAGCACGGCGAGGGCCGCGCCATCGCAATTCCCGCCAACATCGCGTCCAAGGAAGACCTTCAGCGTCTGGTCGACGAGACCAATGCCGCTTTCGGCAAGATCGACATCCTGATCTGCAACGCCGCGTCCAACCCCTACGCCGGGCCGATGGCGGGCATCACCGACGAGCAGTTCGACAAGATCCTGCAGAACAACGTGGTCTCCAACCACTGGCTGATCCAGATGGTCGCGCCCCAGATGCTGGCTCGAAAGGACGGGGCTATCACGGTGGTGTCCTCGATCGGGGGCCTGCGCGGCAACGCCCTGATCGGCGCCTACAACATCTCCAAGGCCGCCGACATGCAGCTGGTGAGGAACCTCGCCGTCGAGTGGGGACCGTCCAACGTCCGGGTCAACTGCATCGCTCCCGGCCTCGTCCAGACCGACTTCGCCCGATACCTGTGGGAGAACCCGGAGATCCTGAAGGTCGCGACCGACCCCGCCCCGCTTCGTCGGATCGGCCAGCCGGACGAGATCGCCGGCGCCGCCGTCTATCTGTCGTCGAAGGCGTCCAGCTACATGACCGGCCAGACCCTGGTCGTCGACGGCGGCATCACCATTGCCTGGTGAGGACGCCCGGCGGGTTTCGTTTCGCCAGGACCTGATCTGGCGGCTGGAGGCGGCGGCCTTCGCCGGCTTCATCGGCCTGATGCGACTGATCGGGCTGGAGGCGGCGTCGAACTTCGGCGGTTGGGTGCTTCGGAAGCTGGGGCCGAAGACCGGCACCCACCGCACCGTGATCCGCAATCTGCGCATTGCCTTCCCGGACATGGACCCCGAAGAGCGCGAGCGTCTCGCGATCGCCCAGTGGGAACAGACCGGCCGCACCTTTGCCGAGACCGCCGTCATGGACCAACTCACGCCCGCGTCGGGTCGCATCGACATCGTCGGCGCCGATCGCCTGGAGGCCATCCGCGCCTCGCGCAAGCCCGTTGTCTTCGTCTCGGGCCACATGGCCAACATCGAGACGATGGCGGCGGTCCTGGTGGCGTCCGGCGTGCCAGTCCAGGTGACATACCGCGCCGCCAACAACCCTTATGTCGACCGCCAGATCGTCGCCGCCCGTGCTCGCTATGGCGTCAGGCTTTTCGCGCCCAAGGGGGGCGACGGGGCGCGGGAACTGCTGGCCGGCATGGCGCGTGGCGAGAGCGTCGCCCTTATGAACGATCAGAAGTTCTCTGAAGGGCCCGAGGTTATCTTCTTTGGTCAGCCGGTGAACGCCGCCCCGGGTCCCAGCCGCCTGGCGCTTCGCTTCGGAACGATCGTCCAGCCCATGAGCGTGGTGCGCCTGCCGGGCGTGCGCTTCCGCGTCACCGCACACGCGCCCATCGAACTGGAGCAGACCGGCGACCGCCAGGCCGACATCAAGGCCGGGGTTCAGGCCATCACCAGCTTCATCGAGGACCGGGTGCGCGAGAACCCCGTGGACTGGTTCTGGGTCCACAAGCGCTGGCCGGACCGCGTCTACGCGGCGCTCGACCCCGCCCCCTCGGCAGCCGACTCCGCCTGATCCGTCGAGCGACGGAACGGCCCCTTATAGTTGGGGGTGTTCACCCGACGCCGATCCGGCCCGAAGTAGTCGCCGGTCTTCACGAAGGGCCGAGGGCGCATGATCACGGCCTGGATGCGATCAAACACGGCCTTGGCGGTGATCGGCTTGACCACGAACTCGGTTACGCCCGCGTCCCTGGCCTCGACGACGCGGCTCTTTTCCGAGTGACCGGTCATCATGATGATCGGCAGATAGGGATTGGCGCTGTCAGGACTGTTGCGAATCAGGCGGGTGAACTCGACCCCGTCCAGCGGGAACATGTTGAAGTCGACGATGGCCAGGTCGATCGGAAAGTCGCGCACCATGTCGAGCGCGGCGGCACCGTCAGACACCTCACGAATGCTGCGCACACCCGCCGATTGCAGGATGGCGGCGGTGATGGCACGCATGTGCTGGTTGTCGTCGACCAGCAGGATATTCAGGGATTGCAGTGAAGACATGCGGGCGACCGCCTCCCCGACGGTCAGCGCAAAAAGCTAGGCAGCCCGAACGGCTCCGTCCAGACCCGGATCAACCCTGACCGGAACGGTAACCGTTTTCCGGGGCCGATTGTCCAACCATGAGCGCCGGATTCATCTGCCTGTCGCGCCATCGCATGCGCCAGCATAAATGCGGACCGGTCGCACGCCCCGTCCTTCCGACCTCGCCGATAACCTGTCCTCGACTGATTCGCTGGTGCAGCAGCACGTCGATGCGGGATTGATGCAGGTAGGCGGTGATCAGTCCCTGGCCGTGATCGATCAGGGTCAGGCCACCTTCGAAGTGCATCCCCGGTTGTGCGAGCGTGACCACGCCGTCCGCGGGTGCCCGGATCGGCGTCCCCTGAGGCGCGGCGAGGTCGATGCCGTAGTGCGGCCGCGCCGGCGTGCCGTTCAGCACCCGCTGCGCCCCCCACTCGCTGGACACCCGGAACGTCGCCAGCGGCCAGTCGAAGCCTGAGCGGAAGTCGTCGCCGTCCAGTCGGCTGGCGAAGCCCTCGGTCTTGATCGCCACCTCGCGCTGGATGCGCTCCAGAAGCGCCGGGTCGCTCGGCTCGATGGTCGAGGGCGGCAGGCCGTCAATCCGGGTCGAGGGGAACTGGCCGCGCGCGACCGGCAGGGTCCGACGCTCGGACCGCGCGCCGGAACGCGCTTCCAGTACCACCGACGTCGGGGCATCACGGTCGAAGCCGATGACGAACAGGCCGTCGGCCGACGCCGTCGCGAGGGCCTCTCCATCAAGGAAGATCAGGGCGCGCGGCCAGGTTCGACCCATGACGAAGCCGCCCTGCACCATGCGGCCGGACAGGATCAGATCGGCGGGATCGCGTGACCATGCGGGCGTGGCGAGGGCCGCCGCGGCGCCGACCAGCAGGCCGCGCCGGTCCGGTTTCACTGTTCGACCATCCGCGAAAGCGCCTCGGCCGGGCCATAATAGGCCTCCTGCCTTTCGGCGGACCAATAGCGCAGGGCCTCCAGCGGAATGGGCCGGTCCGTCACCGCGCAGCGCACGAACGGGCCGGGCTTGAGCACGGCGAACTCGCCGTCGCCGTAGTGCAAGGATGCAGGTTGGGGCACGCTCGTCATGAGCGCCACCCTAACGGCAATCCTCTGATCAGAACAGGTCGCCCTGATCCGGAACCGACGCTTTCGGCCGAGGCGAAGGGCGAGGCCGGGCTGGAGCCTCTCCTTCGACCCGAGCACCGCACGAGCCATCCGGGAAGACCAGGTTAACCGTCTGCCCGGGAGACAGTTCGGCCGCCGAGGTGATCATCCGGCCACCCTCGTCGTCGATGCGGGCAAAGCCAGGCTTCGGCCGCTTCGGATCAAGCGTGGCAAGCGCACGGGACAAGGCGGCGAGCCGCTGCCGATCGTTGTCGGGCCGCTGTCGGCCTGAGCGTTCCAGCCTTGCCGCCAGACCCTCCAAGCGATCCTGACGACGCTCCCAATCCCTCTTGAGCAGCAAGGGGCTGAGACGACCGGCGACGGTGGCGTAGCGATGCTGATGAACGGCCCTGTTCCGTTCCAGCCCCGCCAGCAGCCGGCTCGCCGCATGATCCAGCCGTTGCTGAGGCACGGCCACCAGCTCCTCCGGTCGGGTCGGCAGGCCGCGCGCCACGGCCCTCAGCCGTACGCGCCGATCCTCCAGCAGCCGCGCGCCGGCGCGGTCCAGACGCCGCTCCAGGTCGGTCACGAAGGCGCGCAGCTCCGCCAGCACCGGCGTCGCCATCTCCGCCGCCCCTGTGGGCGTGGGTGCCCGACGGTCCGAAACGAAGTCGATCAGGGTGGTATCGGTCTCATGACCCACGGCGGAGATGATCGGGATGGTCGCCGCCGCGACCGTTCGCGCGAGGCCCTCGTCGTTGAAGGCCCACAGGTCCTCCACCGAGCCCCCACCCCTCGCGACGATCAGCAGGTCGGGTCGTGGAATCGGCCCGCCGGGCACCAGGACGTCGAACCCCTGGATCGCCGCCGCCACCTGACCGCTCGCCGCCTCGCCCTGCACCACCACGGGCCAGACGATCACATGACACGGCCAACGCTCCGACAGCCGATGCAGGATGTCGCGGATCACCGCCCCGGTCGGACTGGTGATCACCCCGATGGTGCGCGGATAGAGCGGGATCGGCCGCTTGCGCGCGGCCTCAAACAGTCCCTCGCCCGCCAGCCGCGCCTTCAGCCGCTCCAGCTGGGCCAGCAGAGCCCCCGCGCCGGCCGCCTCCATCGACTCGATCACGATCTGATAGGATGACCGGGCGGGATAAGACGTAATCTTGCCGGTGACGATGACCTCCAGCCCCGTCTCGGGCTGGACGCCCAGACCGCGCACCGCGCCCTTCCACACGACGCCGTCGATGGCCGATTTGTCGTCCTTCAGCGTCAGATAGATGTGGCCCGAGGCATGGCGATTGACCTTGGACACCTCGCCGCGCAGCCGGACGTGGCCGAACCGGTCCTCCAGCGTCCGCTTGAGCGCGAACGACAGCTCCGAAATCGACAGCGGCGGATTGTTGTCGCGCGCGGGGGCAACCTCGGCCTCGGCGGTTCCCCCAAAGACGTAGTCGTCGCTCATTGCGCCGAGTCTAGACGGGATGCGGGGATGCGGAAACCACCGGGTTCGGCCTATATCGTCATGATGAGCCAGGATGACATCCCGCCCCACGACGAGGACGATCCCCGGGAGCGCGAGCTGCGCCGCCGCAGCGGCACGCCGCCGCTCGGTATCTGGCTGATCGTCGGCTTGCTGATGATGCTGGCCTTCGGGGCCTACGTGGTCTTCTCAATGCTCTGAGGGCGGTCTCGACTCTTGACCGACCGGGTCCGCGCGGCCATTGCCCGGTCATGGACATCCTCCTCGTCGGGTCGGGTGGGCGCGAGCACGCCCTGGCCTGGAAAATGCGCCAGTCGCCGCTGGTCGAGCGCCTCTACTGCGCTCCGGGCAACCCGGGGATCGCCAAGGTCGCCGAGTGCCTGTCTGGCTACAAGGCGAACGATGGGGAAGGCCTGGCGCGCCTGGCGCGCGAGCTGGGCGTCGGTCTTGTCGTCGTCGGCCCGGAGGTGGCGCTGGAGGCCGGTCTGGCCGACCGCCTGAACGCGGCGGGCATCCCCTGCTTTGGTCCAACCCAGCGCGCCGCCCAACTGGAAACATCCAAGGCCTTCTCGAAGGCCTTCATGGCCCGCCACGAGATCCCGACCGCCCACTACGGCGTCTATGAGCGGATCAAGGACGCGCGCGCAGCGCTGAAGGTCTTCAAGCCGCCCTACGTCATCAAGGCCGACGGTCTGGCGGCCGGCAAGGGCGTGGCCATCAGTCCCGATCGCCGCGACGCCGAGGCCGAGATCGAGCGCATGCTGGGCGGCCGCTTCGGCGACGCCGGGGCCCGCGTTGTCATCGAGGAGTTCATGGCCGGCGAGGAGGGCTCGCTGTTCGCCCTCTGCGACGGCAAGCAGGCCTTGCTGTTCGGCGGGGCCCAGGACCACAAGCGCGCCTATGACGGCGACATGGGCCCCAACACCGGCGGCATGGGGGCCTATTCGCCCGCGCCGGTGTTCGACGAGGACCTGGTGATGACGGCCAATCGCCGGATCGTCCAGCCGACGCTGAAGGCCATGGCGCTGGAGGGCATGCCCTATCGCGGCGTGCTCTATGCCGGACTGATGGCGACCGAGGACGGTCCCAAGGTCGTGGAGTTCAACGCCCGCTTCGGCGATCCGGAATGCCAGGTGCTCATGATGCGGCTGGCGGTCGACATCGTGCCCTATCTGCTGGCCTGCGCGCGCGGCGACGTCTCGCGCCTGCCCGAGCCGCAGTTCAAGGCCGAGACCGTCGTCTGCGTGGTCATGGCGGCCAAGGGCTATCCCGACAGCCCGCTGGAGGGCTCCATCATCCGGGGTGCCGACCAGGACTTCGGTCCGCACGTCCAGGTCTTCCACGCGGGCACGGCGCGCGACGAGGACGGCTATCTGATCGCCGCGGGCGGCCGGGTGCTGAATATCTGCGCCGAGGGCACCGACATCGCCGAGGCGCGAGAGCGGGCCTATCGCGCCATCCGCAAGATCGACTGGCCCGGCGGCTTCAACCGCACCGACATCGGCTGGCGCGCGATGGAGCGGCTGCCCGCCGACGAGGACTAGCGTCTCAACTGCGGCAGAACTTCCGGCGCGCCGCTGGGTAGCGGCCCCTCGGGATCGCGCAACAGGGCCTCGACATCGCGGAACACCACCTCGGCCTGCAGGTCGCGGTTCAGCAGATGCCAGCCGTCCGCATACCAGGCCGTGCGCAGGTTCGGCGGATCGCCCGCCCGGATCAGGGCCCGCCGCATCGGACCCTTCTCGATGATCTGGTCGTTGGCGCCATACAGCAGGGCGACCGGCCCCCTAACCTGCCTCAGCTTGTCGGTGGCGCTCTCCATCAGGTCAACGAGGCCGTACAGGGCGTCGAACCGCGTGGCCCGGATGAAGCGCGGATCGTTCCCGTTGGCGATCAACTCGATCAGGTTGTCGGTGGCCCGGATGTCCCTGACCGCCCAGTCCGGCGGCTCGACCGCCCGATCGCCCAGCAGCCGCGCGGTCACCCACAGGCTGGCGCTGTTCAGTGGCCCCTGGCTCGACCAGCCCCATACGGCCGGGGCCAGCAGGATGGCCTGGTCCGCGACAGGCGGCCGATCCGAGGCGAAGGCAGAAATCGCCACCGCCCCGCCCATGCTCTCGCCAACGACAGCGATACTTGCGTCCGGATGCCTGGCGCGCACGAGCGCGACGATGGTCCGCAGGTCCTGGACCATCAGATCCTCGCCGGCCCAAAGGCCCCGACCGGGCGCCGCGCCGAACCCCCGCTGATCGTAGGCATAGGTCGCGATCCCACGCTCGGCCCACCACGGTCCCGCCAAGCGGAAGGCGGCGGAATGGTCGTTCATGCCGTGTAGGGCCACAACGACCGCCCACGGCTCTGCCTCCGGTGCCCAAAAGCGATAGGGCAGCCGGGCTCCGTCCTGAAGGACAAAGGCTCGCTCCTCGATCACCGGTCCGCCAAAACCCGGCGGCGGCGTCATGGGCGACTGCACGAACGGCGCGGCGCAGGCCGACAGTGCCAACGCCATCAGAACCGCAAATAGCACCGGCTTCACGCCAGTAGCTCCCGGACCCGTCCTCGCAGCCAAGGAACGATTTCGGCGTCGAACCACGGATTGCGCTTCAGCCAGGCCGTGTTCCGCCAGGAGGGATGCGGCAACGGCAGGATCGATGGCGCATACTCCCGCCACGCCCGCACGGTCTCCGTCATGTTTGCCTTGGCCCGCTCGCCCAGAGCCCACGCCTGGCTGTAACCGCCGACCAGCAGCGTCATTTCCATCCTCGGCAGGGCCTCCAGCAGCCTGGGCCGCCACAGGCTCGCGCACCTGCGCGGCGGCGGATAGTCCCCACCTTGCGGCGCCGTCCCCGGGTAACAGAAGGCCTGGGCCGCCACGCCGATACGCCGGTCGCCGTAGAAGGTCTCCGCGTCGATCCCCATCCAGTCCCTCAGCCGGTCGCCGGACGGATCGGTGAAGGGCATGCCGCTCTCGTGTACTCGCCGCCCCGGTGCCTGGCCGCAGATCAGCAGCCGGGTCTCCGGAAACACCCGAACCACCGGCCGGGGCTCGTGCGGCAGCTCGCCCAGGCACGCCCGGCAGGCCCGGATGTCGGCCAGGACCGCGTCGAGATCAGTCGTCATCGTTCTCGGACGCCGGCGGTCGGGCGGCCAGCGCGGCGGCTGTTTCCGCCTCGGTCGGCAGACGTAGCCGGATGATGCCCTTGAAGGCGTTCGGATCGACCGCCTTGCCCTTCTTGGTGATGGTCAGACGTCCCTGCCGCATCAGGCCCAGCGCCACGCCCCGCACCTTCGGCATCATCCGCTGCCACTGCTCGGGCTGGAGTTCGCGAGCCACCTCGGACGGGCAGATCGACTTGCCGGCGTCGCGGTCGGCCAGCCTGGCGAAAATCGCCGCTTCGATTGGATCGGTCATCGGGCCTATATGCTGCATCGCGGAATCGAAAAGAAGGCTGCAAACGGAATGGTTCAGAAGGTCACGGTCACGGAAGGCGAGTTCGCGGGCTGGCAGACCTATGACCTGCACGGCACCTTCGACCAGGTCGTCGGCCCCTTCTATTTCCGGCCCGATCCCGACGGCCGCATGCGCTGCGCCTTCCGCGCCGAGCCCAAGCACATGAACGCCGGCGACCGGATGCACGGCGGCTGCCTGATGACGTTCGCCGACATCGCCCTGTTCCAGACCGCCTACCAGGAGATGGAGGGCAAGAACGGCGTGACCGTGCAGCTCGATTCGACCTTCGTCGACGGCGCCCGGGTGGGCGAACTGATCGAGGCGACGGGCGAGGTGGTCCGCGCGGGCGGTTCGCTGATTTTCGTGCGCGGCCAGATCACGACGGGCGAGCGCACCCTAATGACCTTCTCGGGCGTGATCCGGAAGTTCACGCCGCGGGGCTGATCACACCCCCGCCTTTGCCGCCGGCCTCGCCTGGCACGCGTCCAGCCAGCGGTTCAGGTGCGCCAGCTCCTCCGGCGGCCGGTATTTGACCAACCGGGCGAAATCCAGACCGACCGCGCCCACGATGTCGGCGATGGTGAATCGGTCCTCGGCGATCCACTCGTGATCGGCCAGGTGCCGGTCCAGCGTCCGCATGAACCGCTCGGCCGCCACCCGATTGTAGTCCGCCACCTGGGGCTGCTGATGCGCCTCGATGGCGGCGAGCGCCGGATGGGTCAGGCGCACGTTCAGCATGATGGGGTTGGCGAGGTAGAACTCGCAGCGCCGGGTCCACATCTCAATGATGGCCTGTTCGCGGGCGTCGACGCCAAACAGGTTCGGGTCGGGATACAACGCTTCCAGATAGCGGCCGATGGCGACCGATTCGGAGATGGTTGTGCCGTCGTCGAGCTCCAGCGCGGGCACATGCGGCACCCCGACCCTGGCGCGATACTCAGGCGTCTTGTGGTCGCCGACCATGATGTCGACCTGGACGATCTCGACGTCCTCGATGCCCTTCTCGGCCATCACCCAGCGCACGCGGCGGGGGTTGGGGGCGCGGTGGCTGCTGAACAGTCTCATGGGGCGGTCTCCGGTTCAGGCGAATATGGAGGCCGGCATGGCCCCCACAACCGCCGCCGTCATCAGGGTGGTCAGGAAGCCCGCGAACAGCGCCTTCCATACCATGCCAAGCACCTCTTCCCGCCGCTCGGGGATCAGGACCGACAGGCCCGTCACCGTGATGCCCACTGAGCCGATGTTGGCGAAGCCGCACAGGGCGTAGGTCAGCAGCATCCGCGTCCGCTCGCTCATGTCCTCCAGCGGCACACGGCCCAGCTCGATGAAGGCCACGAACTCGGTCAACGTCAGCTTGACGCCCAGCAGCCACCCGGCCTTGCCCGCCTCGGACCAATCGACCCCGATCAGCCAGGCGACCGGCATGAACAGCCAGCCCAGCAGGCGCTCGACCGTCACCGGCGCGTCGAACAGCCAGACGCCGCCGATCATGATGTTGGCGAGGGCCACAACGGCCACAAAGACAATCAGGACCGCAGAGATGTTCAGCACCACCATCAGCCCGTCAGCCGTGCCCTTGACGATGGCGTCGATGGCCGAGTCGTATTTCAGCGCCGAGCCATAGTCCGCGACCGCCCCGCCCTCCCCCGGCTTCTCGGGGATCATGATGCGGGCCAGCAGGATGGCCGCTGGGGCCGACACGATGGAGGCGACCAGCACATGGCCAGCCGCATTGGGAAGCACCGGCCCCAGGATCGAGGCGTATGCCACCATGGTCGAGCCCGCGACGGTGCCCAGGCCGACCACCATCATCAGGAAGATCTCGGACCGGGTCAGCTTGTCGAGATAGGCGCGGATGACCAGCGGGCTCTCGATCATGCCGAGGAAGATGTTGGCCGCGACCGCCAGGGCCGAGGCACCGCCCAGCCCCATGGTGCGCTGGAAGACGAAGCCAAAACCGAGCGTGATCCACTTCAGGATTCGCCAGTGCCACAACAGGGCCGACAGGGCCGAGATGACCAGGATCAGCGGCAGCACGTTGAAGGCGAAGGTGAACAACCCCGCCTCATTGGTTACCGCATAAGGCTGATCCCCACCCGCCAGATAGCCGAACACGAACTGGGTGCCGCGCGCCGTCGCAGCGGTCAGGCCATCGACCGCCCCGGTGACAGACGCCAGCACGGTCTGCGAGCCGGGCAAGGTGAACAGGGCCAGGACCAGCGCCGCCTGGGCGGCGATCGCGCCGAGCGCCAGACGCCACGGAAACTGTCGCCGGTTCTCCGATAACAGCCAGCAGGCCGCGACGATGACGACGAGCCCCAGCAGGCTCTGCAGGTTCAGGACGCTGAACATGATTTAGGACGATCTCCCCGAACCGCCTTCCTGCACGGCGACCGGGGAGACCGCAAGCGGACGTCAGGCGATGCGCCGCACCAGCTTGCCGTAGTCCTCCATCAGACCGAGCGACAGGTCGCCCGGCGTGAAGGTATATTCGCCGATCTGCTGCACAGGCGTCACCTCGGCGGCCGATCCGGTCAGGAAGCATTCGCTGAAGGTCGACAGCTCCTCCGGCCGAATGTGGCGCACCACGACCTCGATGCCCTTGGCGCGGGCGATGTCGATCACCGTCTGGCGGGTGATGCCGTTCAGGATGTGGGTCACGTCCGGCGTATGGATCACGCCGTCCTGAACGAAGAAGACGTTCGCGCCCGTCGCTTCGGCGACATAGCCGCGCCAGTCCAGCATCATGGCGTCGGAGAAGCCGCGCTTCTCGGCGGCGTTCTTGGACATGGTGCAGATCATGTAGAGGCCCGCCGCCTTGGCCGTCGTCGGCGCGGTCGCCGGGTCCGGGCGGCGCCACTTGGCCCACTCCAGACGGATGCCCTTCTTCTTGACCTCGGGATCGAAGTAGCTGGGCCAGTCCCACACGGCGATGGCCAGATGCGGCTTGTTGTTGAGCGCCGATACCGAGGTCTGCTCCGGCCCGAGGTAGGCGACGGGCCGGACATAGGCGTCCTCCATGCCCATCTTCTCGCACGTCGCCTTGCAGGCGGCGTCGATCTCGGCGACAGACCACGGAAGGGTGAAGTCCAGGAGTTCGGCCGAGCGGATCAGACGCTCGGAATGCTCGGTCAGCTTGAAGATTTCGCCGCCATACATACGCTCGCCTTCGAACACCGACGAACCGTAATGCAGGGCATGGGTCAGAACGTGCGTTTTCGCTTCCCGCCAGGGCACGAATTCACCATCCATCCAGATCCAGCCGTCACGATCGTCGAAAGGAACCAAGGCCATTGAACAACGTCTCCTGCGCAGATTGGGCGGTTAGACCCCTCCGAACGCCTCAGGTCAACGCCGGGGACGTGAGAATCGGGGTGCGCGCATGAGCGGCCGTTCCGGACCCGTGGCCGGGGCGGGCGTCGGCCGCCACCTTCTGATCGTCGACGACGACGACCGCATCCGCGAGCTCCTGAAGGAGTTTCTGGCGCGCGAGGGGTATCGCGTGACGGGTGCCGCACACGCCGCCGCCGCCCGCCGCCTCATGGAGCTTATCGAGTTCGACCTGGTCGTGCTGGACGTCATGATGCCGGGCGAGAGCGGGCTGGAGCTGACCAGCTGGGTCCGCAACAAGGCGCAGCTGTCGAAGACGCCCGTTCTGCTGCTGACCGCGCGCGGCGAGCCGGCGGACCGTATCGAGGGCCTGTCGCGCGGGGCCGACGACTACATGTCCAAGCCGTTCGAGCCGAAGGAACTGGCGCTCCGCATCGACGCCATTCTCAGGCGCACGGGCGTCAAGCCGATCATGCCGCGCGAGATCAAGCTGGGTCCGGCCCTGTTCGACCTCGAGCGCCTGGAACTGACCCGCGACGGTGCGCCCATGCGCCTCACCGAGGCCGAGGCGCAGCTGCTGAAGACCTTGGCGCTCAACGCCCATGCGCCGGTGGAGCGCATGGACCTGTCGCCGGATACCGCCGACATCACCGGCCGGGCCGTGGACGTCCAGGTGACACGCCTGCGCAGAAAGCTCGAGGTCGATCCCAAGAACCCGCGCTATCTCCAGACCGTGCGGGGCGTGGGGTACATGCTGGCCCCGGACTGATGATGTTCATCCTCCCCCATCCTTCACGGGGGAGGGGGACCAGCCGCAGGCTGGTGGAGGGGGCGGCTCCAGACACGGTGCTCGCGTCCGGCCCCC
>NZ_LJHU01000006.1 GCF_001295975.1 Brevundimonas sp. AAP58 | reverse complement strand
CCCCTCATCCGCCCCTCCGGGGCACCTTCTCCCGCAAGGGGAGAAGGAACCTGGGACGTCGCCGCGAACATCTCGCCTCAGTGCAACCGACGCGCTAATCTCTCGCCCATGCCCACGCTCGTCCTCCTCGCCGGTCCGAACGGGGCCGGGAAGACCACCTTCATCAACCGCTTCCTTCGCCAGCGCGCGGAGACGTTCCAGTTCGTCAATCCCGACGAGGTCGCTCGCAGCCTGTCAGGCCTTGGCTCGGCTCGCGACCTGGCGGCCGGACGGCTGGTTCTGGAGCGGCTTGACCAGCTTTTCGCGGAGCGCGCCGACGTCGTGCTGGAGACGACGCTGGCCACCCGATCCCACGCGGTGCGCATCCGCGACTGGCGAAAGGGAGGCTATCGGGTCGAGCTCGTCTACCTTCGGCTGCCCTCGGCGGACCATTCGGTCGCGCGCGTGGCGCACCGCGTCGCCCGAGGCGGCCACGGCATTCCCGAGGAGACACTGCGCCGCCGCTTCCTGCTCAGCCTCGAGTATCTTGAGACCGTCTACAAGCCGATCATGGACAGCTGGGAAGTCTGGGCCAGTGGCGGCGACGACCCCGAACTGCTAGATTGGCATCCACGATGAGCACGATCTTTGACCGCGAGACGACGTTGAAGGCCCTGCGCGACGCCGCCTGGGTGGCCAAGCACGGCACGCGCGAGGAACAGTCCGGCAAGTTCCTGCCGCCCCCCGGCTGGAAGGGTCACCTCGTCACCGCCGCCGACGCCCCGGTGAAGCCCCGGAAGACCAAGGCGGCGTAGAGCGCCTCTTTTCTTTCGTCATTCCGGGCGGACCCCGGCGAAAGCCGGGGGGAGACCCGGAACAAGGCGGCGCGCGACAGCGCGAACCTGCCGCGCACGAGTCTGCTGACGCATTTCGCCTGCGCTTCGCTTCGGCGCCGCTGGGTTCCGGGTCTCTGGTCGCTGCGCTCCCGGCGCCCGGAATGACGAAAGAGATAAGCTGGTGGGATGGGTCAAACCTCCCCCACAATCCTCCGCAACGCCTCCTCGAACACCGCCGCCGGCTGGCCGCCGCTGATCAGGTATTTCCCCTCCACCACCACCGCCGGGACCGCGTTGATCCCCCGGGCGCGCCACAGCTGTTCCTCGGCCCGCACCTCGGCGGCGTAGAGGTCGTCGGCCAGGACCTCGACGGCCTTGTCCCGATCCAGCCCCGCTGCCGCCGCCGCATCGGCCAGCACGCCCGCGTCCGCCAGCGAGCGATTTTCGGTGAAATGCGCGCGGAACAGCGCCGCCTTCAGCGCCCTCTGCGGGGCCGCCCCCACCGTCCCGGCCCAGTGCAGCAGGCGGTGGGCGTCAAACGTGTTCCAGATGCGGCTGCCCGGCCCCATCCGCATTTCAAACCCCTCCCAGGCCTCGGCGGCGCGCTCGGTGATCATCGCCCGGTTCGCCGCCGACTGCTCGGGCGTGGAGCCGTACTTCTTCGCGATATGCTCGCCGACGTTCTCGCCCTCGGCCGCCATGCCGGGGTTCAGTTCGAACGGCTGGAACGACACCTCGGCCGTGATCCCCTCGCCCCTCAGCCGCTCCAGCGCCCCTTCCAGCCCGCCCAGCCCCACCACGCACCAGGGGCAGACCACGTCCGAGACGAAGTCGATCTTCAGCGTGCGGGTCATGCGGCGTCTCCTTGGGGCGCGGGCGTCGCGCCGAACGCGATCCTCAGGCGTACGCCTGGATCGGCCGCACCTCCAGCGTGTCGGCCTGGATCGCGCCGATCCCCTGCGCCGCCGCCAGCGCCCCTGCGATGGTTGTGTAGTAGGGGATCTTCTGCATCAGGGCCGTGCGGCGCAGGCTGAAGCTGTCCTGCAGGGACTGCTTGCCCTCGGTGGTGTTGATGACCAGCTGGACATCGCCGTTCTTCATGGCGTCGACGATGTTGGGCCGACCCTCCAGCACCTTCTTGACGAAGCCGACGGGCAGGCCCTGCGCCGTCAGATGGGCGTGGGTGCCGCCGGTGGCGATGACCTCGAACCCCTGCTTCAGCAACAGGGCCGCGACCTCGACGGCGAAGGGCTTGTCGTCGTCCTTGACCGAGATGAAGGCGCAGCCGCCGGTCGGAAGCCTGGTCCCGCCGCCGATCTGGGACTTGGCGAAGGCGCGGGCGAAGGCGGGGGCCATGTCGGCCTCTCCGGGGCGCTTGAAGTCCAGCCCCATGACCTCGCCGGTCGAGCGCATCTCCGGCCCCAGCACGGTGTCGACGCCCGCGAACCGGGCAAAGGGGAACACCGCCTCCTTGACCGCGATGTGGTCGTAAGGGGCGTCCGTCAGGCCGAAGGACGACAGGGGCACGCCCGCCATCACCTTGGCGGCGATGGAGGCGACCGGCACGCCGATGGTCTTGGCCACGAAGGGGGCCGTGCGGCTGGCGCGCGGATTGACCTCCAGCACGAAGATGCGGGGATTGGCGCTGTGCGGCTCCTCGATGGCGAACTGCACATTCATCAGGCCGCGCACCTTCAGGGCGCGCGCCATGGCCTCGGTCTGGCGCTTCAGCTCGGCGACGGTGGCGTCCGACAGGGACCACGGCGGCATGGAGCAGGCGCTGTCGCCGGAATGGACCCCGGCCTCCTCGATGTGCTCCAGCACGCCGGCGACGAAGACCGTGTCGTCGTCGCACAGGGCGTCGACGTCGACCTCGGTCGCGCGGTTCAGATAGTGGTCGATCAGGACGGGATCCTCGCCCGAGACCCGCATGGCCTCGTGCACATAGCGGTCCAGCTGCTCGCGATCGTGGACGATCATCATGCCCCGGCCGCCCAGCACATAGGACGGGCGCAGCACGACCGGATAGCCGACCCGGTCCGCTTCCCGGGCGGCTTCTTCCGGGCTGCGGGCCAGACCGTTCGGCGGCTGCAGCAGGCCGATGTCGTTGAGCATGACCTGGAACCGCTCGCGGTCCTCGGCCAGGTCGATGGAGTCCAGGCTGGTGCCCAGGATCGGCACGCCGTCCTCATGCAGCGCATGGGCCAGCTTCAGCGGGGTCTGGCCGCCGAACTGGACGACGCAGCCGATCAGCTCGCCCTTCGACTGCTCGACGGCGATGAGTTCGAGGACGTCCTCGGCCGTCAGGGGTTCGAAATAGAGACGGTCGGAGGTGTCGTAGTCGGTCGAGACCGTCTCCGGATTGCAGTTCACCATGATCGACTCGACGCCGATGTCGGCGAAGGCGAAGGCCGCGTGGCAGCAGCAGTAGTCGAACTCGATCCCTTGCCCGATCCGGTTCGGGCCGCCGCCCAGAATGATCGCCTTCTTCCTGTCGGTCGGCTGGGATTCGCAGACGGGGACCTGGCCGAGCGCGCCGGTCTCATAGGTCGAATACATATAGGCGGTGGCGCTGGCGAACTCGGCCGCGCAGGTGTCGATGCGCTTGAAGACGGGGCGGACGTTCAGGGCGCGGCGAAGCTTGCGCACCTCCCGTTCGGTCGTCCCCGTCAGCTGGGCCAACCGCGCGTCCGAGAAGCCCATCGATTTCAGTCGACGGACTTCCGAGGCTCCCTTCCCCTGGAGGGGGAAGGGCTGGGGATGGGGTGGAGGCACGGC
>NZ_LJHU01000059.1 GCF_001295975.1 Brevundimonas sp. AAP58 | reverse complement strand
CGGGTCGCACCGCCTTTACCCCGCCCCATGATCAGCCGCTACGCCCGCCCCGACGCCGTCGCCCTGTGGTCGCCCGAGACCAAGTATCGAATCTGGTTCGAGATCGAGGCCCACGCCGCGACCAGGATGGCCGAGCTGGGCGTCATCCCCCGCGAAGCCGCAGACGCCATCTGGGCCAAGGGCAAGGACGCGGTCTGGGACAGTGATCGCATCGACGAGATCGAGCGCACCACCAAGCACGACGTCATCGCCTTCCTGACCCACGTTTCTGAGACCGTCGGCGAGGAAGCCCGCTTCCTGCATCAGGGCATGACATCATCCGACGTGCTCGACACCTGCTTCGCGGTCCAGCTGGCCCGCGCGTCTGACCTGCTGATCACGGGCGTCGACCGGGTGCTGGCCGCGCTCGAGACGCGGGCGAAGGAACACAAGTACACGCCTTGCGTCGGCCGCAGCCACGGCATTCATGCCGAGCCGGTCACCTTCGGCCTCAAGCTCGCCGGCTACCACGCCGAGTTCCAGCGAGCCCGGCGGCGGCTGATGACGGCCCGGGAGGAGATCGCCACCTGCGCCATTTCCGGCGCTGTAGGCACCTTCGCCAACGTCGATCCGGCGGTGGAAGAATACGTCGCCGAAAAGATGGGCCTTTCCGTCGAGCCCGTCTCGACCCAGGTGATCCCGCGCGACCGCCACGCCGCCTTCTTCGCCGCCCTGGGCGTGGTCGCCTCCTCCGTCGAGCGACTGGCCGTCGAGATCCGCCATCTGCAGCGCACCGAGGTGCTGGAGGCCGAGGAACCGTTCGATCCCGGCCAGAAGGGCTCCTCGGCCATGCCGCACAAGCGGAACCCCATCCTGACCGAGAACCTCACCGGCCTCGCCCGCCTCGTCCGCTCCGCCGTGACGCCGGCGATGGAGAACGTCGCCCTCTGGCACGAGCGCGATATCAGCCACTCCTCCGTCGAGCGCGGCATCGGCCCGGACGCGACCATCCACCTGGATTTCGCCCTGCATCGTCTGGCGACCGTGATCGAGCGGCTGGTCGTCTATCCCGACAACATGGCCAGAAATCTGGATCGCCTCGGTGGCCTGGTGCATTCCCAGCGCGTGCTGCTGGCCCTCACTCAGGCCGGCGTCTCGCGCGAGGACGGCTATGCAGCGGTCCAGCGGAACGCGATGAAGGTCTGGCGCGGCGAAGGGAACTTCCTGGACTTCCTCAAGGCCGATCCCGACGTCGTCGTCCCCGACGCCGAGCTCGAGGCCCTGTTCGACCTCGGCTACCACACCAAGCATGTGGAGACGGTGTTCGAGCGGGTGTTCGGGGCCTGACACCCCCCTGCGACCTTTGCGGCGGCATGACGCAGCGACGTCTTTTCACGCATCCAGATCACCGGATCGTGCGTTGGTTTGATCGGTCCCGAAGAAGGGGGGCCTTCAACCTCAGGAAACCGCAATGACCCAACTTCGCACCCGCACGTTCGCTGCCGTATCGGCCGTCGCCCTGCTGGGCCTCGCCGCCTGCAACTCGGGCACCGAAACCGAGGCCCCGGCCGCCGAAGCCACCGCCGAGGCTCCGGCCGCCGCCGCGGGTACGGTCGTCACCGTCGCCCAGGGCAACCCGGACTTCACGACCCTGGTCAGCGCCGTCCAGGCGGCCGAACTGGTCGAGACGCTGAACGGCCCCGGCCCGTTCACGGTCTTCGCCCCGACCAACGCCGCCTTCGAGAAGATCCCGGCGGCCACGCGCGAAAGCCTGATGGCTCCGGCCGGCAAGGCCGACCTGACGGGCATCCTGACCTATCACGTCGTCTCGGGTAACGTCAGCGCCGCGGCCCTGGCAGAGCAGATCACCGCCGGCGGCGGTTCGGCCACCCTGACCACCGTTCAGGGCGGCACCTTGACGGCGCGCGCCGAAGCCGATGGTTCGATCACCCTGACCGACGCCGCGGGCAACACCTCGCGCGTGGTCCAGGCCGATGTGGCCGCGTCGAACGGCGTGATCCACGCCATCGACACCGTCGTGATGCCGGGCTGATCTTTCCGGTGAACCAAATGTCGTGCGCCGCATTTCGATGGGGCGCACGGCGCAAGGATATCGGGTGAGGCTTTCCCCCAGGCCCCCGATCGAGGAAGGGCCGCAGCCCCCGCTGCGGCCCTTTTTCGTGCCTGCGTGCCATCATCCGGCTGTGTCGATTACGGAAATTTAAGCGCTGCGGTTCGCGTCCACTGGCAACCTTGCCCGGTAGCTCCGTTCGAGCCGCCCCGCTCCGAGGGCGGCCCTGCATAGGAGACTACCCCGATGACCCGCATCTCGCGTTCGCTCCTGCTCGCCGTGTCGGCTATGGCCCTGACCGTCACGACCGTGTCGGCCCACGACCGGCCCCGCGCCGTGCGCTCAGCCCACGCCGCAGCGACCTCGACCACCCTGGTCGGCGTCGCCGCAGCGAATCCCGACTTCTCGACCCTGGTCACGGCGGTACAGGCCGCGGGCCTGGCCGACACGCTGTCCGGCAGCGGTCCTTTCACGGTCTTCGCCCCGACCAACGCCGCCTTCGACACGCTGCCGGATGGCACGGTCGAGCGCCTGGTCCAGCCGCGCCAGCGCGCCCAGCTGACCCGCATCCTGACCTATCACGTCGTGCCGGGCCGCATCTCCGCGTCCGACCTGGCCACGGCCGTCCGGGTCGGCGGCGGCAGCGCGACGCTGACAACGGTCGAGGGCGGACGGCTGACCGCCCAGGACGCCGGGCGCGGCCGTCTGCGCCTGACCGATTCGACCGGCGAGACCTTCTGGATCACGGCGGCGGACGTGAACGCGTCGAACGGCGTGATCCACGTCATCGACGGCGTCCTGACGCCGGGTCACTGATGCCGGGCCACTGACGCCCATCAGAAAGCAAAACGGCCGGCGGAGCGATCCGCCGGCCGTCATGATTCTGTGGCGATGCGGCGCTTACTCGCCGGCGCGGACCTGCTCGCGAGCCACCGAGGCCAGCTCGTCCATCTTGGACCGGATCTCGCCTTCCGAGACGCTGATGCCCGAACCCTTGAAGTCCTGATCCAGCTTGCGGAACACGTCCTCCTCGCCCGGCTGTTCGAAGTCGGCGCGGACCACCGCCTTGGCGTAGTCCTCGGCCGATTCCGGGCTCAGGCCCATCTTCTCGGCGGCCCACAGGCCCAGCAGCTTGTTCCTGCGGGCCATGGCCTTGAACTCTTGCTCCTGATCGAGGGCGTATTTGGACTCAAAGCCCTTTTCCCGATCGTTGAAGGTCGTCATGCGTGGTCGTGGCTCCTCGGGCCGACCGCGAACGGGCCAGCGGCCGTCGTCTATATCCCCCGTCGGCTCCAAGGCAATGGATAACGGCTCGCAGCCGGACGGTCGTGCACGGATCAAGCCCGGTGTGGCGCAGCGGTCTCGCTCCGGGTCGGCGTTTGTGTCGCAGGGCGATTTCAGCTAAGGCGGGCGCGAAACATTCCCCGCTCAGCTCGAGACCGGATCGCGCCGCCCAGACGAACCCTCTGGCCGCGCGATTTTCGTTTTCGGCGACGCCCAGAGAGGCCCGGTCAAGGACCGACATGATGACCCCCAAGCGCAAGAAGATCTACGAAGGCAAGGCCAAGATCCTCTACGAGGGCCCCGAGCCCGGCACCCTGATCCAGTACTTCAAGGACGACGCCACCGCCTTCAACGCCCAGAAGCGGGCGACGCTGGAGGGCAAGGGCGTGCTGAACAACAAGATCAGCGAGTTCATCATGATGCGTCTGAATGGCATCGGGGTGACCAACCACTTCATCAAGCGGTTGAACCTGCGCGAACAGCTGATCCGCGAGGTCGAGATCATCCCGCTGGAGGTCGTCTGCCGCAACATCGTCGCCGGCTCGCTGAGCCAGCGCCTGGGCATCGAGGAGGGCACGCCGCTGC
Source organism: Brevundimonas sp. AAP58 (assembly GCF_001295975.1). Taxonomy (GTDB): domain Bacteria; phylum Pseudomonadota; class Alphaproteobacteria; order Caulobacterales; family Caulobacteraceae; genus Brevundimonas. The sequence continues at coordinate 2,379 of NZ_LJHU01000059.1, read as the reverse complement.
CCCGCTCCATCATCGAGTTCTACTACAAGAAGGACGAGCTCAACGACCCGATGGTCACCGAGGAGCACATCACGGCCTTCAACTGGGCGAGCACCCAGGAGATCGACGACATCCTGGCCATGACGCTGCGGGTCAACGACTATCTGTCGGGCATGTTCGGCGCGGTCGGCATCACACTCGTGGACTTCAAAATCGAGTTCGGTCGGGTCTGGGAAAACGACTTCGCGCGCATCATCCTGGCCGACGAGATCAGCCCGGACAGCTGCCGCCTGTGGGACTCATCCACCGGCGAGAAGCTGGACAAGGACCGCTTCCGCCGCGACCTGGGCAACGTGATCGAAAGCTACGCCGAGGTGGCGCGTCGCCTCGGCATCATGAAGGACATGCCGACCGTGATTCAGGGGGGACTGCACTGATGGCCAAGGTCAAGGTTCACGTCTTCCTCAAGCCCGGTGTTCTGGACGTGCAGGGCAAGGCCGTCGAAGGCGCGCTGCAGGGCCTTGGCTGGGCCGGGGTGTCGAACGCCCGCGTCGGCAAGCTGATCGAGTTCGACCTCGACGGCGCCGAGGACCCCGCCGCCGAGGCCAAGAAGATGTGCGAGACGCTGCTCGCCAACACGGTGATCGAGAGCTACCGGATCGAGGTCGACTGAGCTTTGGCCGCAGCGCGGCTGTCTCGCCAACGATCATAGTTCTCCTTGGCCTCGCGGACATACGGTGAGCGGCTGATCAGGTCGAGCACCAGCCTGTTCACCCCCGACAACGGAAACGGCAGGGGTCGAATGAAGTCCACGAACAGGACGACCCTGAGTTGATCCGAGTCGTTGGCGGCGCTGTGAACAAAGCTGTCGTCGAAGATCAGGCTGCGACCGACGCTCCAGCTTCGCCGTTCTCCATCGACATCCAGCCACGCCTGGGTCTCGTCCTCAGGCACGACCAGCCCCAGATGATATCTCAGCACGCCTTTGTAAGGGCCCCTATGCGAGGGAATCCGCTTGCGCGGCTCCAGTATGGAGAAAAAGGCCGTGGTCATCCCCGGAATGCGCTGAAGCGCTTCCCAGGTCGCCGGACAGGCGCGGCAGTTCTCCGGAAAGTCCAGTCCGTAGCCGCGGAAGAAGTAGGTCTTCCATCGGCCGTCGTTCGTCAGCTTCTCCTGATCGCGGGAGACAACCTCGAATCCCGGAACCTCATCCAGCCGCAGCATGAGCTCTCGTAACTCACCCAGAATGTGAGGGGTGACGTCCTCGACTGCGGCGGTCCACGGAAACTCTTCTGGATCGAAGAAGGGACCGTCGCCATGGGGAGAAGCCCTGGCGATCCACGATTCCACATGGCGAATGAAGCCACCGGCCATCTGGAGGGTGCGGGGCGGGGCGACCTCGACGTCCTGGGTCACGGGTTCGATCCGATGCTGTCCATGATGGTCTCCAAGGCCCGATCGACAATCGTGCGATCCGCGTGGTCGAGATCGAAGCGCCTGCCCTGCCTGGTGTTCAGCCAGTCGATCATGTCCTCTGTCCGTCGGAGATAGAGCGCCAGCGGGTGAACGCGACCGGGATAGACCCGCGGCCCGCACGCGAGCGTTCCGCCCAGCACCTGGCGATAGAAGAGGTCGTGACGGCCACGCGCGGTGGCGACCATGCGTGAGGGAGCGACCCGCCGGGCGATGTGGATCGATGCGGCCAGCAGCCGGGTCGCGGTTCGCATCAGCTCAGCCGCACGGTCCTCTCGAACGCAGAATCCGCTTGAGTCGACCACCCGAAAGCCACTGTCGAGCAGCGGATCGATCACGTCGGAGAAAACGCTTCGCGCCGGTGAATGCCGAATGTCTCGTCCCGCGACATGGATGCGCATCATGCCGTGAATCTCACCTGCATGGCGCACGCCGACGATGATGCAGTTGGGGCTGGCGTCGAAGGCTTCGTCGGCGGTCCGGGTCGCCTCATCGAGGTTGCCAGAGGCGGCGAACAGGGTGCGACGGAAACGTGCAGCTTGCCGGACCTGTTCACCCGAACTGAAATGGACGAGGGATGCCGGCACGTCGCCTCCGAACTGCAGCGCTGGCAGAAAAGCATATCTTGACGTCAGAACTGAACACGCCCCACGAGCTCACGTTAGATTGAAGAAACCGCCTCTCAGGATGGATCACGCTCATGGCCTTCACCGTCACCTCCAACGACTTCGCCGACGGCGAGACCCTGCCTGACGCGCAGGTCTACGCCCACGGCAACCGCTCCCCGCACCTGAAATGGTCCGGCGCGCCGGAGGGGACGAAGTCGTTCGCCATCACCTGCTATGACCCGGACGCCCCGACCGGCTCGGGCTTCTGGCACTGGACGGTGGCCAACATCCCCGCCGACGTCACCGAGATCACGGCGGG
>NZ_LJHU01000058.1 GCF_001295975.1 Brevundimonas sp. AAP58 | reverse complement strand
GGCGGGTCTGGCGTATCGCCCAGGCTGCCGAGCCCGCCGAGGCGTCGCGGTCATGAGTGACTTGCGCGAAACGCTGGTCAGCCTCACAGCCATGGACGTCGATGCGCTTCGCGCGGTGTGGAGGGAGCGGCTCGGTGAGCCGCCCCCGGTCCGCTCCCCGGACATCCTGCGCCGCGCGGTGGCCGAGGCGCTGCAGATGAATGCTTCCGGCCAAGGCACCGTCAGTCCCGACCGCCGCCTGACCAGCGCGGCCTCCAGGCATCGCATGGGCCATAAGCCCAAGGTGCGCACCGCCGCATTCAAGCCCGGCTCCACGCTCATCCGGGAGTGGCAGGGACGACGCCACGAGGTCGAGGTGGTCCATGACGGCTTCATCTGGAATGGCGAAAAGCACGCCAGCCTCTCCAAGGTGGCCAGGCTGATCACTGGCGTCCGATGGAACGGACCTCGGTTCTTCGGCCTCAGGGAAACGGAAGCCGCATGAAGCCCGCCGGCCGTCCCATTCGCTGCGCCATCTATACCCGCAAGAGCACCGAAGAGGGCCTGGAGCAGGACTACAACTCGCTCCACGCGCAGCGCGACGCCTGCGCCGCCTATGTCCTCTCCCAGGCTGGCGAGGGCTGGACGCTGCTTCCCGAGGTCTATGACGATGGCGGGTTCAGCGGCGGCAACATGGAGCGACCAGCGTTGAAGCGGCTGATGGCGGATGTAGCCTCAGGCCTGATTGATGTGGTGGTGGTCTACAAGGTCGACCGCCTGACCCGCGCCCTGACCGACTTCTCCAGGATCGTCGATGTCCTGGATAAGGCTGGTGCCAGCTTCGTCAGCGTGACCCAGGCCTTCAACACCACGACCTCCATGGGCCGGCTGACCCTGAACGTCCTTCTGTCCTTCGCCCAGTTCGAGCGCGAGGTGACCGGTGAGCGGATTCGAGACAAGATCGCTGCCTCCAAGAAGCTCGGTATGTGGATGGGGGGTGGAGTGCCCCTCGGATACGAGGCGTCGGGGCGAACCCTGGTCATCAATCCGACAGAGGCTGAGACGGTGCGCGGGATTTTCCGCCGCTACCTCGAGACCGGCTCGGTTCATCAGGTACACCAGGAACTGACCATGGCTGGGGTTGTGTCAAAACGCCGGACGACCAAGGCCGGAGTTGAGACCGGCGGCCGGCCGATGGACCGCGGCGCGCTGTTCCATATGCTGCGCAACCGCACCTACGTCGGAGAGATCCCCCACAAGACCAGGAGCTATCCTGGCCAGCATCCGGCTATCATCGACCGCGAGACCTTCGATGCCGTCCAGGCTCGCCTCGACGAGAACGATCGCAAAACGCGCCTGCCCGGAGAAGCCCGCCGTCCCCACAAGGGCGCGCCGCTGATGGGATTGCTGTTCGATTCCGCTGGCAACCCGATGTCTCCGGTCAAGGCGACCAAGCCGAACAAGCCCAGCTACCACTACTATGTCTCTACAGCGCTCACGACCGGGCGGCCCGACAAGGCCGGCGCAGTCTCGCGCGTCTCGGCACCGCTGCTCGAAGACCTCGTTGCGCGGCGTCTGGGCGAGCTGCGGATCATCGACAGCGCATCAGTCACGCCCGACTGGACCACTGTCCGTGACGTCATCGAACGCATCGAGGTGGCTGCGGACGCCGTGATCATCAGGTTCGACGAGGAGCGCCTCAAGATCGCCGCGCGCGATCTGATCCCGGAGAGCCGCGTTGGCATCGATCGCCTGGAGCGACGCGGCGACGTGCCCATGACGGAGATCAAGGTCCGTCTCGTTCGCCGGGGTGGAACCATGGTCGCTGTCGGGCCGGAGGGCTCACCGGCTATCGCTTCGACCCGGATCGATCAGGTCATGGCCGCAGCATTGATCCGTGCCGAAGCGTGGAAGCGTCGACTGTTCGCCGGCGAGATCGACAGCATCAACCAGATCGCCGAGGCCGAGGGCGTGTCCGGCGCTTTTGTCCGACGCATGATCAGGCCCGCCTTCCTCGCCCCCGATCTGAAGGCCGCCATCCTCGATGGCCGGCAGCCGGTGGGTCTGACGCTGGAAGCGGTCACGCGGGCCGAGTTGCCGCTCGACTGGACTGAGCAGCGGCGTCTCTACGCCGCCTAAAGGGTTGCCTGTTCCAGGCGAACCCGTTCCCTGATCACCCAAGGATATTCCCTGCAAGCGCGGGGAGTATTCCCTGTTCGGTTTACGGGAAATCCAATGCGCCAGGAACGCTGAACCCAGCAGGGGCGGGGGTTTGCGGGTCGCGGCGTCATGTCGAAATCGATCAACGATGGAAGTTTTCCCAGTACTTCCCTGTTATCAGGGATCGCGGCCGGTCACGGGAAAGGGACCCGTCTCGCGCTCAGCAGAGACGAAGCCAGGGTATTGGCTGGATCAGGGACGGACGAGCGACCGCAGAGACCGCGAATGCGTCTCCGGTTCCGGGCATGTCGCGGTAATGTCGAGGGTATTTCGCTGGTATCAGGGACCCGCCAGCTTCGGGTAAGAACGGTGGCGGACAGGGTGGGATTCGAACCCACGGTAGGCTTCCACCTACGGCGGTTTTCAAGACCGCTGCCTTAAACCACTCGGCCACCTGTCCGGCGGGGCAGGGGATAGCAGCGGATGCGGCGTTAACCAAAAGGGAAATCGCGGCGGCGATCTTGGCGACATGTTTTCGCTGCCCATGTTCGCCAGGCGCGCCTTCAGGATCGTTGCCGTCGCTGGTCTGTTGGCGGGTGTAGCCGCGTGCGCCACAGGCCCGTCGGCCGCACGCCGGGGGGATAGGGCGGCTGTTCCAGAAGTGACCGATCCCGCGCCGATCGTTTCGGGAACGATGCGGCCCTATCAGATCCGCGGACGTTGGTATCGGCCTGAGGAGCAGCCGAACTACGACGAGACGGGCCTGGCGTCCTGGTATGGCGAGCAGTTCCACGGCCGGCCAACGGCGACCGGCGAGCGGTTCGACATGCATGCCCTCACGGCGGCCCACAAGACGCTGCCCCTGCCAGGGCTGGTGGAGGTCACGAACCTGGCCAATGGTCGGCGTGTGGTCCTGCGCGTCAACGACCGGGGGCCGTTCGTGGATGGGCGAATCATTGACCTGTCGCGCGGGGCAGCCGAGGCGCTGGATCTGCTCGGTCGCGGCGTGGGCGAGGTGCGCGTGCGCTATCTGGGTCGCGCGCCGCGTCTGGGCGGTGGCCAGAGACTGCAGGTCGCCGAGGCGTCCGCGCCAGTGGTCCTTCCTTCGGCTTCTGCGCTTGACCCTCGCCAGACCTACTGGATCGAGGTTGCGGCGTTTACGGACCCACAGTTGGCGCGGGCGACGGCTGACCGTCTGGGTCAGCCGGCCCAAGTGCAGGCGGCGACGAATGGCGCGATGTTTCGCGTGATCACCGGGCCCTGGCCCGACGTTAACGCGGCCGAGCGGGCCAGACAGGAGACTCTGGCGCAAGGGTTTGCCGCCGCTCGACTGATTCCCTCGGGCTGATCCCCACTTTCCGAGCGGCGCGGCCTTGGCCCCGTGGCCTGGCCCCGCCATTGTGCCGGCGTGACTCGCGGCAGGTTCATCACATTCGAAGGCGGGGAGGGGACCGGCAAATCCACCCAGGCGGCGCGGCTGGTCGCGCGGCTGCAGGCGCGCGGGCTGGACGTCGTGCGAACGCGAGAGCCCGGCGGATCCCCCGGGGCCGAGGACATCCGGGCTCTGGTGGTTTCCGGCGCGGCGGAGCGCTGGTCGGCACGGACGGAGCTGCTGCTGATGTACGCCGCGCGATCCGATCATCTGGAGCGGACCATCACGCCGGCGCTCCAGGCCGGTCGGTGGGTCGTGTGTGACCGCTTCGCCGACTCCAGCCGGGTCTATCAGGGACTGGCGGGCGGGGCGGACCTAGATCTCGTCGCGGCGATGGAGCGGGGGGTGGTCGGGGGCCATCAGCCGGACCTGACGCTGGTGTTCGACCTGCCGTTCGAGGTCGGGCTGGAGCGGGCGCTGGGGCGTGGGGCGGCCGAGACGCGGTTCGAATCCAAGGGCGCGGCCTTCCACGCCCGGCTGCGCGACGGGTTCCGCGCGGTGGCTGACGCCAACCCGGACCGTTGCCGGCTGATCGACGCGAGCGGTGATCCAGACGTCGTCGCCGAACGGGTGTGGGCGGCGGTGGAGCCGTTGCTGTGACCCATCCGCGCGACCGCTTTGACCTCGTTCCGTCCGAGGCCGCCGAGCGGGCCTTCGTCGACGCGCGCGAGCGGGGACGGCTGCATCACGCCTGGCTGCTGTGCGGGCCGGAGGGCATCGGCAAGGCCACCTTCGCCTATCGCGCGGCGCGGACGCTGCTGGGGGCGCGGCATGACGCCTCGCGCGGCCCGCTCGGAGCGGCACCGGGTGATCCGGTCAGCCAGCTGGTCTCGGCGCAGTCTCATCCGGACCTTCTGGTGCTGGAGCGGCTGGTCGAGGGCGGAAAGACCAAGAAGTCGATCTCGGTCGATCAGGCGCGCGACCTGCCGGAGTTCTTCTCCAAGAGCCCGTCGCAGGCACCGTATCGCGTCGCCATCATTGACGCTGCCGACGACCTGAACATCAATGCCGCCAACGCCTTGCTCAAGGTTCTTGAAGAGCCGCCGGAGCGGGGCGTGCTGTTGCTGGTCACACATGGACCAGGCCGGCTGCTGGCCACCATCCGCTCGCGGTGCCGGCGGCTGACGTTTCCGGCGCTGGAGCGAGGGGAGATCGCCCGTCTGGTCGCGCGCCAGACCGAACTGGACACCGCCGAGGCTGAGCGGATCGCGGACATGGCGCGCGGGTCGCCGGGCGCGGCGCTGGCCTTGGCGTCAAGCACCAGCCTGGCGCTGGACGCCTTGGCCCGCCGCTGGGTGGATGAGGGCCAGATCGACGCCGCCGAGGCGCTGTCCGTCGCCGACGGCTTTCGGGGCGCTGAGGGGCAGGTGCGGTTCGAGGCGCTGATGGACCGCCTGGCCGCGGCCATACGCGACCGGGCGCTGGCGGCCGGGGGCAGGGGAGAAGCCTGGTCCGAGCTCTGGGGCCGGTTGACCGACCTGCCGGAGCGGGCGGCGGCCGTGAACCTTGATCGCGCCGACCTGCTGGCCGCCGCGCTTGCCGACCTGAAGCGAACGCGCAACAGGGCCGCCCGATGCTGATCGATAGCCACGTGAACCTGCACGCGCCGCAATTCGACGACGACCGCGACGCCGTCATTACCCGGGCACGCGAGGCCGGCGTCGGGATGTTGGTGGAGATCTCCGACAAGCTGTCGACCTTCGAGGCGACGCACGGGCTGGCCCTGAGCCATCCGGACATCTGGTGCACGGTCGGAGTCCATCCGCATGAGGCCAAGGACCATCTTCATGTGACGCCTGAGGTACTGATCGACCTAGCCCAGCGGCCGCGCGTGGTCGGCATCGGGGAGTGCGGTCTGGATTTCCACTACGACCTCAGTCCGCGTGACCAGCAGGAGACGGTGTTCCGGACCCACATCGCCGCCGCTCGCCGCACGGGGCTGCCGCTGGTGGTGCACACGCGCGAAGCCGACGACCGCATGGGGGCGATCCTGAGGGAAGAAGCGGTGGAGGGCCCGTTCCGTTTCCTGATGCACTGCTACACAAGCGGGGCAGAACTCGCTGAACAAGCTGCTGAAATGGGTGCCTGGTTCTCCGTGTCCGGCATCGCCACCTTCAAGGCTGCGGAAGACGTACGGACCGTGATCCGCGCCATGCCCGCCGACCGGATCATCGTCGAGACGGACTGCCCGTATCTGGCACCCGTGCCGCATCGGGGGCGTCGGAATGAGCCAGCCTACATCGGCCATGTGCTGCAGGCCCTGGCCGACATCCGGGGCTGGAGCCGGAAGGAGGCGGAGGCGAGGACGACGGACGCCTTCTTCGCCCTGTTCGATCGCATTCCGCGACCGGAGGGAGCGTGAGCAGGGACCTGGAGGTCACCATCCTGGGATGCGGCTCATCAGGCGGGGTCCCGCGAGGGGACGGCGACTGGGGCGCGTGCGATCCGGACGAATCGAAGAACCGGCGCACCCGGTGCTCCATGCTGGCGCGACGGCACGGCCCCGAGGGCGAGACGGCGGTCTTGATCGATACCTCGCCGGACCTGCGTGAGCAGATGCTGGCGGCAAAGGCGACGCGGGTGGACGCCGTTCTCTACACCCACGACCACGCCGACCAGACCCACGGTATCGACGATCTGCGGACGTTCGCGTTGCGCAGACGAAAACGCGTGCCAGCCTGGATGGATTGGACGACAAAGTCAGCGCTTACAACGCGTTTTGACTACATCTTCGAGTCCAAGGAGGGCTATCCGGCCATCGTCGAGGCGCACGATCTGCCGCCACATGGCGTGGCCTGGGCGATCGAGGGTCCGGGCGGCGCGATCCCGGTCGTGACCTTCGATCAAGCGCACGGGCCGATCCGCTCCGTCGGCTATCGTCTGGGGCCGGTCAGCTATTCGAGCGACATCTCCGATCTGGATGAGGCGGCGATCGCGGCCGTGCGGGGTTCGGCGCTCTGGATCATCGACGCCTTGCGCTGGACCCGGCATCCGACGCACGCCAACGTCGATCAGGCGCTGGCGTGGATCGCGGCGGCTGGCGTGGAGCGAGCCGTGCTGACCAATCTGCACATCGATCTGGACTACAACGCGCTGGCGGCCCTGACTCCGGCGGGCGTCGAGGTCGCCTACGACGGCTGGTCGGCCACGCTGGCGCTGGAGCCAGCATGAGCGCCTTGCAGATCGAAGAGATCGACGACGGCGGCCTGGCGCAGACCTGGCCGGTGATGGCGCAGTTGAGACCTCATCTGAGCGAAGCCGACTATATCGCCATGGTCGGGCGGATGCGTATGACCGACGGCTTCAGAGTTTTCGCGGCCATGCGTGACGGGGCCGTGGTCGGTGTCGCAGGCGTGCGGCCCATGGAGCTGCTGTACTGCGGCCGTATCCTGCAGATCGACGATCTGGTCGTCATGGAGGCCGAGCGATCCGCAGGGTTCGGCAAAGCTTTGGTGGATCATGTGAAGGCACAAGCTCGAGCCGAAGGCCGAACGGAAGTTCATCTGGATTCCGGGCTGGCGCGCACCGAGGCCCATCGCTTCTATGATCGGGAAGGATTTGAGCGGCTTGGCTATCATTTCCGCATCAGACTGTGAGCCGGGTCATAGCCCGCATTTCTCATAATATATCTTAGGCGAAATGTCTGACCGAACCAGAGTCAGGTCGCTTCGGACCTTTTCTCCCCCACGGTCGACATCGCGTCGGTGCCGCAGACGCGATCCCAGAACCGAAAGTACAGGCCGAAGTTGGTCTTCATGTGCGTGTGGTGACGACTGTGGTGGGTCGCTGTGATGAACTGTGAGCCCACGCGCCCGCGCACCCAGCTCTGGGGCCACATCTCCCAGCCACAGTGATTCATGACGGCCGTCGCAGTCATGACGGCCAGCAGCAGCGCCAGCATCCAGATGTTGAGCGGCATGACGAAGGCCAGCATCGGCAGAAGCCAGGCCGTCATCGCGGCCTCGGCCGGGTCGAAGGCGAAGCTGGCGAAGGGGCTGGGATCCCTCGCCCGGTGATGCGCCGCATGCGCCCAGCCGAACAGCCGCCGATCGTGCAGCAGCCGATGGGTCCAGTAGTAATGGGTGTCCTGAATGATCAGCAGCACGAGGAAGCTGACCGGCAGCCACCACAGCGGATACGCGAGCGGATCGACGTAGATCATGGTGCCGCCCGCTTTCCAGGCCTCAAGCGCAATCGCTGTTGGAAAGGCGTAGATCGGCGTCGACAGCAGGGAAAACTTGATCTCGTGCAGCACCAGCCGACGCGAGGGTCGCTCCCGGTTCAGGCGCGTGCCGACGCCCGCTGCCCTGCCCCATACGGCCCACCAGACACCGCCCGCGATCACCAGATAGCGCGCGCCGATGATCAGGCTGAGCCAGAAGGTGGAAAGGAGAACGCCCGTGACGGTCATGTGGCCACTCTAGTGCGTCGGCTGGCGCGGCACGAGGTGCGTGATCGCCGCGTCAATGCCAACGCGCTCAGTGCAGGACCGCCATGTCGCCCCGCGAGAAGGCCTTCAGTTCATTCTGGCGGCCCTCCTTGATCTTCAGGACCCAATTTGGATCGGACAGAAGCGCGCGGCCGACGGCGATCAGGTCGAACTCCTCGCGCTCCATGCGGGCGATCAGGCCGTCGAGCGAGGCGGGCTGCGACCCCGCCCCGCCGAACGCGGCGATGAACTCTCCATCCAGGCCGACGGAGCCGACGCTGATGGTCGGCTTGCCCGTGATCGTCTTGGCCCAGCCGGCGAAGTTCAGGTCCGAGCCTTCGAACTCCGGCTCCCAGAAGCGGCGCTGCGAGCAATGGAAGACGTCCACGCCCGCGTCCGACAGGGGCATGAGCCACTCCGCCATTTCGTCGGGGTTGAGGGCGATCTTCGCGGTGAAATCCTGCTGCTTCCACTGGGACAGGCGGATGATCAGCGGCAGGTCGGGACCCAGGCCCTCACGCACCGCCTTGACCACCTCGACGCCGAAGCGGGCGCGCTCCGCGATCGTGGGGCCGCCCCAGCGGTCGTCTCGCGCGTTCAGCCCGGCCCAGTAGAACTGGTCGATCAGATAGCCGTGGGCGGAATGGATCTCTGCCGCGTCGAAGCCCAGGTCGCGCGCCGCCCGGGCGGACTTGCCGAAGGCGGCGAGGGTGTCGGCGATGTCCTCCTCGGTCATCGGCTCGTACTTCTGCTTGCCGGGCGCGACGAGGCCCGACGGGCTGTCAACCTGCCCCAGAGGCTGCCATTCGGCTCCCTGCCCGCGCGCAGCGCCGACGTGCCAGATCTGGGGCGCGATCAGGCCGCCGGCGGCGTGAACCTCGTCCACCACCGTCTTCCATTGCGGCAGGGCTTCGCCGTGGAAGACGGGCACATTGGCGTCGTTGCGGGCGGCGGGGCGTTCGACGACCGTGCCCTCGGTGATGATCAGACCCACCTGCCCCTCGGCGCGGCGACGATAATAGGCCGCGACGTCGGAGGTCGGGATGCCGCCCGGGCTGAACGATCGGGTCATGGGGGCCATGACGATGCGATTGGGCAAGGTCAGGCCCTTGATCGTGAAGGGGCGGAAAAGGGTCTCGACGCTCATGGAAATCCTCGGGGCGGAAAGTACGGCGAAGGTGGCCCATCACGTTGCGTTTGAAAACCCGCCACAGCGCGAGTTTTTCCGCGCGATCCGCGAACGACGACGAGGCTGCGGTGGCTAGAGCCCCAGCTTCGTCCTTAGCGTGCCGGCGATCCGGTCGAACCGGGCCGCGATCTCGCCGGTCCGCAAGGGCGCGCCCGCGTCGCAAGCCTGACGCACCGAGGCGTCCAGCGGCAGATCGCCGAGGTCGTCGACACCGAGCCGTCCGGCCTCAGCCGCCCCCCCTCCCCGGCCGAAGACGTCGCCGGACATGTTCTCGATCAGGCCGAGCGTGGGCACGTTGACGCGCTGGAACAGGGTGTGGGCGCGCCGCGCGTCGGCCAAAGCGACCTCCTGCGGGGTCGAGACGATGACCGCGCCATCCAGAGGCGTCTTCTGGATCAGGGTCAGTTGCACGTCGCCGGTGCCGGGCGGCAGGTCGACGACGAGGATGTCGAGCGGCGCGTCTGCCGTCCCCCAGCGTGTCTGGGTCAGCATCTGGGTCAGGGCCTGGGACGCCATCGGGCCGCGCCAGACCATGGCGTCCTCGGCCCTGGTCAGCAGACCGACGGACATGGCCTTCAGGCCGTGGGCGAGATGCGGCTCCATCATGCCGTCGCGATAGTCGGGCTTGCCGGATAGGCTCAGCATGGTCGGCAGGCTGGGGCCATGGACATCGGCGTCGAGGACTCCGGTCGACAGGCCCGCGCGAGCGAAGGCGGCGGCGAGGTTCACCGACACCGTCGACTTGCCCACTCCACCCTTGCCGCTGGCGATGGCCAGCACGCGGCGGACGTGGGCCGGGCGTTCGGTGGGGACCGGGGCGCGGGGGCGGGTCTGGTCGACGGCTTCCTTCGACAGGGAGGCCTTGCGGGCGGGCGGCGCGGCCTCGGCCGTCAGGACGACAGAAACGCGAGCCATGCCGGGCATGGCCTTCAGCGCGGCCTCGGCGGCGTCGCGGACGGGGGCGTAGGCGGCGACGGCGGCGGCGGGCACCTCGATGACGAAGCCCGCGCGGTCGGTGGCCACTGTCAGGCCCTTGGCGACGCCGGCCTCGATCAGCCCGTGGCCAGTCGCGGGATCAGGAATGGCGTCCAGGACGGCTTCGACGGCGGCGCGGTCGATCAAGCGGAGACTCCGGCGTAGTTGCGAGGCGGGGACGCGCGTTCTATCCGCAGAGCCAGCCGCAAGCGAGCGTTCCGTGCCCCGCACCGCCCCCATCACGTTGATCGCCGGCCCGACCGCCTCCGGCAAGTCGCGGCGCGCGCTGGAGATGGCCGAGGCGACCGGGGCCGCCATCATCAACGCGGACAGCCAGCAGCTGTACGCGGATCTGCGCATCCTGTCGGCGCGGCCGTCGGCGGAGGAGGAGGCGCGGGCGCCGCATTACCTGTATGGCGTCGCCGATGCGGCGGAGGCCTGGTCGGTCGGGCGGTGGACGCGGGCGGTGATGCCGCTGCTGGCCGAGCTGAAGACCATGGGGCAGCCGGCGTTGCTGGTCGGCGGGACGGGGCTCTATTTCTCAGCCCTGACGAAGGGGTTGGCGGACATACCTGATGTCCCGCCGGAAGCGCGCGAAGAGGCGCTGGCGCTTTACGACACCGAGGGAGAGACGGCCTTCCGGCTGCGTCTGGCGACGTTCGATCCCCCAGCCGAGGCCGCCATCGAGAGCGGCGACCGCCAGCGCCTGACCCGCGCCTATGCCGTCGCACGCGCTACGGGGCGCTCATTGTCGGACTGGCGCGCCGCGACCCGGCCATTGCTGGCGCCGGGGACCTATGAGCGGCTGGTGATCGAGCCGGAGCGGGCGGCGCTCTATGCGGCCTGCGACGCGCGGGTGGATGCGATGATCGCGGCGGGGGCGCTGGACGAGGTTCGGGCTCTGATGGCGCGTGGACTGGACCCGGCTCTGCCCGCCATGAAGGCCGTGGGGGTGCGGGAGCTCGCGGCCTATCTGGCGGGCGAGACGACGCTGGCGGACGCCACGGAGTCGATGAAGCAGGCCACGCGCAACTACGCCAAACGCCAGCTGACCTGGTTCAGGAATCAGTGCGGGGATTGGGAGCGAGCGGCCCAGAGAGCGGACTAGGTCGAGGTCTGCGATGGGTGGGGAGCGGATTTTCCCTGAGATCGCGAAGATTGGCTTTAGAAGTCCGCCAATCGCGGAAACCAATCGGTTATGGCAGCCATTTGAACTCCGTGCGAACCAGTCCACCACTGGACGGGGTAGGGCCAATCATCCTTGTGCCACGGCGTTTGCTCGCGCTCTTCACAAGGTACGAATCGCTGTCGGAAATCAGATCGTGTGGGATCGGTGATAATCCCGGCGTAACCTAGGATTCCGATCAGAACCCTGCGCTCCGCGCTGTTTGATGGCAGGACTTTCGCCAACGCTTTATCCAAGTCACTCAGCCGCGCAGCAGGCGGCATGGACGCGGCTACATGGAGGATCAATTTGAGCATGGCGAAATCGCGTGCGCTAGGCGACGGTCGCGGGGTCTTTCGAAGAGTGTCGAGATCGAAAGCAATGTAACTGGGTTGGGAGTGGCGGACTCCGCCCCACTTGATCCGTTCGAAACTCAGGACGTTGAGGTCGAGAGCGGCTTTGTCATGATCATACTCCCCGCAATAATCACAGCCTGGACCGTTGCGAGCAGACATCCTGTGTTCTCGCAAATGGCGGACTACAGCATAGCTTCCGAGGCAGGACCGAAGGTCGAGACGCCTTGATCCAAGACTTGCAATAAATGCGTTGGCAACGTCCTCCTGTCCCACCGCGCTAGCCGCATTCAGGGCAGCCAGGATAGCTTGATCGTGCGAAAGCCGGACAGGATCAAACATCAGGCCCTTTGACTTCGCATAGTTGAAGTCATCAGGCGCAACGGTCGGGTCTCGCCGCCAGCCGTTCGACGACCAGTATGTGTTCAACAGAATGTCAGAGGCGCGCTTGTCCAAATGCATTCTCGCTTTTCCTGTGCGAGCCAGCCGAACACAAGTTTCGCGAGGGGTCGGTTTGCGACAAAGACAACCGATCAAAAACGGACTCAACCGCCAACATCACCGCAGCATCCAGCTCAGCAGCAGCAGCACAAACAGCCCCGCGCTGACCGCCTGCCAGAAGCGGACGGGCTCGCGCTCCATCAGGGACAGGTCGCGGCGGGGTGGGACGGCGGCGGCGCTGCCGGCTTCCAGGACGTGGATCAGCTCCTCGACGCTGTCGAAGCGGTCGGCGGGGTCTACCGAAAGGGCGCGCAGGATGGCGGCCTCCAACCAGGCCGGCATGTCGGGGCGGTGCTGGGTCGGGCGGGTCGGGCGGTCGAAGCGGATGCGGCTGAACTCCGTCTCCTGACCGGACGGATAGTCGCCGGTGAAGATGCGGTACAGGGTGACGCCGAGCGCGTACTGGTCGGTCAGGGCGTCGCCGGGGTTGCCCGCGAACATCTCCGGCGCCCTGTAGCCGGGGGTGCCGGGGGCCTCGGCCTCGGCGAACTCCTCGACGCGCGGCAGGCGGGCGACGCCGAGGTCGATCAGTTTCAGACCGCCGTCGGCTTCCAGAATGACATTGTCCGGCTTGATGTCGCGGTGGGCGACGCCGAGGCGATGTAGCGCCGCGACGCCTTTCGACAGGCGGATGGCGACGTCGAGGCCCGACGCAATATCATACGGTTCGTCCGCGATCTTCGCATGCAGGGTGCGGCCGACGTAGAGCGGCTGGGCGATGTAGAGACCGCTCTGGCGCCCGGGCTCCAGGCTCAGGGTCTTGCCGACGAAGGGGCTGTCGATGCGGCGGCCAATGAAGCTCTCGCGCAGGAAGGCGCCGCGCGCGCCGCTCTCGGACAAGAGGGCGGGCTTGGGGAACTTCAGGACCAGGCGGTCGCCGCCCTCCCCGTCCCGAGCGGCGAAGACGCGGGTGTATTTGCCGTCCGACAGCACCCGCTCCAGCGTGAAGCCGTCGATGCGGTCGCCGGCGTCCGGGACCGGCAGGATGGGCAGTCCGGCGGCCTCGGCGCCGATGGCGTCCTGATCGACCGCGCCCGGCCGGATGACGTCGATGACGATGGCGGTGGCGTTGTCGCGGGTCTCGGCCGCCCCCGCCGCCGCGACGATGGCCTGGGCGTCGGCCTGGGGCGAGGCGCGGCGGGCGAGCAGGCGGGTCAGGTCGGCTTCGGGCACCACGCCGTGGACGCCGTCGGTGGTCAGGAGCAGCCGGTCGTGCGCCTTCAGCGTCACGGCGCGGGTGTCGAGCCTCAGGTCCGGCTCGATGCCGACGGCGCGATAGAGGACGTGGCTGAGGCCGGGCTGGGCCAGCACATGATCCTCTGTCAGCGGCGTCAGGACGCCGTCGCGAAAATGCCAGGCGCGGCTGTCGCCGACGTGCAGCACCGTCGCCTCGCGGCCCCGCATGACCAGCGCCGTGAACGTCGTGGCCGCCCCCGCCATCTCCGGATCGGACCGGCCCTTGGCGTGGAGCCAGCGATTGTAGCCCGACAGCGCCGCCACGCCCGCCGCCGCCACACCCTTAAGCGGGTTCTGGTCGACATAGGCGTCGATGAAGGTGCGGCCGGCAAGTTCCGAGGCGATGCGCCCGGCCTTCGATCCGCTGACCCCGTCGGCGACCAGGGCGACCATGCCGTGAAGCGCCTGTTCCGAGGGCGGGCCGATGTGGACCGCGCCGAAATCCTGATTGTCCGCGCGCGGGCCCTTCGCCGTGGCGAACCCCGCCGCGATCTGAAGCCGTGCGTCCGCGCTCATCGCCGATCCCCCTGCTGACGAGGAGACGTCGTTTCGTAACTTGGAAGCAAGGGCCTTGGCGCCTATATTGGTTCGGTCGGGGCTTCGGTCCCGACTATGGCGATAAACGCGCCTGTAATAAGCGGACCGGACCCGGGTGCGATTCCCGGCGGCTCCACCAATCTCTTCCGCGTTATCGGCGGGACTGTGCGGGGCCGACTAGCATCGACGGACGTGTAAAGAGGATTGCCTTCGCCCGTCCTGGCCCACCGCATCGGGCCATTTTCTAACTGCGAACGATAACTTCGCTGGAGAAGTCCGCCTCGCCGCGTAATGCGGTTCGGTTGATTTCGAACACTTAAGTCCTGGGGGTTCAGATCCCCAGGCGGGGCCCGGGGGCGCCTGGCAACAGAAGCCCCCACTTCCAGTCAGGGGGCCTGGCAACAGAACCCCGGCACTTTCACGCAAAATGCCATCTTTCGCCCATCGTGCTTGGCCGCTATCAGTCGCGTCCAGTGAGGGTTTCATGGCCGACGACGTCCAGCCGATCGACGAAATGCAGTACGAGAAGCTCGCGCAGGACGCCCTGCGCGGGGTCATCCGCGCCGCCCTGGAACGCGCCGCCAGCCCGCAGGGCATCCCGGGGGCGCATCACTTCTACATCACCTTCAAGACCCGCGCGCCGGGCGTGTCGGTGCCTCCGGATGTCGTGGCCAAGTATCCCGACGAGATGACCGTGGTCCTCCAGCACCAGTACTGGGACCTGGCGGTGGAGCATGATCTGTTCTCGGTCATGTTGAAGTTCGGCGGCATGCCCAAGGTGCTGACGGTGCCCTACAACGCCGTCACCCGCTTCTACGACCCGAGCGTGCAGTTCCTGCTGCAGTTCGAGGCCCCCGAGCCCGTGGCCCCAACCGTCGCCGAGCTGCCCGCGCCGCCGAAGCGGCCAGAACCCGCGCCCACAGGCGACGATGGCCCCAAGGTCGTTTCGCTGGATCAGTTCCGCAAGAAGTAGGCTTCACGTCGTCCCCGGCCGCGCTAACCTCCGGGCATCGATTTCGGAGACGCCTTTGGTCAGAGCCGTCGTCATCGTTCTTGTCTTGCTGGCGGCCGGCCCTGTTCAGGCCAAGAGTCGCTTCGACGGCTGGGCCTCGGCCATCATCGCCGCAGACTGGAGAACCAGCGCAGGCGAGCCGATCCAGGCCTTCGACAATGCGCGTCGCGACCTGACGGCCGGGTTCCTCGCTGCCGGCTTCAGTCGAGCCGACATGGTGGACGTGACGCTGAGGCCTGACGCCCGACCGGTCACGGCGGCCGAAGGTGCCGTGCGACGCATCGCAGAGGCGACCTCGCGGGCCCAGCGCGGCTGCTTCCTCTACATCACCTCCCACGGCCTGCCTGAGCAGATCGTCTTTGGGCCGGACGTCACCCTGACCCCGACCCTCCTTGCGACCCTCCTGCGAAACTGGTGCGGCGAGCGGCCGACGGTGCTGGTGCTGTCGGCCTGCTTCTCGGGCTCGTTCATCGATGCGCTGGCGGGTCCCAACCGCATGATCCTGACGGCGGCGCGGCGCGACCGGGCCTCGTTCGGATGCAGTGAGGACGCGGTCTATCCCTATTTCGACGGCTGCGTGATCCAGGAGCTCCCGGCGGCGACGGACTTCATCGCCCTGGGCAACGCGGTGCGGTCGTGCGTCAAGGATCGCGAGGAGGCGGAGGGGCTGACCCCGGCCTCGGAGCCGCAGGTCTTCATCGGAGCCAACATGCAGTTGCTGGTGCCGACCCTGAGATTCAGCCGCCCCTCATCCTGACACCAGGGTGGCAGCAGCCTCGCGCCATAGTCGATGCCCATCGACAAGGAGAACACGATGCTGACCGGAGGCTGCCACTGCGGCGCGATCCGCTACGAGACCGCCGACGAGGCGATCCATCACGCCCTGTGCCACTGTATCGATTGCAGGAAGGCCGCCGGAGCACCCGCCGTCGCCTGGGCTCTGGCACCGGCCGATCGGGTCAAGATCACCGGCGATCCGGTCTGGTACGCCTCCTCCGAGCACGGGCGGCGGGGGTTCTGCGGCGTCTGCGGGACCGGCCTGTTCTACACCAACGACGTCATCTTCCCCGGCCAGATCGACATCCAGAGCGCCACGCTGGACGATCCCGACGCCATTCCGTTGCAGGGGCAAATCCAGACGGCGGAGCGAATCGGCTGGATGGCGCATCTGGACCGGCTTCCGGCCTTTGAACGCTATCCGGGGCTGCCGGGAGCCTGACGGGGAAAGGCGCGGATGGTGATGCGTTCGCGATCGCCCTCGCGTCGTTCAACGAGCAGTCGCGCCACCTGGGCGTCGTCGTGGAACAGATAACCCTTGATGGCGTCCAGCAGGGCCTTGGCGAGATTGTCGAGGTCCATCGAGGGCGGCTCGCCGACATGTTCCATTGTTATCTCGACGACAAAGTCGCCGTAGGACGGCCGGGCACCACGCCACTCCTTGCGGAAGAACTCATAGACCAGCGGCTTGTAGTATTTGGCCTGGGTGGTCAGGCCGTCGATCATGACGACGACGGCGTCGCCCTCCTCGCGCGCGCGCACCTTTCCCGACACGATCCAGTCTGAGGTCACGCGCGTCCGCCTTGCCCGGTCATGGCTCCGTGCTACACGCCTGCGCATCTTCCCGCCACGCCTTCGCGAGTCCTGACCGCCATGACCGACGTCCGCATCGAGACCGACACCTTCGGCCCCATCGAGGTCGCCGCCGATCGCTATTGGGGGGCGCAGGCGCAGCGGTCGCTGGGGAACTTCAAGATCGGCTGGGAGAAGCAGCCTCTGCCGATCGTGCGGGCGCTCGGCATCGTCAAGCGGGCGGCGGCCGAGACCAATATGGCGCTGGGTCGGCTGGACCCCGTGATCGGCAAGTCCATCGTCCAGGCCGCCGATGAGGTCATCGAGGGCAAGCTGAACGACCACTTCCCCCTGGTGGTCTGGCAGACGGGCTCGGGCACCCAGTCGAACATGAACGCCAATGAGGTGATCTCGAACCGGGCGATCGAGATCCTCGGGGGCGAGATGGGCTCCAAGAAGCCGGTCCACCCCAACGACCACGTCAACATGAGCCAGTCGTCCAACGACACCTATCCGACGGCCATGCACGTCGCCTGCGCCGAAGAGGTCGTGCATCGCCTGCTGCCGGCGCTGGCCAAGCTGAGGAATGCGCTCAACGACAAGGCCGAGGCCTGGAAGAGCATCATCAAGATCGGCCGTACCCACACCCAGGACGCGACGCCCTTGACACTGGGCCAGGAGTTTTCAGGCTACGTTCAGCAAGTGACAAAGGGCATTGAACGCATTGAACAAACCCTGCCCGATCTGATGCAGTTGGCCCAGGGCGGCACGGCGGTCGGCACCGGCCTGAACGCGCCGATCGGCTTCGCGGAAGGCGTGGCCGAGAAGATCGCCCAGATCACCGGGCTGAATTTCACCACGGCACCGAACAAGTTCGAGGCGCTGGCCGCCCACGACGCCATGGTCATGAGCCACGGTGCCATCAACACGGTCGCCGCGTCGCTGTTCAAGATCGCCAATGACATCCGCTTCCTGGGCTCGGGCCCACGTTCAGGCCTGGGCGAACTGGCCCTGCCGGAGAATGAGCCGGGGTCGTCGATCATGCCGGGCAAGGTCAATCCGACCCAGTGCGAGGCCCTGACGCAGGTCTGCGTCCAGGTGTTCGGCAACCACGCGGCGATCACGTTTGCGGGGTCCCAGGGGCATTTCGAGCTGAACGTCTTCAACCCTGTCATGGCCTACAACTTCCTGCAGTCGGTGCGCCTGATGGCGGACGCGGCGGTCAGCTTCACCGACAACTGCGTTGTCGGCATCGAGCCGCGCGAGGACAACATCAAGCGCGGGCTGGACAACTCCCTGATGCTGGTCACCGCGCTGAACGGCAAGCTGGGCTATGACACCTGCGCCAAGATCGCCAAGACGGCGCACAAGAACGGCACCACGCTGCGCCAGGAAGCGGTCGGCGGCGGCTATCTGACCGACGCCGAGTTCGACGAGGCGGTGCGCCCGGAGAGGATGATCTCGCCGGGGTGAGCCGTCAGGGTTTGTCCCGGATCGTCGCGCCCACGGGAGCCAGCGCCAGTTTGGCGAGCTCCAGGTCCTTCAGCGCGAACGGAATGCCGATGATGGAGATGAACTCGGCGACCGCGATCAGCAAATGCGACAGGGCGATGTACCAGCCGGCGACGACGAACCAGATGACGTTCAGGCCGATACCGAAACAGCCAATCCCTTGTCCTTCGGCCTCGCCGGCCCAGACGACCTCGCGCCCGAACGGCCAGAAGGAGTAGCTGGCGATCCGCCAGGCCGCGCGTGTCCAGGGCAGGCCGACGATGGTAATGGCCAGGATCGCGCCGCCCAGCAGCCAGAGCAGGCCGCTGATCCAGCCTCCGAAGATGAACCAGAGGATGTTCAGGATCAGGCGGATCACGGATTTCGTCTCCCCGTCGACCGGTCGCCGACCTCTCCAAGATAAGGAGAAGCCTCGCCGTTCGCAGCGGGGCTTTCCGTGAATTCGCAGTAAGCTAGAGCGCCTAGTATTTCTCGGTCCAGCGCGATTTGGCCTCGTCGGCGGTCAGGGTCAGGCGGACCTTGTCGTCGTCGATGTAGTCGACCCAGCTGACCGGGATCATGTGGTGCTTGAAGCCGGCGGCGAGGTCGAGCTTGGCCAGTTCGATCTGGTCGCCCAGCACATGGTCGACGCGGCCGACGTGATGGCCGTCAGAGCCGATGACTTCGTGGTGTTCCTTGATGAGGCCGGCGTCTACCATGGGGCGTCTCCTCTGCGTTCGGGGAGACAGAAGAACGCCGGGCCGGACCGGCGGTTGCGAGGTCGAGATGGGCGAGATCATCAACCTGAACCGGGCGAGAAAGGCTCGCGACAAGGCCGAGGCGAAGGCGACGGCCGCCGCCAACCGCGCCGCGCACGGCCGGACCAAGGGCGAAAAGAGCGCCGCCGAGATCGAACGCGCGCGCATCCAGCGGCTGCTGGACCAGTCCAGGCGGGAAGACTGACATGAGCGGCTTGTCCGATCCGCGCCGCTACAGCCTGATCGCCTTGATCGCCCTGCAGCGCGCCAAGGCCATCCGGGATCGCGAGCAGCGCGAGGCCGAAAAGACCGAAATGGAAGCCAAGCCGAAGAAGAAGGGCTGGTTTCGCTAATCCGCCCGGGGTGCGCGGGTCAGGAGCACCTGCCCGGCCAGAACGAGCGCTAGTCCGACAGCGGCCGCCCAGCCGAAGCGGGCGTCCTCGAACACAGCTGACACCAGCATGGCGATCGGCGGGGTCAGGGCCGAAATGTAGCTGGCGAGCGCATAGCCCCTCGCCTTGGCCACGGCGAAATAGGTCACGAAGGCGATGACCGAGCCGAATACGGCCAGATACAGCAGCGAGATGACGTAGCCGGGGCTGGGGTCGATGGTGAAGCGCGCGCCGGTGGCGAGGCCGAACAACGCCAGCATGACTGTGCCATAGGCCATGGCCCAGGCCGTCTGGGGCAGGATGGCTGAGCCCGCTTTCTGGCCGCGCCAGGAGAAGTAGTTGCCGACAGCGGAGCTCAGCACCGCCAGGAAGGCCAGTCCGATGCCGACCAGGGCGCGTCGGTCGAGGCCGTCGCCCAGAGCCTCGCCGCCCGAGAGCACGGCCACTCCTAAGATGCCAAGCGTCGCCCCGATCCAGGCCGCCCGGTGGGCCCTCTGGCCGACGGCGAGGCGGAACAGCACCAGATTCAGGAAGGCCAGGCTGGCGAACACCACGGCGACGATGGCCGAGGTGACGTTCTCCTCGGCCGCATAGGTGAAGGAATAGCTGACCGCGAAGACGAAGGCCCCCTGCCCCACCGCCGCCAGATGCTGGGCGCGGGTCAGCGCCAGAGGCCGTCGCGTCACGGCGCATCCGACGAAGATCAGAAGCGCCGCCAGGCCGAACCGCCAGGTCAGGGAAGCGGCCGGGTCGACCGTGCCCAACTGCCAGGTGATGGCGTACCAGGTCGTGCCCCAGATGACGGCGCAGACCACCACGCCCGCGACGGCGAGCGTACCGGCGGACGGTCTGGCGAAGGACGGAAGCGACACGGGACGACCCGGGAGAGGAGAACAGCTTAACCCCGATTGCGCCGATCCCGTGCACGTTGCAATCGCCCCGAGCCGGGTTTCCGACAAAAATCAGGCGCGCAGCTTTAGCGCCGTCCTATCTGCCTCAGGCACGGTGGCGTAGATCGTTGGCGGCCGGATGCCCAGGCGCGCCCGCGCTGTTTCCAGTGGTTCGGCGAACAGAGCCTCATAGTCCAGGGCTGGCAGCCATTGGGCGGCGCGGCCGTTCCGCCATGCCTGCCATACCGCGCGACGGGCCGGGATGGACCGGTTCTCGCGCTGAATCTCCCGCGCCGCGCCCCAACCGATGAAGGCGAAGCCGAGGTTGCGGGTCTGGCCATAGGAGAAGCTGACCACGCAGGCCTCGCCCAGCGCATCAGTGCCGTAGCCGGTCAGCACGTGCCAGATGTCGTGGATGTCGCGCAGACGGCGTGAGTACCAGACGACCGGATGCGGAGCGTCGATCTCGGGTGCCACCTCACGCGCGGTCTCGGCCAGACCGTCGGCGGTGAAGCCCCGCGCCTCGCGGAACGCCCGGTACTCGCCGCCCACGGTGCCGAGGGCGAACCGCGACAGCCACACGGGATCGTCCAGAAGATTCGCCAGCTCCTGTCGCAGGAAGGCCTGCCGTCCGCCTTCGACCGTCCGGAGCATGCGGTTGTAGCCCCGCGCGCCGGAATCTCCCGTCAGGGCGCGCATGATCTCGAACACCTGGGCGGTGTCCTCCTTGTCGCGGATCAGGCGGTTGAACGCCTTCAGCGCCGTGAGTGGCCGCAACCGCTGGGGCGCGATCGGCTGGAAATCGTCGGGATAGACGGCGGCGTCCATCGTCATCGGTTACATCCGGCTGAGAGGCCGATAGTCTATCGCAACCTACGTTCTCGCCAAGCGATCATTGGATCCCGATCTTGCTCAAGAAGCGCTCAGTCGTCCTCGCTGGCCATGCCACCTCCGTGGCGCTGGAGCCGGAGTTCTGGGCGGTGCTGGACCGCGTGGCGGCCGAGCGCGGCCTCAGCCAGGCGGGCCTGCTGGCCTGGATCGACGAGACGCGAGGGCGTCGTTCTCTCGCCTCGGCGTGCCGCCTGCTGGCGTTGTCGTATGCGGCGCAGTTCTCCTCTCGCGGCCATCACTGACGGCCCCATGAAAAACGGCCCCGGATCGTTCCGGGGCCGTCGGTGTGCTTTTGGGAAGCGAGGACCTATCCGGCCCGCGCCTCCAGACTGGTGATCTCCTCCTTGAGCCGGAGCTTCTGTCGCTTCAGCTCCCTGACCTGCAACTCATCCACGGACGGCCGACCGAACTCGCGCTGAATGGTCTCATCCAGTTTGCGGTGACGGTTTCCCAGTTCGCGGATACGAGCTTCTATGGTCATGGCTTGCGCCTCCATGTCTAAGGGACGAGGGTAGTGAGCGCCCGGATTGACGTCTTGGGGAATCACATTTCGGTGACGCAAGACGTCGTTATCCAAACCTCCGGACACAGACCTTCCTCAGGACCAGTCTCCCCCCGAATATGGACCAAGTTTTGAACGGAGCCGCTCAGACCCCGCGCCGTCTCGTCGTCGGCATTTCAGGCGCTTCTGGCGTGATCTATGGCGCGCGGGTGCTGGACGCGCTGAGTGAGCTGGGGGTCGAAAGCCACCTGGTGATCACGCGCGCGGCGCTACTGACGCTGTCGCAGGAAACGGATCTGTCGCCCGATGACCTGACGTCGAAAGCCAGCGTCGTACACCGGTTGAACGACGTCGGAGCCACCATCGCCTCGGGGTCGTTCCGGACGCTGGGGATGATCGTGGCGCCCTGCTCGGTGCGGACCATGAGCGAGATCGCGACGGGCGTGACCTCGACCCTGCTGACCCGCGCCGCCGACGTGGTGCTGAAGGAGCGGCGGCCGCTGGTGCTGATGGTGCGCGAGACGCCGTTCCATCTGGGCCACCTGCGCACCATGACGGCGCTGGCCGAGATGGGCACGACGATCGCTCCGCCCCTGCCGGCCTTCTACGCGCGGCCTGGATCGATCGCGGAGATGGTGGATCAGTCGGTCGGGCGCGCTCTGGACCTCTTCGGTCTCGACTGGGGCTCGGTGAAGCGGTGGGAGGGGCTGAAGGGTCCGGCCGAGACGGAATGAGCGGTTTCTGGGACTGGGCGCTGGCCGCCTATCGCGGGCCGGGCGTATCTGAGGCCTGTCTAATTCTTCAGGACACACACGGCCAGAACGTGCCGCTGCTGCTGTGGGCGGCGTGGACGGCAGCCACGGGGCGTGCGCTGGACGAGGAAGCCATCGAAGCGGCTTGCGACGCGGCCCGCGCGTGGGACGGGGCGGCGGTCGGGCCGCTGAGAGCTATCCGGCGCACGCTGAAGGCGCCCATCCCGGACATCGGCGACACGGGCAGGGAGGCTCTGCGGGAGAAGGTCAAGGCCGTCGAACTGGCCGCCGAGCGGGCCTTGATGGCCGACCTGGAGGCGTTGGTTCCCGAGAGCGGCGGCTCGCCAACCGCGACTCTGGACGCCCTCGTGGCCGTCGCCCGCGTCTGGACCCGCGTGGTGCCGCGTCCGGCCCTGGCGGCGCTGTCCGAGCGTCTTCCGGCCTGATTGGGGCTGGAGTATAAGCCCGCCCTCACGGGACGCGCCATGAACGACGACACCCCCTTTCTAACCGAGGAAGAGCTGGCGCTGCGGGCCCAGGTCAAGCTGCTGCGCCTGGAGCACGCCGATCTCGACGCCTCCATCGAGGCTCTGTCGCACATGCCGATCCCGGATCAGCTGCTGATCGCGCGGCTGAAGCGCAAGAAGCTGAGCGTCCGGGACGAAATCGTGAAGATCGAGAGCCGGATCCTGCCAGACATCATCGCTTGAGGGGCATCATCGCCTGACGGTGCCCAGCGCCTCGCGCGTCGCCTCGGCTTCGTACAGCAGCGCCTTGCGCTTCTCCGGGCCGAAGTTTTCCAGCGTGCGATAGGGCATGGCCAGCCGCACGTTGTCCCTGAGCCGCGCCCGGTTCCGCTCCAGAAAGCCCCAGTAGAGCCGGTTAAAGGGGCACGCCCCCTCCCCCGCCTTGGCCTTCACGTCATAGCAACAGCCACTGCAGTAGTCGCTCATCCGGTCGATGTAAGCGCCGGACGCCGCATAGGGCTTGGACCCCACGATGCCGCCGTCGGCGAAGGTCGCCATGCCCCGGGTGTTGGGCATCTCCACCCACTCAAAGGCGTCGGCGTAGACGGTCAGGTACCAATCGTCGACCTCGTCCGGATGCACGCCCAGAAGCATGGCCAGATTGCCGGTGACCATCAGCCGCTGGATATGATGGGCGTAGGCGTTGCGCTTCGTTGTGGCGACCGTGTCGGCGACGCAGGCCATATCGGTCTCACCCGACCAGAAGAACCACGGCAGGGTCCGGTCAGCATCGAGGAAGTTGCGCTCGCGATACTCCGGCACCTTGAGCCAGTAGATGCCGCGCACGAACTCGCGCCAGCCCAGGATCTGGCGAATGAAACCCTCCACCGCGTTCAGCGGCGCGCGGCCCTTGCGGTACTCCACTTCGGCGCGGCGACAGACGTCAAGCGGATCGAGCAGGCCGAGGTTGATCGAGGTCGAGATGAGGCTGTGCCACATCCATGGCTCGCCCTGCGCCATCGCATCCTGCCAGTCGCCGAAGCTCGGAAGGACGGTCTTCAGGAAGTCGGCGAGAATGTCTTCGGCTTGTTCCGCCGTGGTGGGCCAGCCGAACGCTTCCAACTCGCCGAAGTGCTCCGGAAACAGCCGCGCCACGTCGGCGATGGCCCCCTGGGCGATCTCATTAGGGGCGATGCGCAAGCGGTGCGGAGGGCGCACGCCCTTGGCCAGCTTTTTGCGATTCTCGGCGTCGTAGTTCCACTGGCCCCCGACCGGCTGGCCGTCGTCGAGCAGGAGGCCGGTCTCCTTCCTCATCTCGCGATAGAAGAACTCCATCCGCAGCTGGCTCTTGCCCGAGGCCCAGCGGCGGAAGCGGTCGTGTGAGCAGATGAAGCGGGTGTCCTGCCGGATATCGACCGGGACGGCCGCCACGCCCGCGAAGGCCACCAGAGCCTCGGCCAGCCGCCACTCGCCGCACTCGGTGATCGCCACGGCCTCGAACGGCTGGTCATCCAGCGCGCGATGGAGCTCGCCGACGATGGAGTGCGTATTGGCCGGATCGTCGATGCGGACATAGCGGACCGTCACACCTCGCCCCTCCAGCCTCAGCGCGAAGCTGCGCATGGCGGCGAAGATCAGGGCGATCTTCTGCTTGTGGTGCCGGACATAGGTCGCCTCGTCCCGCACCTCGGCCATCAGGACGACGTCGCGCGCCGGGTCGAGGTCGGCGAGCGCGGAAAGACTGTCCGAGAGCTGGTCGCCGAGGACCAGTCTCAGCGTGCCGCCGGTCGTGCTAGGCTGGGGCATGGCATCCTTTCTTATCTCGACCGAAGACCTCGCTGGCCAACTGAACGCGCCGGACCTGAACATCGTCGACGCCAGCTGGCACCTGGATGGCCGCGACGCCCGCGCCGAATTCGAGCAGATGCGCATTCCAGGCGCGGTCTTCTTCGACCTCGACGCCGTCTCTGACCACACGACGGATCTGCCGCACATGCTGCCCGACGCCGCAGCTTTCGCGCAGGCCGCGGGCGCGCTGGGCATCACCGCGAGCCACCAGATCGTGGTCTACGACACCCAGGGCCTGTTCTCCGCCGCCCGGGTCTGGTGGACCTTCCGCCTGATGGGGGCCGAAGACGTGCGCGTGCTGGACGGCGGCCTGCCGAAGTGGCGCGCCGAGGCCCGGTCGCTGGCCTCAGGTCCGATGAAGCCGCCGACGCCCGCCGTCTTCACGCCCGGCCGCCGTCGCGGGGCAGTGGCCGACATGCCGATGGTGCTGGCCGCCCTGACCGGCGACGCCCAGATCCTTGACGCCCGCCCGGCTGCGCGCTTTTCGGGAGAGGCCGCCGAACCCCGTCCTGGAATGAGATCTGGCCACATGCCGGGCGCGCTGAACGTGCCGTTCAAGTCGGTACTGGACGCTGAAGGGCGCCTCCTGCCCGCTGGCGCTCTGCGTGATCGCTTTCGCCAGGCCGGCGTGACCTTCGACCGGCCGATCATCACCAGCTGCGGCTCGGGCGTGACGGCAGCCGTCCTGACGCTGGCCCTCGCCGAACTGGGTCAGGACAGCGCGCTGTACGACGGGGCCTGGGCCGAATGGGGGAGCCGCGAGGACACCCCCGTCGTCACCGGCTCCTGACAGATCAGGCGACGCTCGCCACGGTCGGCTGAGGCTCCGGCGCGACCGGCTCGTCCTTCTCGCCGCGCGAGACGACAGTGGCCAACACGAGGTCGCCGGTCACGTTCAGCACGGTGCGGCACATGTCCAGGAACCGGTCGACGCCCAGGATCAGGCCGATGCCCTCAGGCGGAATCCCGACCATGACCAGGATCATGGCGATGACCGGCAGGGACCCTGCTGGCACGCCCGCCGTGCCCACGCCGCCGAGGATGCAGACCAGCATCACTACCACCTGCTGAGTGATCGACAGCTCGATGCCGAAGAACTGGGCCAGGAACAGAACAGTGACGCCCTCAAACAGGGCCGTGCCGTTTTGGTTGGCGGTGGCTCCGACCGTCAGGACGAAGCGGGATATCTTGCGGGGAAGCTTCAGCTCCTCCTCCGCCGCCTTCAGCGCCACCGGAAGCGTGGCGTTAGAGGAGGCTGTGGTGAAGGCGACCAGCATGGGCCGCTGCACGCCCTTGAAGAACCACAGCGGGTTCCTGCCCGCCCCGATCATCACGACCAGCGGATAGACCACGAACATGTGGATCGCCATGGCCCCGACGGCCACGCCCACGAAGGCCGCCAGACGCACCAGCAGGTCCCAGCCGAACAAGGCCGCGAGGTTGAACATCAGGCAGGCGATGGCGATGGGCGCCAGCTTGATGACCATGTTGATGAGCTTCATCGTCACCTCGAGGATGCCCTCGATGGTGACTTTCAGGTGCTCGACATTGGGCCCCCGCGCCATGACCAGGCCGATGCCGAACAGCAGGGCGAAGATCATGATCGGAAGGATCTGGTTGTCCGCCGCCGCCGTGAAGATGTTGGACGGGATCAGGTCAAGGAAGAATTGGCCGAACTGCACGCTTTCGGGCGCATTCTCGACGATGCTGGCGGCACCGTCGGCGC
This sequence comes from Brevundimonas sp. AAP58, assembly GCF_001295975.1. Classification (GTDB taxonomy): domain Bacteria; phylum Pseudomonadota; class Alphaproteobacteria; order Caulobacterales; family Caulobacteraceae; genus Brevundimonas. The sequence continues at coordinate 73,931 of NZ_LJHU01000058.1, read as the reverse complement.
CTTCCGCCAGCAGCCGCTGGGCCAACGCCGGATCGACGCCGTCGCCCGGCCGGAAGTAGTTGACCAGCGCCAGACCGATGATGACCGCGATCGTCGAGACGACGACGGTCAGGGCCAGGGTCTTGAACCCAGCGCGCCCCAGCGACTTCAGATCGCCCATCTCCGCCACGCCGACGACCAGGGCCGAGAACAGCAGCGGAATGACCAGCATGAACAGCAGCCGCAGGAAGATCTGTCCCGCCGGCCCGGTCACGTTCTCGGTCAGCCACTGGACCCAGGGGGTCTCAGGCCCGACGAACTGGTTGACGTAAAGCCCCGCCCCCAGTCCGACCACGAAGCCCAGCAGCATCAGCCAATGAAGCGGGATCCCGCCGCGTTTCGTCGTGTCCATACATCCCCCGAAGGCGCCACCCGCGACTGGCGGGTCGGCTCGTTGTGGTCAGCGGACCGGCAGGCCGTAGATCAGGCCGTCCGGTCGAGCGTTCCATTGTGCATTCAGACCGCGCGCGAGGTCGAGAGGCGATTGCGCCCCCAGATTCCGCTCGAAGATTTCGCCATAGTTCCCGACCGCGCCCACGGCATCGGCAGCCCAGGTGGCGGGCAGGCCCAGCCGTTGGCCGAACTCGCCTTCCGCGCCCAGCAGACGGCGCACGCGCGGGTCGCGGGCCCCTTCTACCTGTTCGTCGACGTTGGCGCGGGTGACGCCGTATTCCTCGGCCAGGATCAGGGCGTTCAGGGTCCAGCGGACGATGGCCGTCCACTGCTCGTCGCCGCGTCGCGTGACCGGCCCCAGCGGCTCTTTGGAGATCACTTCGGGCAGGAGAACATGCTGGGCCGGGTCCGACAACGTGGTGCGCGCCGCCGCCAGGGCCGAGATGTCTGCGGAGAAGGCGTCGCAGTCCTCGCGGCCATAGGCCTGACGCGCGGCCTCCTCGGTCGGCATGACCACGGCTTCGTATTCAATGCCCCGGCTGCGGAAGTAGTCCTCGGCATTCAGCGCGCTGGTCGAACCGGACTGGACGCAGACCCGCGCGCCGTTCAGTTCGGCAGCGCTGGCCAGGTCCAGCGATCGGCGCACGAGGAAGCCCTGGCCGTCGTAGTAGTTGATGCCGGCGAAGCTCAGCTGGCCGCCCGTGTCGCGCTCCATGGTCCAAGAGGTGTTGCGCCAAAGAACATCAATGCGGCCGTCCTGCAGGGCCTCGAACCGATTCTCCGCCGTCAGGGGCACGAAGCGCACCGCGTTCGGATCGCCGAAGATGGCGGCGGCCAGCCCCCGACAGAAGTCGGCGTCGAAGCCCCGCCACTGCCCGCGATTGTCGGTATAGGCGAAGCCCACGAGCCCCTGATGAACGCCGCAGTTCAGACGCCCGCGCCGCTGGATGGCCTGAAGCGTCGGACTTTCGACGGCTTCGGTCGATGTCGTCGCCGGGGTCGCACCTGTCGTTTCGGCGGGGGCGTCCGGCTCTGCGTCACGCCCGCAAGCGGCCAATGTCAGGACGGCGGCCAGCGACACGGCCCAAAGCGAAACCCGACCTGCACTCACACCCATGATCCGTCCCGCGTCACGGTTGGCGACGACTCGCGTCGTCGGCTCGCGCCCCGGTCGCTATAGAGGCCTTTGGACGACGGATCGCAACCCGTGGAGCGCCGAATGGACCGCCTTTCCGACCGAACCCGTCTGATCGCCTCGGCCACGCGGCGCGGCAGGGGGCGTCGGCCGGTGAGCCCGCCGATCGAGCGGGCTTCGACCCTGCTGTCAGACCAGGTCGCCGACATGCGCGACGACAGTCTGGGGCCAGTCTATGGAATTGATGGAACAGCCTCGCAGGCGGCGTTGCGAGAAGCGGTCGCCGATCTCGAGGGCACCAAGCACTGCTGGCTGACGCCGTCGGGTCTCTCGGCCGTCACCGTGCCGATCCTGGCTCTGACGAGGCCGGGCGACGAGGTGATCACGACAGACGCCGTCTACGGTCCCGTGCGGCGCTTCCTCACTCGTCATCTGGCATCTCGGGGCGTGACAACGCGCTTCCATGCGCCGGACGCCTCGGTCGAGCACATCATGGCGCTGAGAACCGAGCGGACCCGCCTGATCCTTATCGAATCGCCCGCCTCTCTGACGTTCGAGATGACCGACGTCCCAACTCTGGCCGCAGCCGCCCGCGCGCAGGACGTCCTGACCGTCATGGACAACACCTGGGCGGCAGGCCTTGCCTTCAAGCCCCTTGCCCACGGTGTGGACGTTAGCATCCAGGCCCTCACCAAATACGCCGCCGGACATTCGGACCTGCTCCTGGGCTCCGTCTGCGCCAGCGACCCCGCCGTCGCCAAGGCGATCGGGACGACGGTCGAAGATCTTGGCCTGTGCGTTTCACCTGACGACGCCTGGCTGGCACTCCGGGGCCTGCGGACCCTGCCCGTCCGTTATGCCGAGCAGGCCCGATCGGCGTTCAAGGTGGCCGAATGGCTATCCGCGCGTCCAGACGTCGCCCGGGTTTTCCACCCCGCCCTGCCAGGCGATCCGGGCCATCCAATCTGGTTCCGCGATTACACTGGCGGGGCCTCGATCCTCGGCGTGGTTCTCAACGGCGGGGACGCGCGCGCCGCAGAAGCGTTCCTGGAAGCCCTGACCCTGTTCGGTCTCGGCTACTCCTGGGGCGGGTTCGAGAGCCTGGCGACCCATGAGACCCCCCAACTCGCGTTTCGAAACGCCGCGCCGAATCTGGAGGGGCCGCTTCTGCGCCTGCACATCGGGCTGGAGGACCCCGCCGACCTGATCGCCGACCTTGAACAGGCTTTCGCCGCCCTACGCGCCTAGCCCTCGATTTCCGGCATCATCCCGGTGACGAAGCCGCGCATGCCGGTCTGCGGCTGAAGCATCCCCCGCAGGAAGTTCACGGTCATGGCGGCGCTGTCCTCGAAGGCGAATCGGCTCTGAGTGAAGCGACAGTTTGAGAACCCGGGCAGCCGAACACCCCTGAACACCAGGACGGCATTGCGGAATTCGCATTCGTAATAGGTGTTTCCGTCAAGTTCCTGCCGACCTTTGAGAACCTGGTTTCGGATGTCGGCCATGTGCTTCCTCGGAAAAATGGCGCGCCCTGCAGGATTCGAACCTGCGACCGTCCGCTTAGAAGGCGGGTGCTCTATCCAGCTGAGCTAAGGGCGCTGATGGGAAGTGGGGGTAGCGGCAACCACCCGCCGGCTCAAGCCGCGAGCCGCCGCGCGCCGAGCATTAGCCGCCCAGAGCGCGGCTCAAGCAGCGAGCGACCGCGTCGCGAGCGGTAGCCGCACCTACTAGTGCGTCCAGGGTTGCTTTCTGCCAGGCGCGAAGTTGTCGGCGTAGGCCTTCAGAATCACCGGCGGTTCCTGCGGTTCATGCAGGCGAAAGGCGATGCCGTGACGCTCGGCGTAGGCGATCGCCTCCTCCTTGGTCTCGAAGGACAGGCGGACCTGGCCGTTCATATCGGTTGAGCTGGTCCAGCCCATCAGCGGGTCGATGGTGCGTGCCGAGGCCGGCTCGAACTCCAGCCGCCAGTCCTTGGTCTTGGCCTTGCCGGACTGCATGGCGGTCTTGGCGGGGCGATAGATGCGGGCAAGCATGGTCGGTCTCGGAGCGGCTGAACTGCGGCGGATTTACAGGGCTTTGACCCCCGGCGTCGAGGGCCGCCGCCCTATTGGCGCATCATCTCGCGGGCCGTGATGACCCGCATGATCTCGTTGGTGCCTTCCAGAATGCGGTGCACCCGCAGGTCGCGCACGATCCGTTCCAGCGGATAGTCCTTCAGGTAGCCGTAGCCCCCGTGCAGCTGCAGCGCCTCGTCGGCGATCTGGAAGCAGGCGTCGGTGGCCAGCCGCTTGGCCATGGCGCACCACTTGGTCTTCTCGGGATGGCCGGTGTCGATGGCCCAGGCCCCGCGCAGCACCATCAGTCGCGCCGCCTCCAGCTGGGTCGCCATATCGGCGAGCTTGAACTGGACGTTCTGAAACTCGTTCAATGCCCTGCCGAACTGTTTTCGCGTAGCGACGTAGGCCTGGGCCGTCTCGAGCGCCAGCCGCGCTCCGCCCAGCGAGCAGGCCGCGATGTTCAGCCGCCCGCCGTCCAGACCCATCATGGCGTAGCGGAAGCCGTCGCCTTCCTTGCCCAGGAGGTTGGCGGCCGGCACGCGGCAGTCATCGAACGACACGACCGCCGTAGGCTGGTTGTTCCAGCCCATCTTCTTTTCCTGCGCGCCGAAGCTCAGGCCCGGCGTCTCCTTCTCGACCACGAAGGCCGAGATGCCCTTGGGCCCCGCCTCGCCCGTCCGCGCCATGACGACATAGATGTCGCTGGTCCCCGCGCCAGAGATGAAGGCCTTAGACCCGTTCAGGACGAAGTGATCGCCGTCGCGCGTTGCCGTCGTCCGCATCGCCGCCGCGTCCGAGCCTGAGCCCGGCTCGGTCAGGCAATAGCTGGCGATCAGTTCCATCATCGCCAGACGCGGCACATAGCGGGCCCGCAAATCGTCCGAGCCGAAGCTGTCGATCATCCAGGTCGCCATGTTGTGGATCGAGATGAAGGCGGCCGTCGACACGTCGCCGCGCGACAGCTCCTCGAAGATCACCGCCGCCTCGACCCGGCCCAGCGCCATACCGCCGTGCTCCTCGCCCGCATAGATGGCGGCGAAGCCCGTCTCAGCCGCGCGGCGCATGACGTCTACGGGGAAGTGCTTGGTCTCGTCCCACTCGGCCGAATGGGGCGCCAGCTCGGCCTCGGCGAAGGCGCGCGCGGCGTCCTGGATGGCGCGCTGGTCGTCGGTGAGGGCGAAATCCATGGGGTCTCCTGTCGTCCGGCGCGCTGTCTAGACCGATCCCTTGGCGAAGGGGAGCGGCCGCGTTGCCGCTTCCTCGCTCGTGATCTATAACTTGGTATCGTTTCTAGAAAGGTCGCCGAGATGGCGCTCAGTCTAAAAGACCGCGAAACCGACTCCCTCGCTCGCCAGGTCGCCAACCTGACGGGAGAAAGCCTGACGGTAGCCGTGCGAACCGCGCTCAGCGAGCGCCTGGAGCGCGAACGGCTTAAGCGCGGTGATCCTGCTGACCGGGTTGCTCGCATTCTGGAGATCGCTAGGCGAAGCGCAGCCCTCCCCATCCTTGACCATCGTACCGATGACGAGATCATGGGCTGGGACGAGAACGGTCTGCCGACCTGATGGTCGTCGATAGCTCTTCCCTCCTGGCCATCCTGCAGAACGAGGCGGAGGCAGAGCACTTCGGCAGGCTTCTGGTCGAGGCCCCTTCCGTCCTGATTGGCGCGGCCACGTTGTTCGAGGTGTCGATGGTCACGGTCAGCCGACGGGGCGAAACAGGACTGGCGGAACTCACCGCCCTGCTGGCTGACGCGAAGGCAACGATCGTTCCCTTCGATGAACGACATTCACGCCTAGCGCTTGAGGCCTTCAGACGTTTCGGAAAAGGGCGTCATCGTGCGAGCCTGAACTATGCGGACTGTATATCCTACGCCTTGTCCAAGAGCACCGGCCTGCCGCTGCTCTTCAAGGGCGACGACTTCGTTCACACCGACGTGAAGCCTGCGGTATAGCGGTCGCCATGACCGCGCCCTTCGCCCCTGCTTCCTACCCCTTCGCCCGCCCGCGTCGCCTGAGATCCAGCCCCTGGGTCCGGCGCATGGTGGCCGAGACCACGCTGACGCCGTCGGACCTGATCTGGCCGCTGATCGTGCATGACGGCGCCGAGGACCGCGTGCCGGTCCCGTCCATGCCGGGCGTCTTCCGCCTCTCGCCCAAGGCGGCCGCCGAGGCGGCGAAGGAGGCGCACAGCCTGGGCATTCCGATGGTCGGTCTGTTCCCCAACGTCGATCCGTCGCTCAAGGACACGATCGGCACGGGCGCGACCGACCCGGACGGGCTGGTTCCGGAGTGCATCAAGGCCATCAAGGATGCCGCGCCCGACATCGGCGTCATGACCGACGTGGCGTTGGACTGCTACACCGACCATGGCCACGACGGCGTGCTGGAGGACGGCAGGATCGTCAACGATCCGACGCTGGAGCGGCTGGCCGAGCAGGCGTTCATCCACGCCCATGCCGGTGCGGATGTTGTAGCCCCGTCGGACATGATGGACGGCCGGGTTACCGCCATCCGTGAGGCGCTCGAGGCCAATGGCTTCCACGACACCCTGATCCTGTCCTACGCGGCCAAATACGCCTCGGCCTTCTACGGGCCGTATCGTGACGCCGTCGGCTCGGCGAAACAGCTGACGGGCGACAAGAAGACCTATCAGATGGACTACGCCAACACCGATGAGGCCATGCGCGAGGTCGCCATGGACATCGCCGAGGGCGCCGACATGGTCATGGTCAAGCCGGGCATGCCCTATCTCGACATCGTGCGCCGCGTGTCGGAGACCTTCCGCGTGCCGACCTTCGCCTATCAGGTCAGCGGCGAGTACGCGATGATGAAGGCCTCGATCGCCAACGGCTGGCTCGATGAAGACCGCGCGATCCTGGAGACGCTGCACGGTTTCAAGCGGGCCGGTTGCGCGGGCGTCCTGACCTATTTCGCGCCTCAGGCCGCGCGGCTGCTGGGGGCCTAGCCGTAAGCCGGGTGGTAGGCGGCGACGGGTTCGAACCGCCGACCCTCTCGGTGTAAACGAGATGCTCTGACCAGCTGAGCTAGCCGCCCATCCACGCGCCGTGTTTGCCGCGCTGGACGCTTCCGATCAAGAAAAAGCCTCCCCGGCGGACCGGGGAGGCTTTCAAGCTCAGTGACTGACGACCGCCGAGCCATCCGGCGCGGCGGGCGGTGTCGGGTTCAGTGGTTCGGCCACCTCGTCCCATTCCACCGGCGTCAGCGCGCCCGTCAGGGCCCACTTCAGCGCCTCGTCGGCCGTCGAGATCGGGACGATCTCCAGCGCGCCCTTCACATTGTCGGGTACGTCGGCGAGGTCCTTCTCGTTCTCCTGCGGGATCAGGACGGTCTTCACCCCGGCCCGCAGAGCCGCCAGCAGCTTCTCTTTCAGCCCGCCGATGGCGGTGACCCGGCCGCGCAGCGTGATCTCGCCGGTCATGGCGATGTCCTTGCGGATCGGGATGCCGGTCAGGACCGAGACCATGGCCACCGTCATGGCGACGCCGGCGGACGGACCGTCCTTGGGCGTGGCGCCGTCCGGCACGTGGACGTGGATGTCGGTCTTCTCGAACACCGGCGGCTTGACGCCGAAGGCCAGCGACCGGGCGCGGACATAGGACGCCGCTGCCGAGATCGATTCCTTCATCACGTCCTTCAGGTTGCCGGTCACGGTCATGCGGCCGCGGCCCGGCATCTTGATCGCCTCGATGGTCAGGATGTCGCCGCCGAACTGGGTCCAGGCCAGGCCGGTGACGATGCCGACCTGATCGTTTTCCTCCGTCTCGCCGTAGCGGAACTTCCGCACGCCCGCGTAGTCGGCCAGCTTGGCGCTGTCGACGGTGATCGACAGCGTCTTCTCCTTGGCCATCTCGCGCACGGCCTTGCGCGCCAGTCCGCCCAGAGCGCGCTCCAGCGAACGCACGCCGGCCTCGCGGGTGTAGTAGCGAATCAGCTCGCGGATCGACTCATCCGGGACCACGAACTCGGCGGGCTTGAGGCCGTTATCGGCCGTGACCTTGGGCAGGACGTGACGCTTGGCGATCTCGACCTTCTCGTCCTCGGTGTAGCCCGAGACGCGGATGATCTCCATGCGGTCCATCAGGGGCTGGGGCATGTCCAGGCTGTTGGCCGTGGTCACGAACATCACGTTCGACAGGTCGTAGTCGACCTCCAGATAGTGGTCGCCGAAGGTGTTGTTCTGGGCCGGATCCAGCACCTCCAGCAGGGCCGAGGACGGGTCGCCGCGCCAGTCGGCGCCCAGCTTGTCGATCTCGTCCAGCAGGATGAAGGCGTTGGTCGTCTTGGCCTTCTTCATCGACTGGATGATCTTGCCGGGCATGGAGCCGATGTAGGTCCGGCGGTGGCCACGAATCTCGGCCTCGTCGCGCACCCCGCCCAGCGACATGCGGACGTACTCACGCCCCGTCGCCTTGGCGATGGACTTGGCCAGCGAGGTCTTGCCGACGCCCGGAGGGCCGACCAGGCACAGGATCGGGCCCTTCAGCGAGTTGGTGCGGGCCTGGACGGCCAGATACTCGATGATCCGCTCCTTGACCTTCTCGAGGCCGTAGTGGTCCTCCTCGAGGATGTCCTCGGCCTTGGCCAGGTCGATCGGCTTGGTCTTGGCCTTGCCCCACGGGATCGACAGCAGCCAGTCGAGATAATTCCGCACGACGGTGGATTCCGCCGACATGGGGCTCATGTTGCGCAGCTTCTTGACCTCGGCGTCGGCCTTGGCGCGCGCTTCCTTGGAGAGCTTGGTCTTTCGGATGCGCTTTTCCAGCTCCATGATCTCGTCACGGGCGTCGTCGGTCTCGCCCAGCTCGCGCTGGATCGCCTTCATCTGCTCGTTCAGATAATATTCCCGCTGGGTCTTCTCCATCTGGCGCTTGACGCGCGAGCGGATCTTCTTCTCGACCTGCAGGACGCTGATCTCGCCCTCCATCAGGCCATAGACCTTCTCCAGCCGCTGGGGCACGGCGATAGTCTCCAGCAGGGCCTGCTTGTCGGCGATCTTGACCGACAGATGCGCGGCGACGCTGTCGGCCAGCTTCGACGCATCGGTGATCTGGGGGATGGAGCTGAGGGCCTCGGGCGGCACCTTCTTGTTCAGCTTCACATAGTTCTCGAACTGCTCGACCACGGCGCGCAGCATGGCCTCGGCCTGCGACGGCTCGCCCAGGTCGTCCTCGATCTCGACGGCCTCAGCCTCGAAATACTCCTCCCGGTCGGTGAAGCGGGTCAGGCGGGCGCGGCCCTTGCCCTCGACCAGCACCTTGACGGTGCCGTCGGGCAGTTTCAGCAGCTGAAGCACGGTGGCGATGACGCCGATGGGATAGATGGCGTCGGGCGTCGGGTCGTCGTCGACGCTGTTCTTCTGGGTGGCCAGCAGGATCTGCTTTTCACCCTTCATGATCTCGTCGAGCGCCCGCACGGACTTCTCGCGCCCCACGAAGAGCGGCACGACCATGTGGGGAAACACGACGATGTCCCGCAGCGGCAGGACGGGGAGGACTCTACTCTCGGACATTGATGCGGCTCCTGGGCCTTTGACGATCTCCGGCCCGCCGGCCGGAACGCCCCGCGATATGCAGCGACACCCTCGACCGGCCCGTCGATTCCGACGGCGTTCAGAGGAGTATGTGGCCCGTTCCCGCGCCGGTTCAAGCGTTGCGGATGGCGACCCACAGCCGCGCGCTGACTGACGACATCACAGCCACAGCCGGATGGCGTCCAGTGACAGCGGACCGTCGGGCTGGGAGGCATTCACGGTGTAGCTGAGCCGCGTCTCGCGTGACCCGCACTGACAGCGAAACCGCTCGGATCGTCCGGCCACGGGCCAGTTCCGCCGCGCGCCAAACAAGGGGCGCGGGTCCATCAGCACGGCGCGCTCGCAATCCCGCGCCAGACATGCGACCACCAGCCGAGCCCCGTGACGGGGCTGGCGGATATCGCGGGGCACATAGAAGTCGGTCCGAATGTCGCGCATGGGTGTCTCCAGGCGGCAGAAAACGCATCTGCGGCCCAGAGCGCAACAGAAAGTTCTTTGTTTGTTCCCAGGCCCTGTGGGCAGAGACCGTCGCTCGGCGGCCGCCGATCAGCGGAACTTGCGAAGTCCGCGCGGCCCCATGCGTCCCGCCCCGGCGCGCTTGCCCAGCCAGTCCTTCCAGTCCGGCCAGTTGCGACGACGGCCGCCGCCGTCGACCCACTCAGGCCCCGCGTCAGCAGCGAAGACGGTGATGTCGGACAGGCCGCCCTGCTTGAACGATTGCAGCTTCACGCCCTTGCCGCGCGGCATTTCCGGCAGTTCCTCGACTCGGAAGATCAGGGTCTTCAGGTTCTCGCCAATCGTGACGACATGGTCCGCCCCGCCGAGCCGCAGCGCCGCCAGAAGCTCGCCGTTCAGCACCTGCTTGCCGCCGCGCTTGGTGGCCAGCAGCTCATCCTCCGGCGCGACGAAGCCATAGCCGGCTTTCGACGCCATCAGCATCTTCGCGCCCGGCTGATGCGCGAACAGGCCGACGATGCCCGCCGAGTCCTCCAGCTCGATCATCAGGCGCAGCGGCTCGCCGTGCCCGCGCCCGGACGCCAGCTTGTCCGCCCCGATCGTGAACACCCGACCGTCCGTCGCCGCGACCAGGATCTTGTCCGTAGTGAAGGCCGGGATAAGGAAGCCGAGGCTGTCGCCTTCCTTGAACTTCAGCTCCGACGGATCGTCGACCTTACCCTTCACCGCCCGGATCCAGCCGCGCTCGGACAGAATGACGGTGATCGCTTCGCGCGGAATGAAGGCCTCGGGCGCGATGAAGGCCGAAGCATCCACCGCCTCGGCAATGGTGGTCCGGCGCGGTGAGACGAGCGCCTTGCGCGTCGCCTCCAGCTCCTTGCCGATGGCCTTCCACTGCTTGGCGGGCGAGGCCGAAAGCGAACGCAACGCCGCCAGTTCCTCAGCCAGAGCCTTGTATTCATTCTCGATCGTCATCTCCTCGATCCGCGCCAGCTGACGCAGACGGGTGTCGAGGATGAAGTCGGCCTGGGTCTCGGACAGGCCGAAGCGAGCGATCAGGACGGCCTTCGGCTGCTCCTCCTCGCGCACGATGCGGATGACCTCGTCCAGGTTCAGGAAGACGATCCGCAGGCCTTCCAGCAGGTGCAGCCGCTTCTCGACCTTCTCGATCCGCCACTTTGAGCGGCGGTTCAGCACCTCGCGCCGGTGATCGAGGAAGGCCTGCAGACAGCCCTTCAGACCCATGACGCCGGGCGTGCCCGTCGCGTCCAGCACGTTCATGTTGACCGGGAAGCGGACCTCCAGGTCGGACAGCCGGAACAGGCTCTCCATCATGGCGTCGGGGTCGACGTTTCGGCTCTTGGGCTCGATGACCAGGCGGATGTCCTCGGCGGACTGGTCGTCGAAGGTGTCGACCAGGGGCAGCTTCTTCTGCTCCAGCAGTTCGGCCATCGCCTCGATCAGCTTGGTCTTCTGGACCTGGTAGGGGATCTCGGTGACGACCACCTGCCAGCCGCCGCGCTCCAGCGGCTCCTTCTCCCAGCGGGCGCGCAGCCGGATGCCGCCGCGACCTGTCTCATAGGCCTCCAGGATCGAGGCATGGCCTTCGACCGCCACCCCGCCGGTCGGGAAATCCGGCCCCGGCACGATCTCGGCCAGCTCCGCCGTCGTCGCGTCCGGCCGGTCCAGCAATAGCAAACAGGCGTCGATCAGCTCGCCGACGTTGTGGGGCGGAATGGACGTCGCCATGCCCACGGCGATGCCGGAAGAACCGTTGGCCAGCAGGTTGGGGAAGCCGGCGGGCAGGACGACCGGCTCTTCGTCCTGATCGTCATATGTGGGGCGGAAGTCTACGGAATCCTGATCGATTCCGTCCATCAGCAGCATGGCCGCCGGCGTCAGCTTGCACTCGGTATAGCGCATGGCGGCGGGGTTATCGCCGTCGATGTTGCCGAAGTTCCCCTGCCCGTCGACCAGCGGATAGCGCTGGGCGAAATCCTGGGCCAGGCGCACCAGCGCATCATAGATCGAGGCGTCGCCGTGAGGGTGATAGCCGCCCATGACCTCGCCCACGACCTTGGCGCACTTCCGCGCCGCCGCCTGCGGGTTCAGCCGCATCTGGTGCATGGCGTAGAGGATGCGGCGGTGCACGGGCTTGAAACCGTCGCGCACGTCCGGCAGCGCCCGGTTGGTGATGGTCGACAGCGCATAGGCGAGATAGCGGCGCGACAACGCCTCGCCCATCGGCTCCTCAACGATGCGCCCCCCCTCAGGAGGTGGAGTGTGAATGGTCATGAGCCTGCGAATCGTCCCGTTCGATCCGGAAGTCTAGAGGCTGCCGGCTTCGGGTCGACGGTCAGGACGCGGGCGCTGTGGACGGACAGGCGGCTCCCAGGGTTCTCGCCTGCGCTGAGACCAGGATATCAATGTCGGCGGCATAGGCGGGCGGGAACTCGCGGCGGACTTGGGGCCAGGCGCCCCGGCCGCCCGGTGTGCAGATGACGATGGCCAGATCGACGCCGGCCCCCTCGTAAAAGCTCTCGGGCGGTCGGAGGCCCACCCGCACTCGCTCCCAACCCTGATACGTCAGCCACCCCTGCTCTCGCAGCAGAAAGGTGAATCGCAACTGCTCGACTGGCGCCAGGGGTCGAACCCCGGTCGTGGCAGCATGATAGATGTCCGCCGTCTCGCCGTCGCCGTAGATCGAGGCGTTGAACGCGGTCCACTGGTCCTGCGTGGCGTTGGCCTCCGCCCGCGTCGAGACGACGTTGCCATCCCGCAACTGGATACCGACGAAGATCAACGAAATCACCACGGCGATGGCGCTGACCACCTCGGCAACCAGGGCCCAGTACTCCAGCCGCGCGCGATCCAGGATGGCCGTTCGCAGGGTCTGACCCGGCGTCTGATCGTCGTCGCTCATGGCACCCTCCCCGTCCAAGCTAGGCCTGGCGGCGGCCGTTGTCAGCCCGCGAGCGCGGTCTCGATCCCTGCCAGAAGGCTCTCGGCCGTGATCGGTTTGGCGACGTGCAGGTCGGCACCGGCTGCCTTGGCCTGGTCGCGATGCTCGGCCATGGCGTTGGCGCTCAGCATGATGATCGGCGTCCGGCCCGTGGTTTCCAACGCGCGGATGGCCTCGGTCGCCGACAGCCCGTCCATGACCGGCATCTGCATGTCCATCAGAACCAGGTCGAAGCGATCTTCGGCGAATGCCGCCACCGCCTGGGCCCCGTCCTCAACCATGACCAGATCGACGTCATGGGGCTGCAGGATCAGCTGGACGACGCGACGGTTGGTCGGATGATCTTCGGCGAGCAGGATGCGCAAGGGCCGCTCACGGACTGGCGCTGGCACTTCGGGCTCAAGTGCCGCTGCCTCGGCCAGGGCGTGCGCGCGCCTGAGCGGGATCACCACCTCGAACCGACTGCCCTGCCCGGGCGTGGACATGGCCGAGATGTCGCCTCCCATCATCTCGACGAGCGACTGGCAGATCGACAGGCCCAAACCGGTTCCCCCGAAACGGCGCGTGATGCTGCTGTCGGCCTGGCTGAAGCGCTCGAACAATCGGGTCGCATGGTCCGAGTTGAAGCCGACGCCGGTGTCCTCCACCGCCACTGACAACCAGGCCTGATCGGACCCTTCCGGTTCCAGTCCGACCGTGAGAGTAATCGAACCGTCGGCCGTGAACTTGACCGCATTCGACAGCAGGTTCGACACCACCTGCCGAATGCGCGTGCTGTCTCCAATGAACAGTCCAGTCGCCTCGGGTGCGCGCCGCAGCCGAAACAGCAGCCCCTTGTCCCAACATCGCTGGCGCGCCACCTCAGCGGCCGAGGCGAAGGCCTCGTCCAGGTCGAAGGGGCGCTCCTCGAGGGTCAGTTGGCCCGCTTCGATCTTGGACACGTCCAGCACGTCAGACACCAACCGCTCCAGCGTTACGCCGGATTCGCGGATCAGCCCGACCATCTCCGACTGTTCCGGGCTCAGCGGCGTGCGCGACAGGGCGTCGACGATGCCGATGACGCCGTTCAGCGGCGTGCGGATCTCGTGGCTCATGTTGGCGAGAAAGTCCGACTTGGCCTGGCTGGCGGCCTCTGCGGCGGCCTTGGCCTCGATCAGCGCCTTCTCGGCCGCCACCTGATCGGTCACGTCGCGCGCGACGGCATAGATGCGATCGTCGTGTCGTTGGGCGCGCCACTCCACGATCCGATAATCGCCGTCGCGGTGCCGATAACGGTTGCGGAAGCCGAGGATTGGATCGCCGGGCCTGCGTCCCTCGACCTCGACCACGCTGTTCAGGGTCGCGGGCATATCGTCCGGATGGACCAGCCGCAGCAGGGGCTTGCCCTGCATATCCTCGGGGTCATGCCCCAGAGTTGTCAGCCAGGAGCGACTGGCCTTGACCACGCGGCCATCAAGGTCGCGGATGATCAGCAGGTCGAGGGAGACGTCAAAGAAGGTGTTGAGGTCAGCGGCGTGGTCGGCCGAGGCCGCCGCGAGAGATGTCCAGGGACTGGTCTTCGCCACTGCCTCACAACTCATCGACGCCACACCTATCTGAACACTGCCTTCCTAGCGGGATTCGCTTAAGGAGACGTCAGCGGTCACAGCCGTCGTGCCTCACCCAGTTTGTCGATCATCCAGTCCCTTGCCGGTGGCAGGGGCCTGTTCTGGGGATTGAAGACGAATTGCTCGAGGAAGTGGCCCGTGAGCGCAAAGCCATCCAGGACGTCTCCGTCCGCAAGCCCAGCCTGGGCACCGAGGATGAAAGGCGGTAACTTCAGGAGCTTGTCTGCATAAGGTCGTCCTGCCTCCGCGCTGACAGCGCGACCAGTCCGGGGGCTGACCCAGACCAGGTCGTCGAGTGTGCCGGTGACGGCACAAGATCCCAGATCGAGCCCGAAACCCAGATCCTCCAGCAGGCCGGCCTCGAACCGCACGAAGATGGCCGGCCAGACATGCGGGATGGCAAACGCGCCCATGAGGGCCTCGAAGGCCAAGAAGGCGCCCGCATGGGCCTCCCGCTCCGGCAGCGCGCCTTGCGCCACCGCCGCGGCCGCGGACAAGCCGGTCAGCGCCAGGGGGTCGTCGAAAAGGGCGCTCGGCCCCTCCCCCACCGGCTCCAGTCGCGCCGATCCCAGGTGATCCGAGGTGCGGGCGCGGTAATCGACAATGACCCGGGCGCCTGGCTGGAGGTGAGGCTTCATCCGCCGCGAGGCTCCGCCGGCCACGTAGGCCGCGTGCCGACCGTGGCTCTCCGTCAGCAGGTCCACGAGCGCGCCGGTGTCGCCATGGCTGCGCGCCGAGAGGACGAAGGCCTCCTCGTGGAACTCCATCACTCGCCCTTGATGACCTCGACGACCGCATCGGCGCGATCATTGGGCACAGCGAAGGACAGGACGTACTGCTCGATCTTCCAGCCATCCTCAGTCAGGCGCAGCACGCCCGAGCCGCGTGTCTCGCCATAACTGGCGTTCAATAGCTTCTCCTCGAACCAGGCAATGCAGCGGCAGCCGATGGGTGCGATGGTGATCGTCCGCTCGGTCGCCGGATAGGACCAGCCACGCCCACGCGCGAACACCGGGGCCGCGTAGGCGCGGAACTCGGGCAGCGTCCAGTGCTCGGTCGCATCTGTACCGACGAACCGGGCATCCGGCGTGAACTGGGCGAAGTAGGCCTCCCCGTCCGCAGCCGTCGAGGCTGCATTCAAGCGGTCCAGCACAGCGGCCACCTCGGCCTCCTGTGAGGACTGTAGCAGCAAGGTGGCGAAGATGGCGGCGAACATGGGATCGCTCCGTGGTTTGACAGTCCGACTTACGCCTGGTCGTCGGTTTCCGGAACCGGGAAGGTCTTGGGCTGGCGCGCATTGGCCACCGCCAAACGGCGGTGGGGGCACGACTTCGCTGACCCGTATTCAACTGGGCGGTTGACAAATCTTACCAGACACAGTATTTAACCGTCTGGTTAAACGCAAAGCCCTGTCATGCAGACCGACGACCTCTCCGCCAAGTTCTCCGCCCTCGCCGACCCGACCCGTCGGGCCATCCTGGCGCGGCTGACCGAGGGCGAGGCCAGCGTCAATGACCTGGCTCAACCCTTTGCCATGAGTTTGGCTGCAGTCTCCAAGCATCTGAAAGTGCTTGAGAAGGCTGGTCTGATCACGCGCGGCAAGGAGGCCCAGTGGCGCCCTGCCAGGCTGGAGCCGATGGGCCTGAAGGGCATGGCCGAGTGGCTCGAACATTATCGGCGGTACTGGGAGACCAGCTTCGACCGCCTCGACGCCTACCTGAGCAAGATTCAAAAGGGAGACCCTCGTGGCCCGCGAAACTGAGACCATCGACCCCTGCCATGCGACCGGTGCGCACACCCATGCCCTGGTGCTGGAGCGCGTGCTGAACGGGACGCCGGAGAAAATCTGGAAGGCGTTCATGACGCCGGAGATCCTGTCCCAATGGTTCTGCCCCAAGCCGTGGACCATCTCGGACGCAGTGATCGAACCCGAGGTCGGGGGCCGCTTCGCCTTCACCATGCACGGTCCCGACGGGGAGGTGATGCCCAACGACGGCGTCTTCCTGCTGGTCGAAACCCATCGCCGCTGGATCACGACCGACGCCTTTGTGAAGGGTTGGATGCCCGCGGGCCTGCCCTTCATGGTCGCCGAGATTGTCCTGACGCCGCTGCCTGACGGCAAGACGCGCTACGTCGCCACCGCGCGGCATTGGTCGGAAGAGAGCATGAAGCAGCACGAGGCGATGGGCTTCCACGAGGGCTGGGGCACGGTGGCCGACCAGCTGAACGCCCTGCTGCCGAGCCTCTGAGATGAGTGCTGTCTCCCTCCCTGAGCTGCCGACGCTCCTGCCCCACCGGCTGGACCTGACGCGCACCTTCGACGCCCCGCGCGCCCTGGTCTGGATGGCCTGGACGCGGCCGGAGATGCGAGTGAACTGGATGGGCCCCACCGACTGGCCGATGGTCGAGGGCTTCAACGATCTGCGCGTCGGCGGCGAATGGCGCGCCTGCCTGCGCTCGGTCGAGACCGGCGAGGACCTCTGGCAGGGCGGCCACTACCGCGAGATCGTGGAGCCCGAACGGCTGGTCTTCACCTTCCGCTGGGACGAGAGCCACGAGGACGGCCCGCCGGCCGACACCCTGGTCACCGTCGTCCTGCATGAGACCGACGACGGCCGCACCCGCATGGACTTCACCCACGAGGGCCTGAAGTCCGAACGCAGCCTGACCGGCCACGAATATGGCTGGAACTCCACGCTGGACCGGCTGGAGGCCTGGCTGGCCGCCAACCCGGACTGAATCGAACAGAAGGGAGAGACGACCATGAAGATCGTGACGAGCCTGAGTTTCAGGGGCGAATGCCGAGCCGCGTTCGAGTTCTACGCCGAGGTATTGGGCGGCAAGATCACCGCCGCCCTACCCTACGGCGACGGCCCGCCGGACATGCCGGTGCCGCCGCACTACAAGGACTGGCTGATGCACTGCTGGCTGGAGGTCGGCGATCAGGCGATCATGGGGGCCGACATGGACACCGAGTGGGCACCCAACATCGACAAGCCCAAGAACGGGTTCGACGTCACCTACCATACCGACGACATCGAGCAGGGCCGCCGCGTGTTCCGCGCCCTGGCCGAAGGCGGCAAGGTCGGAATGGACTTCTCAGAAACCTTTTGGTCGCCCGGCTACGGCAACCTGACGGACAGGTTCGGCATCCCCTGGATGGTCAACACCATTCCGGCCGAGGGCTGGGCGCCCGGTCGGGGCTGACCATGCGCAAGGTTCGCCTCTCCACCTTCCTGACGATAGACGGGGTCGTGCAGGCCCCCGGCGGTCCGACGGAGGACTGGACCGGCGGCTTCCCTTACGGCGGCTGGCTGGCGCCCCATTTCGACGAGACCGTCGGCGAGATGATGGAGGGCTGGATCGGCCGCGACTACGACCTCCTGCTGGGCCGAAGGACCTATGAGATCTTCGCCGCCCACTGGCCCGAGCAGGACGACGAGATCGGCCGAACCTTCAACGCCATCGACAAATTCGTCGTCGCGGGCCCGGACACGCCCCTGACCTGGGCCAACAGCCACAGGCTGGAGGGGGACCCCGGCGAGGCGGTGCGTCGGCTGAAGAGCTCTGGCGACCGCGATCTGCTGGTCCAGGGCAGCGGCCAGCTGGCGCAGGCGCTACTGGCGGCGGACGTGATCGACGAGATCACCCTGATGGTCTTTCCGATCGTGCTGGGTCAGGGCAAGCGGCTGTTCCGCGACGGGGTCGCCGCCACTGCCTGGCGAATGACGGAGACGCGACACTCCCCCTCGGGCGTCATCTGCAGCCGCTATGTCCCCGCCGGTTCTGTCGAGACCGCCGCCATCGCGCCCCAGGTCCAGAACGACCGTGAGCAGGCGCGGCAGGAGCGGATGCGCCGAGAAGGCTAACGGACCATGGCGGTCGGGAACGGCCGCCCCAGGGCCTCGGCCATCGCCTGCTGGGTGGTCAGGAACACCTGTTCCTGCTGGTGGTAGTTGTTGGTCAGGACAACG
This sequence comes from Brevundimonas sp. AAP58, assembly GCF_001295975.1. Taxonomy (GTDB): domain Bacteria; phylum Pseudomonadota; class Alphaproteobacteria; order Caulobacterales; family Caulobacteraceae; genus Brevundimonas. Next base: position 55,755 of record NZ_LJHU01000058.1, on the reverse strand, counting down.
ACCGTCACCTGCCCGCCCGGCTGCCAGCTCATCAGGTTGCGGAACCCCGACCAGCTGCCCGTGTGATAGACCTGGATGTCGTCGAAGCCGGGGCTGACGCGGCGGCCCAGCCGGTTGGCCATGACGCCATACCCCCAGATGCGTCGCACCCGCCCCCGCTCCGGCCCCTGATCCGGAGGCGCATGATCCGCGACCATGGCGGCGTAGCTCTCGGCCGACAGCAGTCGCCCGCCATGCAGCGCCCGGCTCCAGACCAGCATGTCGTCCAGCGTCGAATAGAGCGCGCCCGCGCCCGGGATGATGGAGACGTTCGGCTGGCGTTGCGGCGTCAGGCCTCCGGGGAAGTTGGCGTGGCCCGCGACGAGATCGGACGCGTCGCCGAGACCGGTGTCGGCCATGCCCAGCGGTTCGAAGAAGGTTGTGTGGAGGTAGTCCCCGAATGCCTGTCCCGAAGCACGCTCGACGATGTCGGCCGCCAGATTGAACCCCGCGTTGTTGTACCGAAGCTCCTCGCCCGGAACGAACGACAGCCGATAGGTCGCTGAATCCGCCGTCAGCTCGGCCATGGTGGCCGGTGTCGTCCGACGCACGCCCCAGCCGGGCCGCTGCATCAGGTCCGGGATTCCAGAGGTGTGCGAGATCAGGTGATGGATCCGCAGCGGCGCCCAGGCCGCCGGGCAGGGCTGGATCCAGCGGCACACCAGATCGTCGACCGACAGCTTGCCGTCGTCCTGCAGTTTCAGGACAGCAACAGCCGTGAACTGCTTGGAAATGCTGGCCAGTCGGAACTTCGACGACAGGGTCAGGGGCTGACCGGTGTCGGCGTCCGCGACGCCATAGACCTGACGGAACAGCACCTCGTCACCGCGTGCCACCAGCACCCCGCCCATGAAGCGTCCGGCGTCCGCCTCGCGGCGCAGGCGGGCGGACAACTGCGGCAGGGCATCGACAACGACGACCGGCGGGCGCGGCGGCAGGACAGGCGCGGTGCTTTCGGCCAGCCGCTCAGGCGCGCTGACGGTCACGGCGATGGCCGCGACGGCGCCGAGCAGCAGCAGCCCGATCAGGGCGACAACGGCGAGGAAGAGCCGGGGGTGGTTCCCGGCGTCACGCGGAACCTGGAACACCCTAGACGTCGAACTCCAGCCCGAACTGGGCGTAGAGCGCCCGGCTGTCCTGCCACTTCGGATCGACCTTGACGGTCAAGAACAGGTGCACCGGCCGGTCCAGCAGCTCGGTCAGCTCCTCGCGCGACTTCTGGCCAATCCATTTCAGTGTCTGGCCGCCCTTGCCCAGCACGATGGGCCTCTGGCTCTCGCGCTCGACATAGATGGTCTGTTCGATCCGGGCCGAGCCGTCGGCCTTCTCGTCGAAGGCCGTGGTCTCGACCGCCGCCGAATACGGCAGCTCCTCGTGGACGCGCAGATAGACCTTCTCGCGCGTGATCTCGGCCGCCAGCACCCGCAGCGGCACGTCGGCCGACTGGTCCTCCGGATAGAGCCACGGCCCCTCCGGCATGGCCAAAGCCAGCAGCGTCTTCAGGTCGTCGACCCCGTCTCCGGACAGGGCCGAGATCATGAAGACCTCGCTGTATACGCCCGTGTCGAACAGCGCCTGCGACAGCGCCAGCAGGGTGTCGCGGCGCATCCCGTCGATCTTGTTCAGCGCCAGGATGACCTTGGTGCCGGTCGCCTTCAGGTTGGCGATGATGGTCTCGGTGTCCTCGGCCGACTTGCGGTCCGCGGCCGAGCCCTCCTTGCCGTCCGAGGCGATGTGGGAGGCGGCGTCGACCAGATGCACCACCACGTCGGCGTCATCCGCTCCCGCCCAGGCCGAGGCGACCATGGCCCGGTCCAGCCGACGGCGCGGCGTGAAGACGCCGGGCGTGTCGACCAGAACGATCTGGGCGTTCCCGTGCATGGCGATGCCGCGCACGGGGAACCGCGTCGTCTGCACCTTCTGGGTGACGATCGACACCTTGGATCCGGTCAGGCGGTTGACGAGCGTGGACTTGCCCGCGTTCGGCGCGCCGATGATGGCGGCGAAGCCCGCGCGGGTCTGAGGGGTCTCGGTCAAATCACGCCTTCACGTTTCAGCAGGGCGGTCGCCGCCGCCTTCTCCGCGTCCTGACGCGAACGTCCCTGCGCGGTCAAGGGCTCCACACCGGGGATCGACACCTCGACGGTGAAGGTCGGTGCATGATCCGAGCCGGTCTGGCCCACCACGCGATAGGTCGGCAGCGGCCGTCCGGCCCCTTGCGACCACTCCTGCAACGCCGACTTCGGATTGTTCAGCGCGCGCGGCGCGGGCGCGGCCAGCTCCTCGGCCCAGGCCCGTTCGAACACCCGCCGCGCCGCCTCTATGCCGCCGTCAAGCCAGACAGCCGCCAGGATGGCCTCGACCGCGTCGGCCACGACGCCTTCCTTGCGACGGCCGCCGGTCTTGGTCTCGCCGGGCGAGAGGCGCATGGCGGGACCGACGCCCAGACGCGCCCCCACCCGCCCGCAGGCATGTTTGTCGACCAGGGCGTGCAGCCGCGACGACAACTCGCCCTCGTCGGCCTCTGGAAACTCGGAATGCAGACGATCCGCGACCAGCAGGCCCAGCACCCGGTCGCCCAGAAACTCCAGCCGCTCGTTATGGCGCGCGGGCTTGCCGGCAGCCTTGTCGGCCCCCTCCCCCACGCTGGAATGGGTCAGGGCCCGCTCCAGCAGGGCGGCATCGGCGAACCGGTGGCCGAGCCGATCGACCAGAGCGGCCACGGCTTCGGCTCTGGCGTTGGCCATCAATCCAGAACGCGGAAGAAGCGGCTGGGTCGGACGTTGGCGAACCAGCTGACCGGGTTGAACAGCGAGGCGCCCGGCGACCAGGAGAAGGCGATGATCTCCGCCTTGCCGACCAGGTTCTCTTCCGGGACCAGGCCGACGCCGGCGCTCTCCTGAACGCGGCTGTCGATGGAGTTGTCGCGGTTGTCGCCCATCATGAAGTAGTGGCCGGCCGGCACCTCATAGACTGGGGTGTCGTCCAGATCGCCGCCCGGGCCGAAGTCCTGAATCAGGAACGAGCGGCCGTTCGGCAGGGTCTCGCGCGCCTGGATCATCGAGCGCGGACCGAACACGTCTTCGACCTCGCCGCGGTTGACGACAACGTCGTTCACCGGCTGGCCGTTGATGTGCAGCACATTAGCGATCATCTGGACCCGGTCGCCCGGCAGACCGATGACGCGCTTGATGTAGTCAGTACGATTATCGCGGGGCAGCTTGAACACCACGATGTCGCCGCGCTCCGGCGCGCGGCCAAAGACCCGGCCTTCGCCGAGCGGCAGATTGATCGGCAGGCCCGAGGAATACTTGGAATAGCCGTAGGTCCACTTGGATACGACGATGTAGTCGCCCTCGTAGAGGTTCGGCTCCATCGAGGCGGACGGAATGGTGAAGGGCTGGAACAGCAGCACCCGCAGCACGAAGGCGATGGCCAGCGCGACGACGATGGTCTTGACGATCTCCAGCGTCTCTGACCCCGCGGAGCGTCCACCGTCGTCGTCATCATCCTTCACCCGGGCGGCGGGCGGGATCTTCTCCTTCTTGCCGCCGTCGTCGAAGGGCGCGTCGCCCTGATCGCTCCAGATCGGACGGGAGGCGGCGGCGACGGTCCCGGCGGCAGCGGTGGCCAGAACCGGTTCGGGCGCGGCGGGTTGAACGGGCTCAGGCTCCGGCGCCGCGGCGGCGGCCTCAGGTTCAGACACAGCCGGTCCTGCTTCAGCAGGGGAGGTCTCCACCGGCGCGTCTGGCTCCACGGGTGTGCCGCTTTCGGACGCCGCGAAGGCCGCTTCGGCGGCGTCGACCTCACCGGCGCCGGTATCGACCGCAGGCTCGGCGACGGGCGCGTCCGGGGTCTCGACAGGGGTCGGCTCGGAGTCCTCCGTCACGTCGCGCTTGTGCTCTTCGTCCATGAAATCGCTGTCCCCGCCCGCCGAACGCGGTCTGATCGTCGCGCGCACGGGTATAGCGCGATTACGCCATCGGCAAGGCTTCGATCACCACGAAGGCGAGTGCGTAGGGATGCTCGTCCGACAGCGTCAGGTGAATGCGCGCCTCGTGCCCCGGCGGCGTCAGCCGGGCCAGATGCGCCGCCGCCGGGCCGGTCAGCGCCAGCGTCGGCTGGCCGCTCGGCAGGTTCACCACGCCCATGTCCTTCCAGTAGACGTCGCGCCGCATGCCGGTGCCCAGAGCCTTGGCGCAAGCCTCCTTGGCGGCGAATCGCTTGGCGTAACTCCAGGCCGCGTCCGGTTTGCGGTCGGAGCGTCTGCGTTCCAGCTCAGTGAAGCAGCGGTTCTTGAAGCGGTCGCCGAACCGATCGAGCGACGCCTGGATACGCCGGATGTCGGACAGGTCGGCCCCGACGCCGATGATCACGCGGTCGGCTCCAGCCCTCGAGCCTCGTCCATCAGCTCGCGCATGCGCCCGATCGCCGGACCCAGTCCAACGAAGATGGCCTCCCCGATCAGGAAATGGCCGATGTTCAGTTCCATGATCTGGGGGATCGCCGCGACGGCTGCGACAGTGTCGTAGTCGATGCCGTGCCCCGCGTGGACCTCCAGGCCCAGGGCGTGGGCATAAACCGCCCCTGCGGTCAGGACGGCCAGCTCGGCGGCGGCCTCGTCGTCTCGCCCCTCGCGGACGGCGTCGCAGTAGGCTCCTGTGTGCAGCTCGACGACCGCCGCACCCGTCCGCTGCGCCGCCTCGATCTGGGCCGGATCGGCCCCGATGAACAGCGACACCCGCGCCCCTGCTTCGTTCAGCTTGCCAACGAAGGGGGTGATCCAGTTGTGCCCGCCGACAACGTCCAGCCCGCCCTCGGTCGTCCGCTCCTCGCGCTTCTCGGGCACCAGGCAGACGGCGTGGGGCCGATGATGCAGGGCGATGGCCAGCATCTCCTGCGTCACGGCCATCTCGAGGTTCAGCGGTCGCTCCTGCTCGCGCAGCACAGCCGAAAGGTGGTCGATGTCGGCATCCGAGATGTGCCGACGATCCTCGCGCAGATGCGCCGTGATGCCGTCCGCCCCGGTGGCCAGAGCCTCGCGCGCGGCGCGAACCGGGTCGGGCGACGTCCCGCCGCGCGCGTTCCGAACGGTCGCGACGTGGTCGATATTCACGCCGAGGCGGACGCGGGTCGGGGTCACTTGGCCAGCCTCCGACTGCCCGGATCCTCGACAGGCAGGGCCGCCAGCTCGGGCGGCAAGGCGTCGGCCGGATAGGCCGGCACGTCCAACGTCGCCAGCGCCACCAGAGGCACGCCCACGTCGGCCCGCCCGCCCGAGCGATCGACGATGCAGGCCGCCGCGACGACCTCGCCGCCTGCGGCATGGATCGCCGCGATGCATTCCCGGCTGGACAGACCCGTGGTCACGATGTCCTCGACCATGACGACCCTTTGTCCGGGCTCGACATGGAAGCCGCGCCGCAGCTTGAAGGCGCCGCCCTCGCGCTCGACGTACATCGACGGCACCCCCAGATGCCGCGAGGTCTCATAGCCGGGGATGATACCGCCCACGGCGGGCGAGATCGCCACATCGACCGGCCCGACCGCCGCTGTGATCTTCTCCGCCAGCGCCTTGCACAGCCGCTCGCAGCGGCGGGCGTCCATGAACACCAGGTTCTTCTGCAGGAAGACCGGGCTGTGCAGCCCCGAGGACAGGACGAAGTGCCCCTCCCGGAGCGCGCGTGCGGAGCGGAATTCGTCGAGTACGTCGTCGGAGGTCATGCGCCGCTCATAAGCCCGTGAGCGTCACAGGTGAAGGCCGCGAACGCCGCTGCGTCAGTATTCCCGGCTTTCGGCCTGCCGCTCTTCCAGATGGCCGTCCTTCAGGGCGAAGACCCGGTCCATGTGCCCGGCCAGCTCCATGTTGTGCGTGGCGATCAGGGCCGCGACGCCTGTCGTCTTGGTCAGGTCCCGCAGGGACTCGAACACAGACTGGCTGGTGGTCGGGTCCAGGTTGCCGGTCGGCTCATCGGCCAGCAGCAAGCGCGGCTTATTGGCCAGGGCGCGGGCGATGGCCACCCGCTGCTGCTCGCCGCCCGACAGCTGCGCGGGCTGATGCGTCAGGCGTTCGCCGAGACCGAGCGCCGTCAGCGTCTCCTCGGCCTGACGCCGCGCCTCGGCTTCCGAAAAGCCCGCGATGCGCATCGGCAGGGCGACGTTGTCGCGCGCATCGAACTCCGGCAGCAGATGGTGGAACTGGTAGACGAAGCCCACGCGGCTCAGCCGAATTCGGGTGCGGGCTCGCTCGTCCAGCGCGCCGACATCCTCGCCGTCGATCCGCACCTCCCCCGACGTCGGCCGCTCCAGCAGCCCGGCGGCATGCAGCAGCGACGACTTGCCCGACCCCGACGGCCCGATCAGCCCGACCAGCTCGCCGGGGAAGATGTCCAGATCGACGCCCTTCAGCACCGTCAGCCCGCCCTGGGCCGTGTCGTAGGTGCGGGTCACGCCCCGCAGCGAAAGGACCGGATCACTCAAAGCGCAGGGCCTCCACCGGATCGATCCGGCTCGCGTTCCACGACGGCGGCAGGCTGGCCACGCAGCTCATCAGCAGCGACCAGACCGCCACCCAGAAGACATCGACCGGATCGACCAGGGCCGGAATGGCGTCGAGCATGTAGACGTCGGCGTTGAACAGCTGAACGCCCGTGATCGCCTCCAGGAAGTGCTGGATCGCGCCGATGTTCAGGCAGAACAGCAGGCCCAACGTCAGCCCCGCCAGCGTCCCGGCCACGCCGATGGTCGCCCCGGCCATGAAGAAGACCCGCAGGATCGACGACGGACTGGCCCCGATGGTGCGCAGGATGGCGATGTCGCGGCCCTTGTTCTTCACCAGCATGACGATGCCGGAGATGATGTTCATGGCCGCGATGGCGACGACCAGGCCCAGGATGATCGACATGGCCACCCGCTCGACTTTCAAGGCACCCCAGAAGGCGGCGAGGCGATCGCGCCAGTCCTGAACGAAGGCGCCCGGCCCGGCGGCCGTGGCGACCGGTTCCAGATAGTCCGCGACCCGATCCGGATCGGCGACCTTCAGCTCGATCACGTCCCACACGCCTTCCTTGCCGAAAAACAGCTGCGCCTGCTCCAGCGGCATGAAGATGAAGGCCCGGTCGTAGTCCGCCGTACCCGACGAATAGGTCCCGCCGATGACGTAGGTCTTCTCCAGCCCGCCGAGATTGCCGAAGGCGCTGTCCGCGCCGGTCGGGGAATACAGGGTGATGGGATCGCCCACCCGCAGGCCCAGCGCATCGGCGAGCGCCTGGCCGATCAGCACATTCTCGCCGCCATAAGCCCCTCGACCGAAGCTGGCGCGCGCCTGATCCGACAGGCTGGACGAGACATACTGCATCGAGCCCAGATCCTGCGGACGCAGGCCCCGCACGAAGGCTCCGGTCGTTTGCCCGGCGGCCCTGACCAGAGCCTGATTTTCCGTCAGAGGACTGACGCTCTGAACCCCCGGCACCGCCGCGATGCGCTCCAGCACCGCGTCGCGGTCCGGGGCCTGCAGGACCTGGCCCTGGACGTACATATGGCCGTTGAAGCTCAGCATCCGGCCCAGCAGCTCGGACCGGAAGCCGGCCATGATGCTCATCACGCTGATCAGGACGGCGACCGCCAGCATGATGCCGACGAAGCTGATGATGGCGATGGTCGCCACCCCGCCCTCCTTGCGCTTGGCGCGCAGGTAGCGGAGCGCGAGCCCCACCTCCCAGGCGGAGAACGGACCGGCCGGCTTCACCGGCGCACCGACGGGGGTCGCGGTCAACCGATGCGCTCCATCGCCCGATCGAGCGGCAGGGTGATCTTCTCGCCTGTGGCCCGCCGCTTCAGCTCGACCACGCCCTCGGCGACGCCCTTGGGTCCGATGGTCAGCTGCCACGGGACGCCGATCAGGTCGGCCGTGGCGAACTTGCCGCCCGGCCGCTCGTCGGTGTCGTCGTAGAGCACCGCCTTGCCCGCGCCCTCCAGCGCCTCGACCGCCGCCTCACAGGCCTGGCAGACATCGGGATCGTTGGCGCGCAGGTTGATGACGACGACGTCGAAGGGCGCCACCGCATCCGGCCAGATGATGCCCGCCTCGTCATGGCTGGCCTCGATGATGGCACCCAGCAAACGAGACACGCCTACGCCATAGCTGCCCATGTGCACGTCCGTGTCCTGCCCGTCTGGTCCGGCCACGCGCGCCTTCATCGGGGCGGAGTATTTGGTCCCGAAATAGAAGATGTGCCCCACCTCGATGCCGCGCGCGGTAAGCCGGTCTTCCTCGGCCGTCTGCGCCTCGAACGCGGCGGCGTTGTGCATCTCCTCCGTCGCCGCATAGAGCGAGGTCCGACCGTCGACGATGGACTGCAGATCGTTCCAGTCGACGTCACCGCCCGGCGCGGGCATCTCGACCAGCTTCTTGTCACAGAACACCTGGCTCTCGCCGGTGTCGGCCAGCACGATGAACTCGTGAGACAGGTCCCCGCCGATCGGCCCGGTGTCGGCGCGCATCGGCACCGCCTTCAGCCCCATCCGCGCGAAGGTGTTCAGATAGGCCACGAACATGCGGTTATAGGCCCGCCGCGCCGACGCCTCGTCGAGGTCGAAGGAATAGGCGTCCTTCATCAGGAACTCGCGCCCGCGCATGACGCCGAAGCGCGGCCGGCGCTCGTCGCGGAACTTCCACTGGATGTGAAACAGGTTCAGCGGCAGTGCCTTGTAGCTCTTCACATAGGCCCGGAAGATGTCGGTGATCATCTCCTCGTTGGTGGGGCCGTACAGCAGCTCGCGTTCGTGCCGGTCGGTGATGCGCAGCATCTCCGGACCATAAGCGTCGTAACGCCCCGATTCCCGCCACAGGTCGGCCAGCTGCAGCGTCGGCATCAGCAGCTCGACCGCCCCCGCCCGCTCTTGCTCCTCGCGCACGATCTGCTCGATGCGCTTCAGCACGCGCAAGCCCAGCGGCAGCCAGGCGTAGATCCCCGCCGCCTCCTGCCGGATCAGACCGGCGCGCAGCATCAGCTGGTGGGACACGATCTGGGCGTCGGACGGCGCCTCTTTCAGGGTCGGCAGGAAGTAGCGCGACAGGCGCATCGGTCGGTCCTTGTTCGGGGGCCTTCCGTCTAGCCCGTGGCTTTCAATCTTGGCAACGCGAAGGCGCAACTATTGGCGGGCAACTGATGGGCCGGTACGCCGCTCCAACGCCAGCCTCCTCAGCTCATCGGCGTCCCGTCGGGGCACCGGGTCATGGGATCGCTGATCCAGTCGTCGCTTTCGGTGGCGGTGGCCGTCGCGACGTGGTCCAGCTTGCCGTCGGTCAGCTGGAACGTGTCCGTGGTCGCCACGCCTTCGTCGCTCCAGACGACCACCAATCGCCCGTCGTCCGAAGCCTGGACAGACGTCAAGGCGGCAGGCCCGGGCATGTAGAAATGGCGGATATCCCGCTCGCCAATCCCGACCGACGGGTTGTCGCAGCCTTCGCTGCTCCACACCCCGACGTAGGCGGCCGGCACGACGCCCTCGGCCAGCGGTTCCTCGCCCTTCGTCGGCTCCTGTTCGGAAGCCGGATTACAACTCGCGAGACCGATCGCGGCCGCCGCCAGAACGCCAATCACCCGCACGCTGCCCTCCCGCCTTAACGGACACCCAGGACGTCTAAGAGAACGACGCTACGCGGAACGGGCATGGAGGGGCAAGCCTCCGCCTACGGAACCGGCGGGGCCAGGTCCGGCAGCGGCATCCAGCCGATGAACACGAGGAACATCACGAACGCCCAGACGATCAGGGCGACCCAGGTCGTGGTGATGAACTTCTTCTTCAGGTTCGGCGTCTCGGGCGCGCCCCACTGGCGGCCGTCGGTCGGCGGCTCGTGGGTCTCGCTGGACGTGCCGAGCGGCAGGACGGCGAACAGCACCACCCACCAGACAACGATGTAGATCGCCAGCATGGTCACGGGACCGATGGGCATGTCAGTGCGCCTCCTTCGGAGATTCCATCAGCTCGACCAGCACTCCGCCCATGTCCTTGGGGTGCAGGAACAGGATCGGCGTCCCGTGCGCCCCGATGCGAGGCTCGCCCGTGCCCAGGATCGTCGCGCCCCTGGCCCTCAGGCCGTCGCGCGCGGCCAGGATGTCCTCGACCTCGAAGCAGAGGTGGTGCTGACCGCCCCTGGGGTTCTTGGCCAGAAAGCCGTGGATGGGGCTGTCCTCGCCCAGGGGTTCGATCAGCTCGATCTGGCTGTTGGGCAGGTCGATGAAACAGACCCGCACGCCCTGCGCCGGCAGGTCGAAGGGTTCGTGCGCCGCCGGCGCGCCCATCAGCTCGGCGTACATGCGCACGCTGTCGGCGATGGAGGGCGTGGCGACGCCGACGTGGTTCAAGCGACCGATCATGAGGGTGGCTATGGCGTTTCGCTTGCGCCGGGGCAAGCTGCGCCCATGCCCGGTGCCCGCAACGCCAGCAGGGCGGATCGTCGCGTCTCGCGCGGCAGCAACCCGGCGTCCTCAAGGATGCAACCCACCACGGTGTTGGAGTTGGGTGCCAGGAGGCCATAGGGCTGATCCAGCGCCTCCAGTCGATCCCGCGCCTCGGTCAGCCTCGTCAGCGCCCCGGCCACGACTGCTGGGTCATCGCTGACGATGGTCATTTCATGAAGCGCCTCGCCCGAGCTCGGAAAGTCATAGGCCGCGTCGTTATAGGGCGTGATCCGCGCCGACAGGCGGTTCGGACTGTCCGTATCGCCGGGGAATTTGCCTTCCTGGCTGGCGGAAAAGGTCCACGCCGGGCCGGTCTCGGGCACCACCAGGATGTAGGCGTGGCGCGGGAACAGCACATAGTGCGCCAGCCACTTGGTGACCCACACGAGCGGCGGCTTGTCCGGCCCCAAGGCATGCGCGCCGACATAGACGCCCGGCGGCAGGACGGCTGCGTCCACCCGCCCGTTCACCGCCTCCATGCGATCGACCATGATCTGATCCAGCAGGAAGGTTCCGCCCCGCGCCGCCGCCAGGAAATGCGCCTTGATCTGGGCCGCGCTCGGATCGTCGCCGAGGTCGCGGCGATGGATGGCCTCGAAGGCCGCGTCCGACGTCGGCTGGCCGTCTGGCGTCGAGTACCACAGCACGCCCAGCTCATGCGCCGTCTGCCTCAGCGGGTCCTCGCCCCGAAAGGTCGAGAGGCTGAGCGTCAGATTGGCCAGGGCGAACAGCAGAACGACGCCGACCGTGCCCTCACCCACGATCACCGCCCACTTGCGCCACCCGGTCCACGGATGACGCGCGTGGCGGATGCGCTCCAGCACCCGCCCCGTCCGCTCGCGGAGCCTGTCCCGAACCGAGCGCGCCCAGTCCGGCGTCATCCTACAGCCTCAGGATCACCGTCTCGACGATGGGCCGGCGGTCCCAGATGCGCTGGCTGGTCTTCTTCAGCGCTCGGGCGACGGCCTGTTCGATGACCGCCTCGTCTTCCAGCGCCTCGCCCTTCAGGGCCAGCACGGCCTGCTCGGCGCGCTCGGCCAGTTCATCCAGAGCCTCGCCCAGCGGCGTGACCTCGTCGCCGGGCAGGCCGATGCCGCGTACGTCGATGTCCGAGACGATCTTGCCGCGCCGGTCCATGGCGAAGCTGACGACCAGCACCCCGTTCGTCGACGCATGACGACGCTCGCGCAGGGCCTCGCCGGCCTCGGTCACCACCATGCCGCCGTCGACATAGAGCCGCCCGCTCGGCACCTCGTCGATGATCGAAGCCGGTCCCGGGGCCAGACGCACCAGATCGCCATTCCGGGGCGTCACCGTCTCCGGCGTGCCCAGTTCGCGGGCCAGGGCGGCGTGTTCCATCAGGTGGCGGCGCATGCCGTGGGTCGGCACCGAGATGCGCGGCCGGGCCCAGGCGTACATCTGGCGCATCTCGTCGCGGCACGGGTGGCCCGAGACGTGGATGCCAGGGTGATCCTTCTCGGTGTAGAGCCGCACGCCCCGGTCGGCGAGACGGTCCTGGAGGTCGGCGATGGCCAGTTCGTTGCCGGGGATGACCCGCGACGAGAAGATGCAGTGATCCCCCAGCCCCAGCTTGATGAAGGGGTGCGTGCCGTTGGCGACGCGGGACAGAGCAGCCCGATCCTCGCCCTGGCTGCCCGTGCACAGATACAGGATCTCGTCGGCGGGCCAGTGACGCGCCTCGTCTTCCGACAGGATGGCCCTGGACTCATTGAACAGGCCGACGTGCTTCGCGGCCGCCGTAATGCGATGCATCGACCGGCCCGCCAGCGCCACGCGCCGCCCGGCCTTTTCGGCCGCCCTCATGACACTGACCATGCGGGCGACGTTGGACGCGAAGCAGCCGACGGCGATGCGTCCGGTCTTCAGCGACCCGATCAGCTCGATCAGGCCCGCCTGGGCCTCCGTCTCCGACCCGGCCTCGCCCTCGACGAAGACGTTGGTCGAGTCGCAGACCATGGCCAGCAGGCCCTCGTCGCCCATCTTCTGGATGGCGGCGATGTCGGTCGGCTTGCCGATGACGGGGTTGGGATCCAGCTTCCAGTCGCCGGTGTGGAAGACGGTGCCGAGCGGCGTCGTGATCTTCAGCCCGTTCGGCTCGGCGATCGAATGGGTCATGGTGATGAATTCGACCGAGAACGGCCCCAGATCGACGTGGCCGCCCATCGGCACCTCATGGATCTTCACGTCCTGCAGGCCGCGGTCGCGCAGCTTCTCGCGGATCAGGAAGGCGGTGAACGGCGTGGCGTACATCGGTGCCTTCAGCCGGTCCCACAGCCACGGCAGGGCCCCGATGTGGTCCTCGTGCGCGTGGGTCAGGACGATGCCGCGGATGGTCTCGCCGGCCAGGAAGCTGGGGTCGGGGACGATGATGTCCACGCCGGGCGTGGTGGAATCGCCGAACGTCACCCCGACATCGACCAGCATCCACTGCCGGTCGCTCTCGGGCCCATAGCCGTAGCAGTTCAGGTTCATCCCGACCTCGCCCGAGCCGCCCAGCGGCAGGAAGACGAGTTCGTCGTTCGCTTTTGTCTTTGTCATGCGTCCTTGAGATGGGTGTTCCGCCGCCAGATTTCGAGCAGGCCGCGGATGGTCAGGTCCGGATCGAACCGGTCGATGCTGTCGGTAGCCCCTTCGAACAGGCTGGCCACGCCGCCGGTGCCCACGACCGTCATCGGTCGTCCCCACTCGGTCTTGATGCGCGCCACCATGCCCTCGATGAGGCCGATGTATCCCCAGAACACCCCCGACTGCATGTTGGACACGGTGTCCTTGCCGATCACGCGCTCGGGGCGCTGGATGGCGATGCGAGGCAGCATGGCGGCGGCCTCATGCAGCGCCTGGAGGCTCAGGTTGATCCCCGGCGCGATCGCCCCACCCTCGAACGCCCCGTTCGCCGCCACGATGTCGAAGGTCGTCGCGGTTCCTGAATCAATGACGATCAGGTCGCCCGGATAGGCCAGATGCGCCCCGATGGCGTTGACCAGCCGGTCCGCTCCCGCCTCGCTCGGTTTGGCGATGCGAACAGGAATGCCGAGCTCGACATTATCGCCGATCACCAGGGGCTCGACCGACAGATACCGCCGCGCCAGGTTCCGCAGGTTGAAGATCGACTGGGGCACGACGCTGGAGATGATGCAGCCGGTCAGGCTGTCCAGCGCGATCGATCGCATGGCCAGCAGCTGCGTCAGCCAGACCGCGTATTCGTCCGCCGTCCGACTGGCCTCGGTCGCCGTCCGCCACTGGGCGATCCAGCTCTCGCCGTCATGGACCGCGAACAGCGTATTGGTGTTGCCCTGTTCGATCGCCAGCAGCATCAGGCCGCCTCTCCAAAGAACACGTCGCCTGCCGAGATCAGCCGGAGTGAACCGTCCGGCGTCCGGAGCCGCAACGACCCATCCGTCGCGACGCCTTCGGCGACACCGCTGACCGTCTCATGCCCCAGCCGAGCCACGCACGGACCGTCCAGCCCCTTGGTCCGCGCCGTCCAGGCGTCGAGCACCGGCGGAAAGCCCAGTGTCTCCCACCGTGCCCGCCAGGCCTCGAAGGCCTCGGCCAACAAGCCAGTCGCCGCCTCGATGCTCGGCGGATAGGCCACATCGGCTCTCAGATGCTGCGCGAGACTCGTCGCCGGCCGCTCGGTCCCTTCGGGCGCGTGGGCGAGGTTCACCCCGATCCCGACCGCCAGCCAAAGGCCGCCCGCCGAATGCGCCCCGGACTCGACCAGGATGCCCGCCGCCTTCTCGCCCGCCAACAGCACGTCGTTGGGCCACTTGATGCTGACCGTCCCCGGCACCGCGAACGCCTCCAGCAGCTCGGCGACGGCCAAAGCCGCCACGAAGGTCACCTGCGCCGCCTCGGCGGGCGATTTGTGGGTGATGTGAGCGAGGGTGGCGAACAGGTTGCCCGTCTCGCTCTCCCAGCTTCGCCCCCGCCGTCCCCGCCCAGCAGTCTGACGGCGGGCGACGATCCAGGCGGACGCGACCTCTCCGCCTTCGGCCCTGCGGCGCGCCTCGGCGTTGGTGGAATCGAGTTCGTCGAAGACCTGGACAGGCGGGATCACCGCCCTACCCCGCCCCGAAGCCCGAGGCGGCGATGCGGGTCGCGGGCTCCAGCCAGGTCAGGCCGACGATGACCAGCGGGAAGGCGAAGGCCGCGCAGGCCCAGCCGATCCACTGGCTCTCGACCGGAGCCTTGTCGGTGCGGGCCAGCCCTTCCGGCGCCGCGTCGAACCACATCAGCTTGATGATCCGCAGATAGTAGAAGGCCGCCACGACCGAGGCCACCAGACCCGCCGCCGCCACCATCCAGTAGCCGGCCGAGGCCGCCGCGCCGAAGACATAGTACTTGCCCCAGAACCCCGACAGCGGCGGCATGCCCAGCACCGACAGCGACAGCACGGTGATGGCGATGGCCGTCACCGGCCGGTCGTTCTTAAGCCCCGCCAGATCGGTGATGGTCCGGATCGGGCGCCCGTTGCGGCTCAGCGACAGCAGGATGGCGAAGAAGCCCATGGTGTCGATCAAGTACAGCGTCATGAACACGATCATGGCCTGCAGCCCGGCCTCGGTGCCTGCCGCGATGCCCAGGATGGCGTAGCCGATGTTGGCGATCGACGAATAGGCCAGCAGGCGCTGGATGTCCTTCTGCGCCAGACCGCCCCAGGCCCCGACCACGAAGCTGGCCAGTGAGATCAGGATCAACACCTGGGCCCACTGAGCGTGGGCCTCCATGAAGCCTTCGGACAGGGCGCGGGCGAACAGCACCATCGCCGCCATCTTCGGCGCCGTGGTGAAGAAGGCCACGACCGGCGTCGGCGCGCCTTCGTAGACGTCGGGCGTCCACATGTGGAACGGCGCGGCCGAGACCTTGAACGCCAGGCCGCAGATCAGGAACACCAGGCCGAACACGAGACCGACGCCCGGATTGGCCGTGGCGTAGGCCGCGATCTCGTCGAACCGCATCGAGCCGGTGAAGCCATAGATCAGGCTGGCGCCATAGAGCAGCAGGCCCGACGACAGGGCACCGAGCACGAAATACTTCAGCCCGGCCTCGGACGCCTTCAGGTCGTCGCGGTGATAGGCGGCCAGCACATAGAGGGCCAGCGAGTGCAGCTCGACGCCGACATAGAGCGAAATCAGGTCGCCCGACGACACCATCATGCCCATTCCGACGGCGGCCAACACGATCAGGACGGGGTATTCGAACCGCGCGATCCGCTCGCGCTGCATCCATCCGCCGCCCAGCACCACGGCCACGGCCGAGGCGAGATAGATGGCCACCTTGCCGTAGATGGCCAGGGGATCGGCGACATAGGCGCCGTTGAACGCCGTGCCCAGCGGGCCGGTGGCGGCCACCGCCGAGGCGGCGACCAACAGTGCGACGGACAGGATCGACACCAGCCGCGCCGACTTCTCTCCGACGAAGGCACCGACCATCAACAGCACGAGGCCGCCGAGCGCCAGCACGCCTTCCGAGGCCGCGATGTTCAGGTCCTTGAGCAGGTCAGGGGTCATCAGTCTCTCACCCGCCGGTCGCGAGGTGCCAGCCGCCGACGACGGCGTCGACGGAGGCGGCGGTATAGTCGAGCACCAGCCCGGGCTGCACGCCCAGCCAGATCGTCCCGACGATCAGGGGAACGAAGATGGCGAGCTCGCGCAAGTCGATGTCCTTAATGGTGGCCAGCGCCGGATTGGTGATCTCGCCGAACATGACGTTGCGATACAGCGTCAGGGCATAGACAGCCGACAGGATCACGCCCGTGGCCGCCACGAACGCCGCCCAGGTCGAGGCCTCGTAGACCCCGGTCATGGTCAGGATCTCGCCGATGAAGCCTGATGTGCCCGGCAGGCCGACGTTGGCCATGGTGAACATCAGGAAAATCGCCGCGTACCAGGGCATGCGGCTGGTCAGGCCGCCGTAGAAGGCGATCTCGCGCGTATGCATCCGGTCATAGACCACGCCGACGCAGAGGAAGAGCGCGCCCGAGATCAGGCCGTGGCTCAGCATCTGGAAGATGGCACCCTGCATGCCCTGTTCGTTGCCGGCGAAGATGCCCATGGTCACAAAGCCCATGTGCGCCACCGACGAATAGGCGATCAGCTTCTTGATGTCGGTTTGCCGGAAGGCCACCAGCGACGTGTAGGCGATGGCGATCACCGACAGGGTGAAGACCAGCGGCCGGTACAGCACTGAGGCGTCGGGGAACATCGGCACGTTGAACAGGATGAAGCCGTAGCCGCCGAGCTTCAGCAGGATGCCCGCCAGGATCACCGAGCCCGCCGTCGGCGCCTGCACGTGGGCGTCGGGCAGCCAGGTATGGACCGGCCACATCGGCATCTTGACCGCGAACGAGGCGAAGAAGGCTAGCCACAGGATCGACTGGGCCCAGGGCCCGAAGGCGTACTCCTTCAGCTCCGGAATGCTGGTCGTGCCCGCCTCATTGGCCATCCACAGCATGGCCAGCAGCATCAGGACCGACCCCAGCAGGGTGTAGAGGAAGAACTTGTAGGCCGCGTAGATGCGGTTCGCCCCGCCCCACACCCCGATGATGATGAACATCGGAACGAGGGTGCCCTCGAAGAAGATGTAGAACAGGAACAGGTCCAGCGCCGTGAAGACGCCGATCACCAGCGTCTCCAGCACCAGAAACGCGATCATGTAGTCGACCACGCGGTCCTTGATGGTGGTCCAGCTGGCCGCGATGCAGATCGGCATCAGGAAGGCGGTCAGCAGCACGAACAGGATCGACACTCCGTCCACGCCCAGGTGGTACTCGGCCCCGGCGAACCAGGCATAGCGCTCCACGAACTGATAGGCGGCGCTGGAGGGATCGAACTGCGCCACCAGCACGCACGAGACAGCCAGCGTCACCAGGGTGGCGAGCAGCGCGGCCCATCGGGCCAGGCCATCAGCGTTCTTGGTCGCCAGGCGGCCGACCAGGATCGCCAGCGCGCCTACCAGCGGCAGGAAGGTGACGATCGACAGGATGTTGGGGATCGCGCCCATCTTATGCGCCCCAGGCGTAGATGGCGAAGGCGAGCAGGCCGGCCACGCCGAGCAGCATCACGAACGCATAGTGATAGACATAGCCGGACTGGATCTTGGCCAGCCGCGCGGCGGACTTCAGCGAGGCCCAGGCGGCGCCGTTCGGGCCGAGGCCGTCGATGATCCGCACATCGCCGACCTTCCAGAACAGGTCGCCGAGCGCCTTGGCCCCCTTCACGAACAGGAAGTCGTAGATCTCGTCGAAGTACCACTTGTTGGACAGGAAGCTGTTCAGTGGCCCGCCCCGCTCGGCCATGCGCCGGGCCAGACCCTCGCGCAGGACGTAGAAGTAGACGGCGGCAAAGGTGCCCAGCAGCGACACGACCAACGGCGCCCACAGCACCCAGGTCGGGACATAGTGGCTGTCGTGAATGACGTGGTTCTCGGGCCCGGCGAAGATCGCGCCGCGCCAGAAGTCGTGCTCGCCGTCCCCGACGAAGAACTCGTAGAAGACGAAGCCCGAGGCGATCGCGCCGACCGACAGCACGAGCAGCGGCACCAGCATGACCCACGGGCTCTCGTGCGGCTTCAGCGGGCCGTGGTGGCCGTGACCGTGATCGTCGTGGCCATGACCGTGGCCGCCGTCCGGCAGCGGCTCACTATGAGTCTCGATCTGGGCGTGCGGCTCGGCGTGGTCGTCATGGGCGTGGTCGTGCGCATGATCATCCTTCCACGCCGGCTTGTTGTGGAAGGTCATGAACACCAGCCGCCACGAATAGTAGGCCGTCAGACCCGCGGCGAAGAGGCCGATGAAGAAGACGAACATCCCGACCGGCGAATGGCCGCTGGTCGCCGAGGCGAAGGCGCTCTCTAGCACGGAGTCCTTCGAGTAGAAGCCGGCGAAGCCCCACTTCAGTTCGGGGATGCCCAGGCCCGTGATGGCGATGGTGCCGATCATCATCACCGCATAGGTGACGGGCAAGAGCTTCATCAGCCCGCCCATCTTCCGCATGTCCTGCTCGTGGTGCATGCCGTGGATCACCGAACCGGCGCCCAGGAACAGCAGGGCCTTGAAGAAGGCGTGGGTGAACAGGTGGAACATGGCCGCCTGATAGGCGCCGACGCCCGCCGCGAAGAACATGTAGCCCAGCTGCGAACAGGTCGAATAGGCGATGACCCGCTTGATGTCGTTCTGGGCCAGGCCGACGGTCGCGGCGAACAGGGCGGTGATCCCGCCGGTGATGGCGATCAGCATGGCCGCCGTCGGCGCGTATTCGTAGATGGGGCTGAGCAGACAGACCATGTAGACGCCCGCCGTCACCATGGTGGCGGCGTGGATCAGGGCCGAGACCGGTGTCGGGCCCTCCATGGCGTCGGGCAGCCAGGTGTGCAGGAAGAACTGGGCCGACTTGCCCATGGCGCCGATGAACAGCAGCACGCCCGCCAGATCGAGCGCGGACCACTCGTAGCCGAGGAACGACCAGCTGGTGCCCGCACGCTCCGCGATCAGGGGGAACAGCTCGGCGAACTCGATGGTGCCGAACATCCAGAAGACGGTGATGATGCCCAGTGCGAAGCCGAAGTCGCCGACCCGGTTGACCACGAAGGCCTTGATGGCGGCGGCGCTGGCCGTCGGCTTCTTGAACCAGAAACCGATCAGCAGATAGGAGGCCAGACCCACGCCTTCCCAGCCGAAGAACAGCTGCATGAAGTCCGCCGCAGTAACCAGCGCCAGCATGGCGAAGGTGAAGAGCGACAGATAGGCGAAGAACCTCGGACGGCTGTCGTCCTCGGCCATATAGCCCCAGCTGTAGAGGTGAACCAGCGACGACACCGTCGTCACCACGATCAGCATCACGGCCGACAGGGCGTCGATGCGGATGGCCCAGTTCGACTGGAAATCCCCAACGTTGATGAAGGGCGCGATCTGGACCGTGAAGGCCTCCAGCCCACCCCAGGTCCACTGGATGAAGACCGTCCAGGCGACGGCGCACGAAAAGAACAGCAAGCCGGTCGTGACGGCCTGCGAAGGAATGTCGCCGATGCGGCGGCCGAAGAAACCGGCCACGGCCGCGCCGAGCAGGGGGGCGAAGACGCCCAGGGTGACGAGCAGTTCGAGGTTCACGCGGTCAGCCCTTCATCACTGACGCATCATCGACCGCGATGTCGCCGCGGTTGCGGAAGAAGGTCACCAGGATAGCCAGGCCCACGGCGGCCTCGGCGGCCGCCACCGTCAGGACGAACATGGCCATGATCTGCCCCTGGACGTCGTTCAGATAGGCCGAGAAGGCCACGAAGTTGATGTTCACCGCGAGCAGGATCAGCTCGACCGACATCAGGATGATGATGACGTTCTTGCGGTTCACGAAGATGCCGAACACCCCGATGGTGAACAGCATGGCGGCGACCGCCAGATAGTGCTGGAGCCCGACCTCCATCAGCGCAGCTCCTCTGAGGTGACGCCCACGCCGGTCGTCACGCCCTTGATCTCGACCGAGGTGCGACGGTCGCGGTTGGTCTGGGCGCCCGGGTCCTGACGGCGCACCGACGGCTTCTTGCGCAGCGTCAGGACAATGGCCCCGATCATGGCGATCAGCAGCACGATACCAGCCGCCTGGAACAGGTAGACGTACTCCGTGTAGAGCACCCGCCCGATCGCCTCGACGTTGGTCATGTCGGAGCCATAGACGACCGGCGCGGTCGCATCCGCTGCCGCCCCGCCCTGGGCCACCAGGATCGAGATCATGACCATCTCGGCCAGCAGGATGCCCGCCACGATCGCCGCCAGCGGCAGGTAGGACGCGAAGCCTTCCCTCAGGCGCACGAAGTCCACGTCCAGCATCATGACGACGAACAGGAACAGCACCGCGACGGCGCCGACGTAGACGACCACCAGCAGCATCGCCAGGAACTCGGCCCCCAGCAGCACGAACAGTCCGGCCGAGGAGAAGAAGGCCAGGATCAGCCACAGGACGGAGTGCACAGGGTTGCGCGCCGTCACGACCAGAAGGCCAGCGACCACGGCGACCGCCGACATCACATAGAAGGCTATGCCTTGCAGCATGGGAGGCGCGTGCCCCTTTCCGATTCAGCGCGGCGAAAACGCCGCACCTCTTAGACAGCGACCGCTCCCAACGGAAGCGGCCAAATCACCCGTCGAAAGACGAGTTGAAGCCGACGTCACCGATACGGCGCGTCGAGCTCCAGGTTCTTGGCGATGACCCGTTCCCAGCGGTCGCCGTTATCGAGCAGCCGCTGCTTGTCGTAGAGCAGCTCCTCGCGGGTCTCGACGGTGAAGTCCATGTTCGGCCCCTCGACGATGGCGTCCACCGGGCAGGCCTCCTGGCACAGGCCGCAGTAGATGCACTTGACCATGTCGATGTCGTAGCGGGTCGTGCGGCGGCTGCCGTCAGCTCGCGGCTCGGACTCGATGGTGATGGCCTGGGCCGGGCAGATGGCCTCGCACAGCTTGCAAGCGATGCAGCGTTCCTCGCCGTTCGGATAGCGGCGCAGCGCATGCTCGCCCCGGAAGCGCGGCGACTTAGGATTGCGCTCGAACGGATAGTTCACCGTGGCCTTGGGCCGGGCCATGTATTTCAGTGACAGACCGACCGCGCCGATCAGGTCGATCAGCATGGCGCCTTTCGCGGCCTGGACGATGCGGGTCATCATGACTGGGGGTCTCCCGGACGGCGGCAGTCGCGTTCGTAGCGCTCGCTGTCCTTGTTCATCATCTGGCACAGCCGCACGCGCTCGGCCTCGCGGCGGGTGATCTCGGTCTGACGCCGCTCCCACTGATAGACCGACGTCGGATCGGGATCGTAGGCGGCCGGAAAGGTGCAGGCGGTCGTCGACAGCGCCAGCAGGCTCAGGATCAGGGCGCGCATCATCCGCCCACCACGAACACGCGCCACGCCGCCACGATGACCACGGCCACCAGCGACGTCGGCAGGAAGATCTTCCAGCCCAGCCGCATCAGCTGGTCATAGCGATAGCGGGGCACGAAGGCCTTCACGATCGAGATCATGAAGAACCAGAAGACGATCTTGGCCGCGAACACGAGGAACAGCAGCAGGTTCACCGCGAACGGCGGCCAGTCGGCGGCGAAGTCGATGGGGAAGCCCGGGTTCCAGCCGCCGAAGAAAAGCAGGCTGATCATGGCGCACATGAAGACGATGTTGGCGTACTCGCCGATCATGAACAGCAGGTACGGGGTGGAGCTGTACTCCACCTGATACCCGGCCACGAGCTCGCTCTCGGCCTCGGGCAGGTCGAACGGCGGACGGTTGGTCTCGGCCAGGGCCGAGACGAAGAACATGATCGCCATCGGGAACATCACGACCACCAGCGGCCAGCTGTCCAGCCCGCCGCCGAAGCCGAACCAGTTCCAGAACCAGCCCTCCTGCGCCGTCACGATCGACGTTAGGTTCATGGTCCCGGCCAGCAGGATGACGTTGATGATGATCAGGCCGATGGAGACCTCGTAGGACACCATCTGCGCGGCGGACCGCAGCGACCCCAGGAACGGATACTTCGAGTTCGAAGCCCAACCGCCCATGATGATGCCGTACACGCCCAGCGAGCTGATCGCGAAGATGTAGAGGATGCCGACGTTCAGGTCCGAGATGACCCATCCCGGCGCGAACGGGATCGCCGCCCAGGCGATGAAGGCCAGGACGAAGGTGATCAGGGGCGCCAGGATGAAGACCGTCTTGTCCGCTCCGGCCGGGACGACGATCTCCTTGAGAACGAACTTGAAAAAGTCGGCGAAGGACTGAAGCAGGCCGAAGGGGCCCACGACATTCGGGCCTTTGCGCATCTGCACGCTCGCCCAGATCTTGCGATCCAGCAGCAGCAGGAAGGCGAGCGACAGCAGGATCCCGACCGTGACGATCAGGATGCCCACGGTCGTCAGCAGGGCCCAGCCGCCGGGTGTGCTCCACATGGATTCCATCGGGGCCTACTCCGCCGCCATCAGGGCCGGAGCGACGCGCTGGGCGCTCAGCTCGGCCATGGTCGCGCTGGCCCGCGCGATCGGGTTGTTCAGATAGGGGTCGACCACGCTGGACCGCAGGGCCGTGTCGCCCAGCTCGCCCTTGGCCCCCAGGCCCGCGACGTCGAACGACCCGGCCAGGGCCAGATAGTCAATTCGACCAAACGTCGGGTGGTCGCGCATGAGAACATCGCGAAGCTGACCAATGCTGTCGTACGGCAGCGTATGCCCCACGCGCTCGGACAGGGCGCGCAGGATGGCCCAGTCCTCCTTGGCCTCGCCCTTGGGGAAGACGGCGCGTTCGGCCATCTGCACCCGGCCCTCGGTGTTGACATAGAGGCCCGGCTTCTCGGTCCAGGCCGCGCCCGGCAGGATGACGTCGGCGCCGTGCGCGCCCCGGTCGCCGTGGCTGCCCAGATAGACCTTGAAGGCCTTGGTCGCACCCGTCTCGATCTCGTCGGCGCCCAGCAGGAACAAGACGTCCAGCGCGCCCTTCTGCACCATCTCATGGGCCGACAGACCGCCGGCGGCAGGCACGAAGCCCATGTCCAGACCGCCGACCCGCGAGGCCGCCGAATGAAGGACATTGAAGCCGTTCCAGCCGTCTTTCACGACGCCGACCTTGGCCGCCAGCTTGCCGAGCGCGTTCAGCACCGCCGGACCGTTCGGCCCGGTCAAGGCGCCCGAGCCGACGACGATCGCGGGCCGCTCGGCGTTCGACAGGGCGTCCACCGCCGCCTTGGGCCGCCTGGCCAGCGTCTTCGTGCCCCGCCCGATCAGGTCGTAGTCATAGGTCAGGTCGACCTGCTCGCCGATCAGGCCGACGCGGGTCTTGCCCGCCAGCCAGGCCTTTCGGATGCGCGCGTTCAGCAGCGGGGCCTCGGCCCTCGGATTGGTCCCGACCAGCAGGATGGAGTCTGCCTGCTCGATGCCCTGCAGCCCGCTGTTGAACAGCCAGCCCTGGCGCGGGCCGATGCCCACGGCCGAGCCGTCCTGACGGCAGTCCGTATTGGCCGATCCAAGGGCGCGGAACAGGTCCAGCGCCGCCTTCATCGACTCCGCGTCCTGCAGGTCGCCGGCGATGACGCCGATCTTCTCCGGCTTGGCGACCTTCAGCTTGGCGGCGACCGCGTTCAGCGCCTCGTCCCACGACGCAGGACGCAGCTTGCCGTTATCGCGCACATACGGCCGATCCAGACGCCGCGCCTGAAGCCCGTCCACGACATAGCGGCTGCGGTCGGCCAGCCACTCTTCGTTAATGCCCTCATGCACGCGCGGAAGGATGCGCATGATCTCGGCGCCCTTGGACTGGGCCGAGATGTTCGAACCCAAGGCGTCCATCACGTCGACGGTCTCGGTGCGCTTCAGCTCCCAGGGGCGATAGTGGAACTGCCACGGCCGGTGGGTCAGGGCGCCGACCGGGCACAGGTCGTTGACGTTGCCCGAAAGCTCGCTGTCGACCGACTTCTCCAGATAGGTCGTGATCTCGGCGTCCTCGCCGCGCGAGATCATGCCGATGTCAGGAACGCCAGCCACTTCCGTGATGAACCTCACGCAGCGCGTGCACTGAATGCAGCGAGTCATGAAGGTCTTGATGGTCGGGCCCATGTTCTTTTCTTCGACCGCCCGCTTGTTCTCGGCATAGCGGGAGCCGTCGCGGCCATAGCCCATGGCCTGGTCCTGCAGGTCGCACTCGCCGCCCTGGTCGCAGATGGGGCAGTCCAGCGGGTGGTTGATGAGCAGGAACTCCATCACCCCTTCGCGGGCCTTCTTCACCATCGGCGTGTCGGTGAAGATTTCCTGGTTCTCGGCGGCCGGCAGGGCGCACGACGCCTGCGGCTTGGGCGGTCCGGGCTTCACCTCGACCAGGCACATCCGGCAGTTGCCGGCGATCGACAGCCGCTCGTGATAGCAGAAGCGCGGAATCTCGTGCCCGGCGCGCTCGGCGACCTGCAGCACGGTCATGCCGGGCTCGAACTCGACTTCGACGCCGTTGACCTTGGCGACGGGCATCAGCTTACCTCTTCCTCAGGACGCACGGCCATCATCGCCTGCTGCGTCGTGCCGTCCGGCAGGGCCTGGACGATCTCGATCTCTTCGCCGCGGATCGTGTAGGTCACGACCGGATCGCCCGCCTCATTCATCCAGCGAACCTGGGTCGGGTCGGGCAGCTCCAGCGGCTTCCACACCACCAGACCGTCGCCGGCCCGGCATTGCGCCTTCATCCAGCCGCCGTCGACGGGCGCGCGCCACTGGGCGTTCAGCACCTCGCCCTCCGCGCCCGTGATCTGGATGGCGTCCAGCGTCTGGCCGTGGATCGCCGCCAGCCCCGCCTGGCACACCCGGCGCAGATCGACAGCGGTCGGCACCGCCGGCGTCTCGGCCACGGCGTCGGACACGGGCGCTTCCGCCGCCGCCTTCTCGACGGGCGTCGGTTCGGCGGTGTCGCCGGACTGTCCGCAAGCCGACAGGCTCACGGCCGCCATCAGGGGGAGCCAGACCCGCATCCCTACTCCGCCGCGATCGCGTGGCCGGCGAAGTTCGCGCGGCGGCTGCGGTAGTCCGAGATGCGGTCCTCGATCTCGTGACGGAAATGCCGGATCAGGCCCTGGACCGGCCAGGCGGCGGCGTCGCCCAGAGCGCAGATGGTGTGGCCCTCGACCTGACCCGCGACGTCCAGCAGCAGGTCGATCTCCGATGGATCGGCCTCGCCCACCGCCATCCGCTCCAGCACCCGCCACATCCAGCCGGTGCCCTCCCGGCACGGGGTGCACTGGCCGCAGCTCTCATGCTTGTAGAAATAGCTGATCCGGGCGATCGCCTTCACCAGGTCGGTGTCGTTGTCCATGACGATGACCGCCGCCGTGCCCAGGCCCGACTTCATCTCGCGCAGGCTGTCGAAGTCCATCAGGGCGACTTCCGACATCTCCCGCGTGATCAGCGGCACCGAGACCCCGCCGGGGATCACGGCCTTCAGATTGCCCCAGCCGCCGCGAACCCCGCCGCAGTGCTCTTCCAGCAGCTGGCGCAGCGGGATCGACATGGCTTCTTCGACATTGCACGGCCGGTTCACGTGGCCGCTGATCGACATCAGCTTGGTGCCCGTGTTGTTCGGCCGGCCGAAGCCCGCGAACCAGTCCGCCCCGCGCCGCAGGATGGTGCCCACGACCGCGATCGACTCGACGTTGTTCACCGTGGTCGGACAGCCGTACAGGCCCGCGCCGGCCGGGAACGGCGGCTTCAGGCGCGGCTGGCCCTTCTTGCCCTCCAGGCTTTCCAAGAGCGCCGTCTCTTCGCCGCAGATGTAGGCCCCGGCGCCGTGGTGGATGTAGACGTCGAAGTCCCAGCCGTGGACGTTGTTCTTGCCGATCAGCCTGGCCTCATAGGCCTGCTTGACCGCCGCCTCCATGCGCTCGCGTTCCAGCACATATTCGCCGCGCAGATAGATGTAGCAGGCGTGGGCCTGCATGGCGAAGCTGGCGATCAGGCAGCCCTCGATCAGCAGGTGGGGATCATGGCGCATGATCTCCCGGTCCTTGCAGGTGCCGGGCTCGGACTCGTCGGCGTTGACGACGAGGTAGTGCGGTCGGTCCTTCAGCTCCTTGGGCATGAAGGACCACTTCAGACCGGTCGAGAAGCCCGCCCCGCCGCGTCCGCGCAGGCCCGAGTTCTTGACGTTGGTGATGAGCCAGTCGCGGCCCATGTCCAGCATGTCCTTGGTCGCGTTCCAGCACCCGCGCTGCTTGGCGCCCTCCAGGCCCCAGTCGTGCAGGCCATACAGGTTGGTGAAGATGCGATCCTTGTCGGCGAGCAGACCGGCCATCAGCGAGCTCCCTCCCCCGCCGCCGCCGCCGCCGACGCGGCCGCGCGGGCGCGAGAGTTCGCTCCGACGATCGCCGGTTTCGCGCTCCTCGCGCGGCGGCGGGCGCTGGGATTGGGATGACGGGGGCTCAGGCGCATTCGGGGTACCGGACGGAGAAGACGGCGCAGGCTGCGCGGGCGTGGGCGGCTGGGGCTGCGGCGGAACCGAGCCGCCGAGCGGCAGGGCCCCCGCCCCCATCAGATTGGCCAGGAACAGGCCGGCGGACTTGCGCCCGCCCCGTTTGGACGATGTCACGACGGTCCCCCGAACGTCTCGAGATCAGCGACTGTGCGCCACGGACCTGACAGGGCTGCGACAGGGTCATGACGCGCCTCCGTCCAGCTCGGCCATGCGACGACGGTGATAGCGCGTGCGCAGAAAGATCGCCGTCAGCATCAGCGCCCATCCGGCCGCCAGCGACGCATAGCCCGCCATCTGCACGACCTCGGCCAGACCGCCGGCGCGCGTCGCGGCCCACACGAGAACGGCGCCCAGCAGCACGAGCCCGAACCCCGCCAGCCGCTGGGTGCGGCCCACGGCACGGATCTCCGCGCGATAGGCGGCGACCTTGTCGTCGGCTTGGGGGTCGGACATCAATTCCTCCCGCTCATCCCCGCGAAAGCGGGGACCCAGATCTTTGGGCGATGACCGGTATCGACCGCGCACGGCCTCAATCCCGACCGCTCGGGCTCCTGAAAGCACTGGGTCCCCGCTTTCGCGGGGATGAGCGGAAAAAGGGCGATCATGCCGTCACGGGCTCCGTGTTCGGCAGCTTCTTGATCGGCTTGGCGGCCGAGCCGTCATACAGCTTGGGATCGGTCAGGGTCAGCGGCCCGCCCTCGGGAGCCGAGTTGATCCGGTCCACGCGCGGCCCGCGCTCGGGCGTCTTGCCGGCGGCGAAATCGTCGATGATCTGGTTCATGTCCGAGGCCGTCAGGTCCTCGAAATAGTAGTCGTTGATCATGGCCATCGGCGCGTTCACGCAGGCACCCAGGCACTCGACCTCTTCCCAGTAGAACTTTCCGTCCGGCGACAGGGTGTGCTTGGGCCCGATCCGGTCCTTGCAGACCTTCATCAAATCGCCCGCGCCGCGCAGCATGCAGGGTGTCGTGCCGCACACCTGGATCAGCGCCGCCGAGCCGACCGGCTCCAGCATGAACATGGTGTAGAAGGTCGCGACCTCCAGCACCCGAATGTAGGGCATGTCCAGCAGGTCGGCGATCGCGCGCAGAGCCGGCTCCGACACCCAGCCTTCCTGCTTCTGCACCAGCCACAGGATGGGGATCACCGCCGACTGCTGGCGGCCGGCGGGATACTTGGCGATCCACCAGTCGGCCTTGGCCTTGGTCTCTTTCGAGAAGGCGAAGGACGCGGGCTGGACCTTGGCGAGACGACGGACGCTCATCGGTCCACTTCTCCGAACACGATATCGAGGGAGCCCAGGATGGCGGACACGTCAGCAAGCATGTGGCCTCGGTTCATCCAGTCCATGGCCTGCAGGTGACGGAAGCCCGGGGCCGAAATCTTCACGCGGTACGGCTTGTTGGTGCCGTCCGAGACCAGATAGACGCCGAACTCGCCCTTGGGGGCCTCGACCGCCGCATAGACCTCGCCCGGCGGGGTCTTGAAGCCCTCGGTATAGAGCTTGAAGTGGTGGATGAGCGCTTCCATCGACCGCTTCATCTCGCCCCGGCGCGGCGGGACGATCTTGTTGTCCTCGACCATGACCGGCTCGCCCGGGCAGTTGCGCAGCTTGTGGATGCACTGTTCCATGATGCGGACGGACTGCTTCATCTCCTCGACGCGAACGAGGTAGCGGTCCCAGCAGTCGCCGTTCTTGCCCACGACGACGTCGAAATCGAGCTCGGCGTAGCACTCGTACGGCTGCGACTTCCGCAGGTCCCAGGCGATGTCCGAGCCGCGCAGCATGACGCCGGAGAAGCCCCAGGCCAGGGCCTGCTCCTTCGACACCACGCCGATGTCGACGTTCCTCTGCTTGAAGATGCGGTTTTCGGTGACGAGGGACTCGATGTCCTTGAGCGCCGCCGGGAACTCGGCGCACCAGCGGCCGATGTCGTCGATGAGGTCGGAGGGCAGGTCCTGATGCACCCCGCCCGGCCGGAAATAATTGGAGTGCAGCCGCGCCCCGCAGGCCCGCTCATAGAAGACCATGAGCTTCTCGCGTTCCTCGAAGCCCCACAGCGGCGGCGTCAGCGCCCCGACGTCCAGCGCCTGCGTCGTCACGTTCAGCATGTGCGACAGGATGCGGCCGATCTCGCAGTACAGAACCCGGATCAGCTGGGCGCGATAGGGCACCTCGATGCCCAGCAGCCGCTCGATGGCCAGGCAGAAGGCGTGCTCCTGGTTCATCGGCGAGACGTAGTCCAGCCGGTCCAGATAGGGCACGTTCTGCAGATAGGTGCGCGCCTCCATCAGCTTCTCGGTGCCGCGATGCAGCAGGCCGATGTGCGGATCGACGCGCTCGACCACCTCCCCGTCCAGCTCCAGCACGAGACGCAGCACGCCGTGCGCGGCCGGATGCTGGGGGCCGAAGTTGATGGTGAACTTGCGCTCGTCCATCTCGCGGGCGTGGGCGGTCCGGTTGTCCGGTTCGTCGAAGGCGATGCGACCCAGGTCGTCGACGGCGTCGGCGGTCTTCAGAGGGTTTCCGTCGGCCATCAGGCTTTCCCTCCCGAAGGCGTGCCCGCCGAACCAATGGCCTTCTCGTCGCCCGGCAGCGGTTGGGTCGGATACTCCGCCCCTTCCCACGGCGACAGGAAGTCGAACTGGCGGAACTCCTGCGTCAGCTTGACGGGCTCATAGACCACCCGCTTCTGCTCTTCGTCGTAACGGACCTCGACATAGCCCGTCATGGGGAAGTCCTTCCTCAGCGGATGCCCGCTGAAGCCATAGTCGGTCAGCAGGCGGCGCAGGTCCGGATGGTCCGAGAACAGGATGCCGTACATGTCGAACGCCTCGCGCTCGAACCAGCCGGCCGACGGATAGACGGCGATCACGCTCGGCACCGGCGCGGCTTCGTCCGTGGTCACCTTGACCCGCACCCGGATGTTCCGCGTCAGGCTGAGCAGGTGATAGACGACGTCGAACCGCTCGACCCGGTCCGGATAATCCGCGCCGCAGACATCCAGCAGCTGCTGAAAACCGAAGCGATCCCGCAGATCGGTCAGCACCTCGACGATGCGGTCGCGATGACACGTCAGCGTCAGCTCGCCGTAGGCCACGGCCGCATCGACCTGCAGCTCGGACACCATCTCCTGCCCCAGCGGCGTGAGCGCGGCCGCCTGGGCCTCAAGCACAGCCAGGCCGCTCATCGCTCGATCGTCCCGGTCCGGCGGATCTTCTTCTGCAGCTGCAGAAGGCCATAGACCAGCGCCTCCGCCGTCGGCGGACAGCCGGGCACATAGGCGTCGACCGGCACGATCCGGTCGCATCCACGCACGACACTGTAGCTGTAGTGGTAGTAGCCGCCGCCGTTGGCGCAGCTGCCCATCGACAGGACGTAGCGCGGGTCCGGCATCTGGTCGTAGACCTTGCGCAGCGCCGGAGCCATCTTGTTGGTCAGGGTGCCGGCGACGATCATCAGGTCGGACTGACGCGGGCTGGCGCGCGGGGCCATGCCGAACCGCTCCAGGTCATAACGCGGCATGGACGCCTGGATCATCTCCACGGCGCAGCAGGCCAGACCGAACGTCATCCACATCAGCGAGCCGGTGCGGGCCCAGTTGATGACGTCGTCCAGCGACGCGGTCAGGAAGCCGTGCTCGGCGACCTCGGTGTTGACCGCCTCGAAGAACTTGTCGTGGATCTTGGGGTCGTAGCCCTCAACGGTCGAACGCGCGCCCTGGCCATAGGCCGTGGGCAGCGGCGAGGCCGGGCCGGACAGCGGCGGAGAGATCACTGCCATTCCAGCGCGCCCTTCTTCCATTCGTAGATGAAGCCGACCGTCAGGACGCCCAGGAAGACCATCATCGACCAGAAGGCGAAGATCATGTCGGGCCGCGCCAGATCGAACATCGACACCGCCCACGGGAACAGGAAGGCCACTTCCAGGTCGAAGATGATGAACAGGATCGACACCAGATAGAACCGCACGTCGAACTTCATCCGCGCGTCGTCGAAGGCGTTGAAACCGCACTCATAGGCCGAAAGCTTCTCGCTGTCCGGGTTCGACGGCGCCAGCACCCAGGCCGCGATCATGAAGCCAAGGCCGAGCACCGTCGCGATCCCGATGAAGATCACGATCGGCAGGTACTGCAAAAGGAAGTCGTTCATGCGTCCGGGTCCACGCCGCGACTGGGAGGGGGCGGCGGATTCGGCGTCTTCTAGACCCAACCTTTCGCCGGTTCAAACCCATGCAGGGGAAGGTTTTTCTGCGAACCAGTCGCATTTTCATCAGGTCACTTGCCAAGCTTCCCGTTTGCCGTCCAAGTCAGAGCACAACAGCTTGGGAGCAGCGCGTGAACATCGGCGGCGGTGTACTGACGTTCGTGGAAAAGGCTGGCAATCGCCTGCCCGATCCAGTCTTCATCTTTATCTGGTTCATTGGCTTCCTCGTCATCGGGAGCGTCGCTGCGGCCTCTTACGGGTTGTCCGCGGTGAACCCGGTCGACGGCCAGCTCGTCGCCGCGCAAAGCCTCATGTCGTCTGAAAATCTGCGGCGCCTCTTTGTCGACATGCCGCGAACGCTCACCGGCTTCGCGCCGCTTGGCTACGTTCTTGTCGTCATGCTCGGGGCGGGCGTCGCCGAGCGCACCGGCATGTTCTCCGCCAGCATGCGCGCGGGGATTCGGAAAGCCCCCAAGGCCCTGCTGACCCCGATCGTGGTGCTGGTCGGCATTGTGTCGAACCATGCCTCGGACGCTGGCTACGTCGTTCTGGTTCCCCTCGCTGGCCTGATCTTCGCCGCCGCTGGCCGCCATCCGATCGCGGGTATCGCGGCGGGCTTCGCGGCCGTGTCCGGGGGCTTCTCGGCCAACCTGTTTCCCGGCCATCTGGACGCCCTGCTCCTCGGCATAACCGAACCCGCCGCGCGGCTGATTCAGCCGGACTGGACTGCCAATATCGCGGGCAACTGGTTCTTCATCATCGCCATGACCGTGGTCTTCGTCCCTTTGGCCTGGTTCGTGACCGACAAGATCGTGGAGCCGCGCCTGGGCCCCTGGCAACCGTCTGCGGACGCACCGATCCAGCTCTCGGAGTCTGAACTGTCGCGCGACGAGAAGCGCGGCCTGTTCTGGGCCGCCATCGCCGCGCTGCTGGTCATCGGGGCATGGGTCGCCATGAGCGTTGGACCCAACCCGCCGCTGATCGATATGGAAGCGGCACCGACCGAACGGATGACGCCCTTCTACCAGTCCCTCGTCGCTGGCTTTTTCATCCTGTTCCTGGCCACCGGTGTGGCCTACGGCGTGGCGGCCAAGACCCTTACGGATCACCGGCAGCTGGTGAAGATGTTCGTCGACTCCATGGCGGTCATGGCCCCCTACATCGTGCTGGCCTTCGTCGCCGCGCACTTCGTGGCCATGTTCAACTGGTCGAACCTTGGCGTCATCCTGGCCATCCTCGGCGCGGAACAGCTCCAGGCCAGCGGGCTGCCTGCCTGGCAACTATTGATTGCCATCGTGTTCCTGGCTGCCACGGTGAACATCTTCATCGGCTCGGCTTCCGCCAAATGGGCCGCGATGGCGCCCGTCCTGGTGCCGATGCTCATGCTTCTGGGCATCAGCCCGGAGATGGCGACGGCGGCCTATCGAATGGGCGATTCGGTGACCAACATCATCACGCCCCTGATGGTCTACTTCCCGCTGATCCTGGCCTTCTGCCAGCGATGGACGCCCGGCTTCGGCATCGGCAACCTGATGGCGACCATGCTGCCCTATTCGTTCTTCTTCTTCATCGCCGGGGCCATCATGACCGGGGCGTGGGTGTTCCTGAACATTCCCTTGGGCGGCGGCGAGGTCGTCACCTACGACCTGAACGAGGCGCGTGAGGCGGTTCAGGCGGTGTCTGCGAATTAGTCCCGCCAAGGCGCTTGACACTCGCGGGGGGCGCCGCCTAAACGACGCCCCTCGCCGCGCCGGACACCGTCGCCGCGGGAAACGCGGGTGTAGCTCAGTTGGTTAGAGTGCCGGCCTGTCACGCCGGAGGTCGCGGGTTCGAGCCCCGTCACTCGCGCCACTTTCTGTGAGCCAGAAAGTGGCGCATCCGCCCCTCTGAATAAACAACTCTGGACTGGACGAAGCGCGCGACGCGTGAGCAGCCTTGCCGTATGCGCGCACCCGTTCCTCGCAACCTCTGTACCGACTGCGGCGTATCGCGCATGGAGGACCCCGGTCTCTGTGGCCGCGCATGCCAGTTCATCAAGCCGGACTATCCGGGGCTGGAAACCCGCATCCATGGCCGTCCCCGCGCCGAGGTCGGCGACGAAGTCTTCTTCGGTCCCTTTAGACGGATGGTCCGGGCGACGCTGACACCACCCGCCGAGGGTGCCCAATGGACCGGCATCACCACGCGGATTGGCGAGCGCTTGCTGGAGACGGACGCCGTCGATGCCGTCCTGACAATGACCGCCGACCCCGACGATCGCTGGCGGCCGGTCCCGGTCCTGATCACGCAAGCCAGTGACATGGCGCAGGCGCGCGGCATGCGCATGGGCTATGCGCCCCTGCTGGCGCTGCTGGAGACCGCGCGGGACGCCGGTCATCGTCGCCTGGCGGTCATCGGCATCCCGTGCCAGATCTATGCCCTGCGCGCGCTAGAGGCCGAGCTCGGGTTCGAGGCGATCACTGTCATCGGTACCCCCTGCTCGGACAACACGACGACAGAGAACTTCCACACCTTCCTTGGCCTGCTGTCCGACGCACCGGAGACCATCACCTATCTGGAGTTCCGCGCCGACTATCATGTCGAGCTGCGTTTCGCCGACGGTCGCAAACGGGAGATCCCCTTCCTCGCCCTGCCAATCTCCCAGCTCGCGCCGGACTTCTTCCCTCTCACCTGCCGGACCTGCGTCGACTACACAAACGCCCTGTCGGACATCACCGTCGGCTACATGGGCGGCGAGGGCGAGCAGTGGCTGATCGTGCGCAATGAACGCGGCCAGGCCCTGCTGGACCTGCTCGGCGACGAGGTCCGGCTGTCAGAGCCCCGCAGCCTCGGCAAACGCCGCGCGGCGGTCCAGGGCTTCATCGCCAACGTTGAACGCGCCGCCGGCGGTCTGCCTCTGCGGCGAATGCCTGACTGGGTCCGCCCCATTGTCAGCTGGCTCCAGCCCCGCACCGGCCCGCGCGGCCTGGAGTTCGCCCGCACCCGTCTGGAGATGAAGGCCGCCGAGACCGTCATCCACCTGCGCCGCGAAGAGCCGCGCCGGATGAAGTCGATGATCCCCGATCACGTCTGGAGGCTGGTCGCGCCCTACGGCCTGACGCCGGTCGAGGACGAACTCAATGCGCCGTCGCCTGCTCGCCCGGCTGAACGAACGCCGCCTGACCACTGACTTCGCCATAGGTCATGCACAGGTCCTCGAAGACCCGGTTCCAGGAGAACCGCTCTACGGTATGCACCCGCGCCGCCGCGCCGAGCGCCTCGGTGTCCCGCGCGAACAGCGCCTCGATGGCTTGGGCGTAATCGTCAGGATCGGCGCTCCGGGCCAACTGGCCCACGCTCTCGTTGACCGTCTCGGCGACGCCACCGGCGTTGACGCCCACCACGGGCCGTCCGCAAGCCATCGCCTCCAGCACGATCAGGCCGAAGGGCTCCTTGTCGTTGGCGTGCACAAAGGCGTCGCAGCTGGCGATGATCCGCGCCACCTGCCTGGGATCGCGTTCGTACGGCAGGGCGATGACCCGCTCCTCGTACGGCAGGCCCGCGCCCGCCCCGACCAGCACAAGGTGATAGGGCTCGCCGAGCTTCTGAACGGCCTCGATCAGGGTGTCGATGTTCTTCTCGCGCGCCGGGCGTCCCGCGAAGCACAGCAGTCGCGCCGACGCCGGCAGGCCCAGCTTCTTCAAGAGCCAGTTCCGGTCGCCGCGATCGGGCCGGAAGGTGTCGATCTCCACCCCCAGCGGCCGGACCACGATGTCCTGGATGCCCGCTTCCTCAAGCCGCCGCGCAATGAAACGGCTGGGCGAGATCACGCGGTCGAACTGACCGAACAGCTTGGCCCAGCGCTTCTCGACCGGCTTCTTGGCCCATTCGCCGAAATGTAGCGCCGCCAGCCCGGCCGGGTCCGAATGGCAGAAGCCGACGACGGGGCAACCGGCCCGCTGCCCGGCCTCCAAAGCGCCCTGCCCCGGCGTATAAGGATCGCCCGCCTCGATCAGGCTGGGTTTCATCGAGGCGACCCACGCGCCCCAGCGCCGCACCGACGTGGGCCAGCGATAGCCGTCGCCGAACGGCAGCTTGGTGGCGTGCAGCTTGATGATGCCATCCGCGCCGGCCTCATGGTGCGCGCCCGGCACGATCAGGGAGTGGGCGACGCCGGGCCGGTTCGCCTCCAGCCACGCCTTCTTGGACAGCAGATACCGCTTCACCCCGCCGGAACGGGGCGCATACAGCATGGTGGTGTCGACCATCCGGGGCCGGGGATCGGCCGTCGAAGCCTTCAGCGCCCGGAGCGTATCAGCGACCTCCTCGTCCCAGCCGGGGATAAGCCGCAGCTCGCCTTCCTGGACGTCGAGATCGGCCATGGTCATGGGGTCGTAATCCTTAAGCGACCGGCGCGAAACGCGCGTCCGTCGTTTTTGGATGCGTGCGGACGATGTGCGTCGGACCATGTCGCGCCCCTACGCCCGCCAACCTCCAAGCTCAAGCGGTATCGTCGTCGTCCTCTCTGGCGGTCGGATCGATGCCGCGCCGCGCCAAGGCCTCCCGCACCAGCACCTCCAGCTGAGCGTTGACGGAGCGCAGTTCGGCGGCCGCCAGGCGTTCGACGGCCGCCATCACGCCGGGCGAGGCCCGCATCAGGAAGGGTTTGGTCGCCCGGCCCGCCACGGATCAGCTGTAGAGCGTGCCGGTGTTGACGACCGGCTGGGCCTCCCGGTCGGCGCACAGGACGACGAGCAGGTTGGACACCATCGCCGCCTTGCGCTCCTCATCCAGCTCGACCACGCGACGATCGGACAGATCGGTCAGAGCGCTCTCGACCATGCCCACCGCGCCGCGCACGATCAGGCGGCGCGCGGACAGGATGGCCTCGGCCTGCTGACGCCGCAGCATGGCCCCGGCGATCTCGGGCGCATAGGCCAGGTGCGCCAGCCGCGCCTCGTCGATGGCGACGCCGGCCACCCGGACCCGGTTGGCCAGCTCGATCTGCAGCTTCTCAGCCACCTCTTCCGCATCGGCGCGCAGCGTCAGCTCAGCCTCGACTCCCTCCTCCTGCTCGCCGTGGTCGTAGGCGTAGTGGGAGGCGATGTCCCTCAGCCCCGTCTCGATCTGGATGTTCACAAAGGCCTGATAATCGTCGACGTCGAAGAGGGCCTGGGCCGAATCCTCGACGCGCCAGACGACGTTAGCCGCAATCTCCACCGGGCTGCCCCGTCGGTCATTCACCTTGAGCGTGTCCGAAGTGACATTCCGCGCGCGAAGCGAGATCTTCTTTCGTGTGTACCAGGGCAGGACCCAACGCAGACCGGTCGCGCGGTCCGTGCCCCGATACTCGCCAAACAGCAGGATCGCGGCGCCCTCGTTGGGCTGGAGCGAATAGAGCCCGCACATCAGGAACAGCCCGACCGTAATGGTCGAGGCTCCGCCGACGATGTTCAACGCCGAATCCGGGTTCTGGATGATCCAGACCGGCCCCAGCAGGGTCAGGCCCAGCCCAGCCAGCAGCATGAGGATGCCGTTGGCAGTCGTTGCCGGACGCTCGGTGGATACGGTTCTGCGGTCGTTCATGTCAGCCTCCCAGACGGTTACAAAGTGATATCACTTTGATGTCTAGTTTGACAAGGTCTGAGTGAACATCGTTGGGCCTAAGTCACGCTTTCGGCCTTGCATTCGCCTCAAATTCGCGAAACTTGGGACAGGCCGCGCAGCCCCTGTTAGAAGGCGCCGGCGCCCGCTTGCGCGTATCCATCTGGGGTGATTTCTCGAATGCGTAGACTGCTCGCGACCGCGGTGGCGCTTGCCCCTCTGATGGCGGCTTCTGGCGCCCAAGCCGAATTCGTGATTTCGAACGCCCGCAGCACGCCGATACAAACCTCGAATGCGACAGGCACGGGCCCCGACGACATCCGCTTCGCCACCGGTGGATCCATCTCGATAAACGCCGGCGTCGCCGTCACTGTAAACAGCAACAACTCCGTCGACCTCGATTCGGGGTCCAACATCACCCTGGCCAACGCTGCCGATGGCGCTACCGCGATCCTGGTCGACGCCGGAGCGACGTCCGGGAACATCACGATCGCCGGAGCCATCTCGGTCACCGACAACATCGACAACTATCCAGACGACGACAACGACGGCGATCTGGACGGCCCCTTTGCAAACGGGACAGACCGATACGGACTGCGTCTGGTAGGCGGAACACCCCTGACAGGAAACATCCTCGTCGAGAACGTGGCCAATATTCTTGTGGAGGGGAACAACAGCCGCGGAATATCGGTAGAGCGGGATCTGGTCGGGAACGTATCCTTGTTCGGCACAATGCGTGTCGTCGGCCAGAATGCTATCGGGTACAATCAGACGGGCACTGTCACGGGTGACGTGCGGCTCGGCGGGCCCATGAACGTAGTCGGACAGGGAGCGGTAGGCGTCAATGTTTCAGGTGACGTCAGCGGGCGACTGACGCTGCAGGGCGACATGTCCGCGACGGGCTATCGGTATTCCACGCGTCCGCCCGAGTCCATCATTGAGGACCTGGAGCCCGACGATCTGCTTCAGGGCGGCTCAGTGGTCGTGGTGGCGTCCAACGTGGCGGGCGGTGTGGTTCTGGACGTTCGCCCCGCCGACAACGACACGACTTCGACCGATGAGGACAACGACGGTATCGCCGACGCCAATGAGGCAGACTCGATCATCAACAGCTACGGTTCTGCGGCCGGCCTGACCGTCGGCTCAACCTCCCGGTCGATCACGCTCGGCGTCGCCGGTACGGGCGATCTGGCTTACGGGCTCGTGAACCGGGGGACGATCAATGGCCTCGGCGTCTACGACGGGATCTCCGCAAACGCTGTCCAGCTTGGCGTCGCAGGTGGGCAATCCGTCATGATCTCAGGCGGGGTTCGCAACGACGGAGCCATCGCTGCCCTCGCGCGCGAGGCATCGGCCACGGCGATCGCCATAGGCCAAGGCGTGACGGCCGAGCGCCTCGAGAATAACGGAAACATCACCGCCGGCGTGGCGTCGGATGTGTCGGCGTCGGCGACTGCCATATCGATCGCCGCCGGGGCGAATGTCAGCAGCCTGACCAATAACGCCTCAATCCTCGCATCGACGGGCGGTGGTGGGGTGGCCGACGCTTGGGCAATCCGAGATCTTTCGGGGTCTCTGACCAACATCGTCAACAGCGGTTCGATCCAGGCGAACGCCGTCGCCGACGAGGCAGGCACGACGATCACAGCCTCGACCGTGGCGATCGACGTTTCTGCGAACACAACGGGGGTGACTTTCCGCCAGTTCGGCGTGACCAGCACACCCAGCGAGGACGACCCGGACACGGACGGAGACGGCGTCACGGACGACAATGAGCCCTTCACCGCGGGCGACATTCGCTTTGGGTCGGGCGATGACCTCATGTCCGTCGAGAACGGTGAGGTGCGCGGTGCGGTCGCTTTCGGGGCCGGTGCGGATCGATTGTCCATTACCGGTGGGGGCCTGGTCCGGGGCGCGATCACCGATAGCGACGGACAACTGACCATCGACATTGCCAACGGAACGCTCGATGCGCGCCAACTCGGCGTTACAGCGACGACCGCGCTCAACGTCGGCGCGGACGGCAATCTTGTCGTCACGCTGGACCCAGCGACCGGAACCAACGCCGGGTTCCGTGTCAACGGCACGGCAACATTGGCGTCCGGCGCGGGGCTGGGCGTCCGGTTCAACTCGTTGATCGACTCGCCTCGCCGGTTCACGATCATCGACGCCGATGTCCTGAACGCTGGAACGATCGACCAAGTGGCGGTCCAGGACAACTCACCCTACCTCTTCGTGGTTTCCGCGGGAACGGATGTCGCCGCCGGGGACGTCTTCGTGGACGCACGCAGACGGACGGCAGCAGAGGCAAACCTCATCGCCGTTGAGAGCCAGGCCTTCGACGCCTTCTACGGCGCGCTGTCTGGAGACTCGGCGTTGCGCGACCTCTTCATCGCCCAGACAACCCGCGAAGGCTTCATCGACCTGTACGAACAGGTCCTTCCCGACCACTCCGGAGGGCCGCTGCTGTCGCTGGCGTCTGGCGTCGATGCGGTGACCCGCGCCCTGACCGGCCGCAACGCCACGGTCGAACCCGGCCAGACCAGCGCCTGGCTGCAGGAAATCAACTTCTACGCCGACAAGGACAAGACTGACACCTACGGCTTCCGCTCCGAAGGCTTTGGCGTGGCGGGCGGCATCGAGCGGGGCTCTTCGGTCGGCGCGTTCGGCGTCACGGTGGCCTTCACCTCGTCGGACATCGAGGACCCCGAGGCCGAGGCACAGGAACTTCTGTCCGCCAGTCTGATTGAGCTGGGGCTGTCATGGCGGGCCCAGGGCCAGGCTTGGTCGACGTGGGCACGGGCAGCCGGAGGCTACGCGACCTTTGATTCGACGCGGCAACTGGTGACGGAGGACATCAACCTCATCAACCAGTCCAGCTGGAACGGATTCACCGTGGCCCTGGCCGGCGGCGCTTCGTACGAGCGAACTTTCGGCCGGTTCAACATCCGGCCCGAGGCCTACGTCGAGTATTTCTCGCTGAGCGAGGACGGCCATGTCGAGGAAGGCAGCAACGACGGCTTCAACCTTGAGATCGAGGATCGCGACGGCCACCTGTTCACCGGCGTAGCGGCGGTCAATATCGGCTACGGCTTCGGCCAGGACGGCTGGATCCGGCCTGAGGTGCGGGTCGGCTGGCGCCAGAACTTCTCGGTCGATCCGGGCGAGACCATCGCACGGTTCGCCTCGGGCGGCTCGTCCTTTACCCTGTCGCCGGATTCCATCGAAGGAGGCGGCCCGATCCTCGGCTTCAACCTTTCGGTCGGCAACGACCTGGGTCGTCTATCGGTCACGGCCGACGCCGAGATGATCGAAGACTACGTCCGCTATGTGCTGCTGCTGCGCGCCAGCTTCCGGTTCTAGGCTAGGCCAAGCCTAAGCTCGGCGACCGGTCCGGCCGTCGGAGCGGGCGGCAGCTACCGGCTCGTTGGCTTGAGCCGCGCCTTCAGGCTCGACGTGTCCCAACGCGATCCTCCGATCGCCTGCACCTCGGCGTAGAACTGATCGACCAGGGCGGTGACCGCAAGCTGCGATCCGTTGGCCCGCGCCTCGTCCAGCACCAGACCGAGGTCCTTGCGCATCCAGTCGACGGCGAAGCCGAACTCGAACTCGCCCTTGGCCGCCGTCTTCCAGCGGTTGTCCATCTGCCAGGACTGGGCCGCGCCCTTGGAGATCGCCTCATAGACCCGGTCGGTGTCCAGCCCGGCGGCTTGCGCGAAATGCACGGCCTCGGCCAGGCCCTGGACGACGCCCGCAATGGCGATCTGGTTGACCATCTTGGTCAGCTGTCCCGCGCCCGAAGACCCCATGTGCTGGATCGCCTTGGCGTAGGCCATCAGCACCGGTCGCACCCGCTCCAGCGCCTCGGCGTCGCCACCGGCCATGACGCTCAGCTGGCCGTTCTCCGCGCCGGCCTGTCCGCCGGATACCGGCGCGTCGATGAAGCGGACGCCCCTGGCCTCCGAGGCCGCCGTCATCTCCCGAGCGACCCTGGCCGAGGTCGTCGTGTGGTCGACGATGACCGCGCCCGGCTGGAGCACCGTCAGAGCCTCACCCACGACCTGGCGCACGTCGTCGTCGTTGCCGACGCACAGCACGAACAGATCGGCGTCCGAGGCGGCTTCCGCCACCGTTGCGGCGAACCGGCCGCCATGCGCGTCCGCCCAGGCCCGCGCCTTGGCCGCAGAGCGGTTGTAGCCCGCCACATCATGGCCCGCGGCGACCAGATGCCGGGCCATCGGCCCGCCCATCACGCCCAGCCCGGCGAACCCGATCCTCATGCCGCCGCGCTCCCCGCCCGGCCATAACGGCCCCGGTGATAGGTCAGGGTCTCTCCGCCCGTGACCTCATAGGCCTCGACCTCCCCGACCAGGATCAGGTGATCGCCCATATGAACCCGGTCGTGCGTCCGGCACTCGAACCGCGCCGACGCGCCCGAAAGGACGGGGGCCTGCCCGGCCACGCGCGTGAACTCGTCGTCGGCCATCCGCCCGTTACCCTTGGCGAAGCGGCGCGCGGTTCCCTCCCCCTCGGCTCCCAGTACATGGATGGCGAAGCGGTCGGCCCCGGCGAAGGCAGGGTGACGCTCGGACCGCTCGTCCAGGCACCACAGCACCAGACGCGGCGACAGCGACACCGAGGTGAAGGAGTTGATCGTGATGCCGACCGGTCCGTCCGGCCCGTCGGCCGTGACCACGCAGACACCCGTCGCGAAGGCCCCCAGCGCGTCGCGGTAGGCTCGGGCCTCATCGGGTCGAGCGGCTGTGTCGGGAACGGGTTCGAGGCTCATGGGCCGGACCTAGGCGACCGGCCGCGAGGTGGCAACGGCCATCGCGCCGCAGCGGCCGCTGGAACCCGAACGACGGTATCGGGATTGTCGTCTGCGAACCGGAGACTCGTCATGCGCCGCACCGCCCTTGCCCTCCCCGCCGTCGTCCTCGCGCTCGCCGCATGCTCTCAGTCCGAGGAGACCGAGACAGCCCCGGACACCAACGCGACCGCGCCCGAGGGGGCCGCGCCCATCGAGCCGGGCGTCGGCTCTCCGCCCGAACCCGGCGCCGGGGTGCCCGGGTCTTCGAACGAGTCGAACGATCAGGCGAACCCGGACGGGACGGTCGCCGATCCGGTCTTGCCGCGTGAGACGCCGAACCCGTAGCAACCCGCTTTCCCGGCAGCCAGATTGGACTCCCGGAGCACCGAGTCCAGAACGTGCAAGTCTTAAGCCGATACCAGAGATATCAGCCGTAGCTCATTGAGCTGGGCCGATCCTAGACCAATCGGCTCTGAACCACGGCCGCGCCAATGAAGCTGGCGAACAGCGGGTGCGGCGCGAACGGCCGGCTCTTCAGCTCCGGGTGATACTGCACCCCGATGAACCATGGGTGGTCCGTGCGTTCGACGGTCTCGGGCAGGACGCCGTCCGGCGACAGGCCCGCGAACACCAGACCCTTGGCCTCGATCGCCTCGCGGTAGTTTATGTTGACCTCATAGCGATGGCGGTGCCGCTCGCTGATGGCGTTGGTGCCATAGATCTCCGCGATCTTCGACCCCGGCGCGAGCGTCGAGTCATAGGCCCCCAGCCGCATGGTGCCGCCCAGGTCCCCGCCCTGCTGGCGCAGCACGCGCTGATTGCCCTGGGTCCACTCGGTCATCAGGCCCACGACGGGCTCAGACGTCGGGCCAAACTCCGTCGATGACGCTTTGGGGAAGCCCGCCTGGTTCCGCGCCGCCTCGATCACCGCCATCTGCATGCCGAAGCAGATGCCGAAGTAGGGAATGTTGTGCTCGCGCGCGAAACGCGCTGCCTCGATCTTGCCCTCGGCCCCGCGCTCGCCGAAGCCGCCGGGAACCAAGATGGCGTGCGCGCCTTGCAGACGCGCGCTGCAAGCCTCGTGGTCGCCCTCGAAGGTCTCGGCCTCGACCCAGTCGATGTTGACCTTGACCCGATTGGCCACGCCCCCGTGGTGCAGGGCCTCGATCAGGGATTTGTAGGCGTCCTTCAGCACCGTGTACTTGCCGACCACGGCCACGGTGACCTCGCCGTCCGGGCGCAGGCGGCGATCGACGATCTCCTCCCAACCCGACAGGTCCGGCTCGGGCGCGTCGGTCATGCCGAAGTGGGCCAGCACCTCACGGTCCAGACCCTCGCGGTGATAATCCAGCGGCACGGCGTAGATATCCGCCGAATCCATCGCCTGGATGACGCCCGACGGCCGCACATTGCAGAACAGGCCGATCTTGCGCTTCTCGTCCTCGGGGATGGGCTGTTCGCAGCGGCACAGCAGAATGTCGGGCTGGATGCCGATGGACCGCAGCTCCTTGACCGAGTGCTGCGTCGGCTTGGTCTTCATCTCCCCGGCTGTCTTGATGAAGGGCAGCAGCGTCAGATGAACGAAGCAGCTCTGTCCCCTCGGCAGGTCCTGCCCCAGCTGACGGATCGCCTCGAAGAAGGGCAGGCCCTCGATGTCGCCGACCGTGCCGCCGATCTCGACCAGGACGAAGTCGACCTCCTCCCCGTCGTCGGTCAGGGCCGGCGTCAGGCAGAAGGATTTGATCTGGTCGGTGACGTGCGGAATGACCTGCACGGTCGCGCCCAGATAATCGCCACGCCGCTCCTTCTCCAGAATGGTCGAATAGATGCGGCCGGTCGTGATGTTGTCCGACTTCGCCG
The DNA here is from genome assembly GCF_001295975.1 of Brevundimonas sp. AAP58. Lineage (GTDB taxonomy): Bacteria > Pseudomonadota > Alphaproteobacteria > Caulobacterales > Caulobacteraceae > Brevundimonas. Next base: position 12,790 of record NZ_LJHU01000058.1, on the reverse strand, counting down.
CCGAGACGCCGGTGAACCGTTCATAGTGACCGAGGTCCAGGTCGGTCTCGGCCCCGTCGTCGGTCACGAAGACCTCGCCGTGTTGATAGGGGCTCATCGTCCCCGGATCGACGTTCAGATAGGGGTCGAGTTTCCTCAGCCGGACCTTGTATCCGCGCGCCTGCAACAGGGCCCCGAGGGCCGCCGAGGCCAGCCCCTTGCCCAGGGAGGAGACCACCCCGCCCGTGATGAACACATATCTAGCCACGGGGGGTCACCTTACGGCCGATTCGGTCGCGTCCCGGCGGGCGATCGGCGGTTCGTCTGTTGAAAACATGTTTCCGATGCGCCCGACGGCTGGGCGGCGGAGGCACTGAGGGCGGAAGAGGCGGCGGGAGCGAGGCCCGCCGTCACCTAGTTGGCCGGAGCCGGCTGGGCCGGAGCCTGTCCAACCGTCGGCAGGCTGGCTTCCAGATCGTCGAGCGAAGGAGCCGCCGGCTGGGCTGGAGCGGTAGGCGCAGGCGCCGTCTGGGCCGGAGCGGTCTCGGTCGGGGCGGCCGAGCCCACGGCGATGGAGCCTAGCGCATCAGCGTCAACGACCGACTGGTTCGACCGCTCGACGTTGCCGACGATGGTCAGGGCGATGGCGCAGGCACCGAACGCTGCGCCCAGCCACCACGTCGTCACGGTCAGCAGATTGCCCGCCCCGCGCGCGGTCATGAAGCCCGACGGCCCGCCGCCCATGCCCAGCGCCCCGCCTTCGGACCGCTGCAGCAGCACGACCGCGATCAGGGCGATCGAGATCAGGATCATCACGACAAGGAGAATGGTCTGGAGCATGGCGACGCTTATGTGTGGCGGAGGCCTCCGCCGATCAAGCGGCGGCGTCTATCATCGTTGCGGAGGCGGAGCAACGCGGCTCAAGCCGCACGCACGATGGCCAGGAAGTCGTCCGCCTTCAGCGATGCACCCCCGACCAGCGCACCCCCGACGTCCGCGACCGCCAGCAGCTCCGCCGCGTTCTTCGGATTGACCGAGCCGCCGTAGAGGATCGGCGTCGCCTCCGCGCCCAACCGCTCAACCAGCGCCCCCCGGATTGCAGCGTGCATCTCCGCGACCTGATCAACCGTGGGCGTGCGTCCCGTGCCAATGGCCCAGACCGGCTCGTAGGCCACCGCGAAGGATTGGCCCCGCAGGGCGTCCGGCAGTGACCCCGCCACCTGCCCCGTGACCACCTCGACCGCCCGCCCGGCGTCGCGTTCATCCAGGGTCTCTCCCACGCACACGATCGGCTCCAGCCCGGCCCGCAGCGCCGCCTCGACCTTGGCCGCCACGTCGGCGTCGGTCTCGCCGAAGCCCGCCCGCCGCTCCGAGTGGCCGACGATCACCAGCGACGCGCCCGCGTCCGTCAGCATCTCGGCCGACACCGAGCCGGTGAAGGCGCCCGACGCCGCTGCATGGCAGTCCTGCCCCCCGACCTCGACCGCTCCGCCCTTCAGCCGCCAGGCGGCCTCGGCGATCAGGGTCGCCGGAAAGCACAGCCCCACACGGTTCGCGCTGGGGGCCTCGGCCAGCGCCGCCTTCAAGGCTTCCGCCTGCGCCAGATCGGCCGCGAGGCCGTTCATCTTCCAATTCCCGACGATCATCTTCACGGATTGTTTCATAGGGCCTTCCTAGGCAGCAGCGCTCTCCCTGCCAAGCCCGCCGCCCGCTCGGCGCTTGCGGCCCCGCCGTCCCCTCCCCTATAGGCGCGGGTGGCGCTCTTCGCCGTTCGTCTCTCGGACCTGCATTCGATGATTTCCGGCTTCCGCGCCTTCGCCAAGTCCCCCTGGGCGGTCGCCCTGTTCGCGCTGCTGATCCTCAGCTTCGCTATCGTCGGCGGCACCCAGGCCGACATCTTCGGCAACCTTGGGCCCCGGAACGTCATCGACGCGGGCAAACGCTCCCTGACGCCCTCTCAGTTCCGCGCCGATTTCGATCGCATCCGCAGCAACGAGCAACAGGAGCAGGGCCGCCCGGTGACGCTGGAGGACTTGGTCAACGCGGGCGTTCACGTCCAGTACCTCGAAAGCCAGACTCGCCGCCTCGGCTTCCTGAACTGGGCCCATCAGGTCGGCATCCGCATCGATGAGTCTCTCGTGCTGGACCGCATTCGCGAAATCCCGGCCTTCTTCGACCAGATCACCGGCCGCTTCGACGAGGCGACCTACCAGCGCATGCTGGCCCAGCAGAACATCACCCCGATCCAGCTGGAGGACGAGTTCCGCGACACGGCCGTCAGCGAGCATTTCGCCGCCGCCATCGCCGCCGGCCTGCGCGCGCCGCGCGTCTACGGCGCCCTGGTCGCCGCCCGCGCCTTCGAGACCCGCGACGGCCGCTGGTTCACGGTGACCCAGACCATGGCAGGCACCACGCCGCCGCCGACGGACGCTCAGCTCCAGGCCTTCCTCAGCGAGAACGCCGCCCAACTGCGCCGCCCGGAGTTCCGCATCGCCTCCGTCATCGTCTTCTCCGACGCGCCGAACGCGCCCCGCCCCGCGATTTCCGAAGAGCGGATCGTCGAACGCTTCAACTTCCGTCGCGAGGCCCTGTCGACGCCCGAGCGGCGCAGCTTCGTGACCCTGACCGTCGCCGACCGCGCGGCTGCGGACCGCATCGCGGCCGCGCTTCGCGCCGGTCAGTCGCCCCAGGCCGTCGCCGAAGCCAACAACATCGAGGCCGTGCCCTATACGGACCAGCCGCGCAGCGCTGTCGCCGACCCGGCCGTCGCCACCGCCGTCTTCGGCCTCCAACCCGATGCGGTCTCCGCACCGATTCAGGCTCGCATCGGCTTCACCGTGGCCAAGCTGACCAGTGTCACGCCGGGCCAGGAAGCGACGCTGGAAAGCGTGCGGGACGCCGTCGTGCAGGAGCTTCAGCTGGAAGACGCCCGCGCCCGCGTGTTCGAACGCGTCGAGGCCTATGAACGCGCCCGCTCGGAAGGCAAGACGCTGGATCAGGCGATCCAGGAGGTCGGTGCCCGCATCGTCCAGCTCCCGCCCTTCACCCAGGACGGTCGCCTGCCCGACGGCCAGCCGCTGAACGCGCCGCCCCAGATCCTGCAGAATGCCTACTCGCTGGCCGAAGGTGCCGAGAGCGAAGTCGTGGACGCTGGTGAGGGCCAGTACTTCGTCGTCCGTCTGGATGAGATCACACCCGCCGCCCTGCCGGCCCTGGCCGAGGTACGTGAGCCTCTGGCCGAGCGCTGGACCCAGCGCGAGAACGCCCGTCGCCTGTCGGCGCTGGCCGACCGCCTCGCCGCCCGCGTGCGCGGCGGAGAGGACATCGCCGCCGTCGCGACCTCCGCCGGCGCGACGCTGAACACGCGCACCAACGTCCAGCAGAACGCCGAGGCCCAGAGCGACCTGGGCGAAGGCGTGCTGCGCGGCCTGTTCGGCCAGGGCCGCAACCAGGTCTTCACCGGCCCGGCCTCGGAGACCAGCTTCGTCGTCGGCCGCGTGGACGCGATCCGCGCCGCCAATGCCACGACCAGCGCGCCCTTCGCCGACCAGATCCGCCCCCGCATCGCCGATGAGTTCGTCGCCGGAATCGGCGAGCTCCTCGTCAACGCCGCCGCCGCGCGTTCGAAGGCCGAGAACGACCCGGCCCTGGCGCTTCAGGCCTTGGGCGTCGACGCCCCGGCTGAAGAGGGCGCCGCCGCGCCCGCCGCTCCGGCGCAATGAGTTCAGCTGACGACGCCGACACGAACCGCGAGGCCCATCTCGCCGCCCTGAACGCGGGCCGTCCAGCGCTCGTTCATCGGCGAATCGTCGATGATCTGGAGACCCCGGTCTCGGCCTATCTGAAGGTCGGCTGGGGTCGCCCGCACGCCTTCCTGCTGGAGTCCGTCGAAGGCGGCGCGCTCAATGGCCGCTATTCCATCATCACGCTCGATCCCGACGTGGTGTGGCGCTGCCACGGCGACGCCGCCGAGATCGCGCGGGGCCCCGACATCGCGGCTGGCCGCTTCACGGCCCAGCCCGGGGGCGCACTCGACAGTCTGCGCGCCCTGATCGCCGAGACCGGCTTCGACATCCCCGAGGGTCTGCCGCCCATGGCCGCCGGCCTGTTCGGCGTCTTCGGCTACGACATGGTGCGGCTGCTCGAGCCGCTCGGAGCCCCAAATCCCGATCCTGTCGGCCTGCCCGACTCGGTCCTGACCCGCCCCTCGGTCATCGCCGTCTTCGACTCCGTCCTGCATGAGATCGTGGTCATGGCCCCGGTCTGGCCCGGTGGCGACTCCCCCCGCGACCTCGCCGCCGCGCAAGCCCGCCTCGACGCTTTCGAAGCGGCCCTGCGCCGCCCGCTGTTGAACCGCGCGCCCGCCTCCCCCGCCGAGGCTCCCGCCTTCCGTTCGCCGGTCGACGGCGCGGGCTATGGCCAGCTGGTCGCCCGGGCCAAGGACTACATCGCCGCCGGAGACATCTTCCAGGTGGTGCTCAGCCACCGCTTCAGCGCGCCCTATGGCGGCGACCCCTTCGCCTTCTACCGCTCGCTGCGCCGCCAGAATCCCTCGCCCTACCTCTATTTCCTGAACTTCGGCGACTTCCAGCTGGCGGGCTCCAGCCCGGAAATCCTGGTGCGACTGAAGGACGGCGGCGTCACCATCCGCCCGCTCGCCGGCACCCGCCCGCGCGGCGCGACGCCGGAGGCCGACAAGGCGCTGGAGACCGAGCTGCTGGCCGATCCCAAGGAACGTGCCGAACACCTGATGCTGCTCGATCTGGGCCGCAACGACGTCGGCCGCGTCGCCGCGCCGGGCAGCGTCAAGGTCACCGAGAGCTTCGTCGTCGAACGCTACAGCCAGGTCATGCACATCGTCTCCAACGTCGAGGGTCGGGCCCGCACCGACCTCGACGCCGTCGACGCCCTGCTGGCCGCGCTTCCCGCCGGCACCCTGTCCGGTGCCCCCAAGGTCCGAGCGATGGAAATTATCGACGAACTGGAAGCCGAAAAGCGCGGCGTCGGCTATGGCGGCGGCGTCGGCTACATCTCGGCGGGCGGCGAGGCCGACATCTGCATCGTGCTGAGGACCGCCCTGTTCGCGGGCGGCAAGGTCTTCGTCCAGGCCGGCGCTGGCGTCGTCGCCGACTCTGACCCCGCGGCCGAATACGCCGAGACCGAGGCCAAGGCCCGCGCCCCCATGCGCGCCGCGATCGACGCCTGGCGCTTTGAACTCGGTGCGCCGTTCAACGACTAGTGCTGAAACCTCCGCATCGCGCCCGGCGTAGCTCCCGGCGTCCGGAGGCCATCGCATGAACTCGTCCTTCACAGTCCGCTTCACGGCCGGAGACGAGGGGGCTTGGGAGATCACCCAGGTTCAGCCGGTGATCGGCGACTCCCTGGCCCCGGCCGCGCGCCTCGCCGTCTCTGAGGGCCCTGTCCCAGCGAAGCTGGGCGTCTGGACCTTGGCGGGCACGACCAGCAACGTCCGCTACGCCAATCGGGTCGAGGTCACGGCTCTGCGGGCACGTCAGGCGGGCCTCGATCGTCCCGAAGCCACCCGGGCCGCCCTGATCCCCGTCCGGAAATCCGACGCCTGGTGGGCCCTGGCCCAGGACGAGCGCCGCGACATCCTCGAGGAACAGTCGCGTCACACGGCCATCGGCATGGACTACCTGCCCCAGATCGCGCGGCGGCTGCACCACTCGCGGGACCTCGGCGAACCCTTCGACTTCCTGACCTGGTTCGAGTTCGTGCCCGAGCACGAGGCCGCCTTCGACGCCCTGCTCGTGCGGCTGCACGCCACGCCGGAATGGACCTACGTCGAGCGGGAGGTGGACATCCGCCTGACCCGGGTCGCCTGAAAGATCACGCGGCCTCGGCCTCCGCGTCATCCTCCTCATCGTAGCCCACCAGCCGCAGCGCCCGACCCTTCATGCCGTTCAGCTCCAGCCAGCGCAGCAGGCCTTCCTCTCGCCCGTGGGTGATCCACACTTCCTCAGGCTTCAGCTCCAGAAAGGTGGCCGTCAGCTCGGACCAGTCGGCGTGGTCGGAGATGACTAGCGGCAGCTCCACCCCCCTCTGACGCGCCCGCGCCTTGACCAGCATCCAGCCGCTGGCAAAGGCCGGCACCGGATCGGCGAAGCGCCGCGCCCACCGATCCTGAATGGCCGACGGCGGCCCGATCGCCACCTCTCCCCCCAGGGCGTCCTTCTTCAGCCCGGTCGCCGGCAGGATCGGCCCCAGATCGACGCCCTCGCGCTCATACAGCCGGTTCAGCCGCTCCAGCGCGCCATGCACATAGATCGGCCGCTCCCACCCTGCCTCGCGCAGCAGCCGGATCACCCGCTGCGCCTTGCCCAGCGCATAGGCACCGATCAGATGCGCCCGATCCGGGAATTGACCCAGCGACTGGATGACCCGTCCGATCTCCTCGCTGTCCGGCGGATGGGTGAACACCGGCAGGCCAAAGGTCGCCTCCGAAATGAACACATGGCAAGGCACGGGCTCGAAGGGCGCGCAGGTCGGATCGCGCCGCCGCTTGTAGTCGCCTGACACCACCATGGTCAGGCCCTGCCAGGTGATCACGGCTTGCGCCGACCCCAGCACATGCCCCGCCGGGACCAGCCGGATCGCCACGCCGTTGTGAGACGCCGTCTCGCCGTACTCCACCGGCTGGCGTAGCCGGGTGAAGTCGTCACCATAGCGCTCCGCCATGATCGCCAGGGTCTGCCGCGTCGCCAGCACCGCGTCGTGCCCCGACCGCGCATGATCCGAATGTCCATGGGTCACCACGGCCCTCGGAACAGGTCTCACGGGATCGACGTAGAAATCCCCCGGCGGGCAATACAGCCCGGCCGGCGTGGGCCGCAGCAGGTCTTCCGGCTTGAACATCGGTTCCGATATGGCCCTTGCCGCTTGCGCCGCCAATCGCGCCCGATAAGGACGGTCTCATGAGCGATCCGTTCCTGACCGACATCCTGCCGCAACTGGCGTCGGGCGCCGCCCACACCCATGCGCTGGGCTTTAAGTACGAAGGCGTCGACGGCGACCGGGTCCGTCTCCGGACCCCCTGGCGGCCCGATCTGGTCGGCGATCCCGAGACTGACGTGTTCGCCGGCGGCCTGGTCACCGCCATGCTGGATCACGTCGGGGGTCTGGCCGTCTGGGTCGCGCTCGGCGGCTTTCGCCCCATCGCCACCCTCGATCTGCGCGTCGACTACATGCGCGCCGCCCGGCCGCGCGTGGACCTGCTGTCCGAGGCGCGCTGCTACCGCATTACTCGCACCATCGGCTTCGTCCGCGCATGGGCCTTCGAAGGCGACCCAAAGGACCCCGTCGCCGCCGCCCAATCCACCTACGTCATCGATTCCGACGGCGGGCGCGGCATCGGCGCCAACCTGAAGTCGGAGCGCGCGGCGTGAGCGACCTTCTCGACACCCTCCCCTACGCCCGCTTCCTGGGCCTGAAGACAGAACGCGACGGCGACGCCCTGACCGTCACCATGCCCTTCGCCGACCACCTGATAGGCAATCCCCTGCTCCCGGCCCTGCACGGCGGCTCGACCGCGGCGATGCTGGAGCTGACCGCCATCGCCCAGGTGTCGCTGATCTGGCCGCGTCTGCGCCTGCCGCGCCCGATCACAGTCACGACCGCCTACCTGCGCTCCGGCCGCCCGCAGGACGTGCACGCCCGTGCCAGGATCTCGCGCGCAGGCCGCCGCGTCGCCCATGTTCTCGCCGAGGCCTGGCAAGACGACCCTGCCCAGCCGATCGCCAGCCTGACCGCTCATTTCTCACTGGACGAGAACCGAGGGTTGTAAATACGGGTGACTGCTGGTTGTATTCCGGCATGGCGCTCAGCCAGAGAGGGAGCAACATGACCAGAGAGACCATCAGTGAGGCCGTCGCAAAACGGCTGTTCTCGGCCGAGGCAGCGATCGATGTCGCCCTTTCGGAGACCGCTCACCTTGCCGCGCTTCTTCCAGCCGCGCGAACCGAGGCGTACCTGTCGGCAGTGTCCGGACAACGTGCATTCGATACAGCCGCCGCATCAATCTCGGCCTTGGCCGAAGCTAGAGCCCGCATCGTCGAAACGCACAACACCCTCGCCGCCCTCGCCCGCAAGATGGGCTTGGATACCGCCGCGGTCGGAATCCTCGACAAACCCGAAGACAACCCACCCGCCGGCGGCGGCGTCACCTCGTCGATCTCACGGGAAGTTAACAAAACGCTATCGGTTTCGCTTTAGACGTGTTAACCTTTCCCTTACCATCTGTTCTGTTGGGAAAGGGGTTACTCATGGATCGCAAGGAAGTCGTCCACGGCGTGGCGAATGAGCTGCACACTACCGAGGCTGCGGTTGATGCCGCCATCACCCAGGCCACCACGCTCGTTCAGTCGATGATCGGCGCACGCACGATGCTGAAACTGTCGCCGACCGTCGGCGCGGACTCGCAAGCCAAGGCCATGGCCGCCATCGCCGCCCTGTCCGAAGCCCGTGAGGCTCTGGTGGCCTGCCACCACGAGCTGGCCAAGGATCACCGTCGTCTGGGCCTCGGTGCCTACGCCGTCGGCATCCTGGACAAGACAGGCGACTGGGACGCCGGCCGTCCTCCGGGCGTGACCAATCTCGACGACCACCGCGCGGCCTGAATTCGCGGTAACCTTCACGGGCTTCAGTAGTCCGTAAGGAAGACTCGAAGCATCATGCCCCCGCGTCGCCTTCGGCGCGGGGGCATTTTCATGCTGGACACACTTTATTCCCAGATCGGCCTGCTTCCGGCGGTGCTGGTTGGCGTGTTTGCCTTCTGGAAAGGCGGCGAGTCCGAACGCTTCGCCATGGGTGCCTGGGTACTGGGCTGGATGGCGGCTATGCTGATTCAGCCAGATGGCTATCTTTATGTTGGTTTTCAGTGGCCGCTGTTCATCCTCGACATCGCCATGCTGGCTGTCTTCGCTGGTCTGGCTTGGCGGTATAGGCGGTCCTGGCCGATCTGGGCAGCGGCTTGCCAGCTGGTCGTCTTGACCGCTCACATAGCCTTTCCGCTCGCGAAGGCCGCATCGATGGAAGCGTTCTACACAGTCCTGAACCTTGCCGGTTACGGTATCCTGCTCGCGATTGGCGTCGGAACCTTCTGGGCTTGGCAGGATCGTCGAGCGGCGGGGCTGGAGTAGGCTTTCATTCCTAGCCGTGGCCAGGCTAGAACGGCTGGCGCTCGCGAGTCGTCCAGCTATGCCCCTGTCTCATCGCCGCCTCTGGTCCGCGCTTGATGGTCTGGCTCGACGCGAAGGACTGTCGCCCTCGGGCTTGGCACGAAGGGCAGGCCTCGATCCGACGGCTCTCAACCCCTCCAAACGCTTCGGTCCTGGCAATCCACCAAGGCCGCGCTGGCCCTCGACAGAGAGCTTGAATCGCATTCTCGAGGTCACCGATACGACCCTTGCCGAGTTCGCGGCCCTTGCAGAAGACGCGGCGCCAAGGGTTGCGACCGCTCCTCTGATCGGCATGGCGCAGGCGGGTCAGGATGGCTTCTTCGACGATGCCGGTCTGCCCACCGGCGAAGGCTGGGAGCAGACCGGCTTGCCCGCGCCGACCGACAGTCTGTTCAGCCTCCGAATCTGCGGCGACTCCATGGCTCCGCTGTATCGTGAGGGCGACCGTATCGTGGTTGATCGAGATCGCGCGGATTTCAAACGGGGAGACCGGGTCGTCGTGCGCACCCGTTCCGGAGAGACCCTGGCCAAGGAAATCGGCACCCTGACGACGCACCACGTCACCTTGCTGTCCGTCAACCCCGCCTATCCGCCCCGAGACCTGCTTCGATCCGACATCGCCTGGATGTCCCGGATCCTATGGGTCAGTCAGTAACGCATAGGCCAAAGGCCGCCCCTTGCGGGACGGCCTCCGGTTTCAGTTGCTCCACAGGGCGAAGACGTCGCCCCGAGTCTATGCCTTAGTAGGGCCGGACGTAGTGGGCGTTCACCCAGCCGCCACCGGCGATCTGGACCCATTCACCCTGCGAGCCGATGGCGGTGAAGGGCTGACCGGCCGACAGGCTGCCCGCCTGGCGGTAGTTGGTGCCGGGGCCCGAGCGGATGCGCAGGTTGGTCGCCGCGCGGTATTGGGCACCGGAGCTGTTCACCTGGGCATTGGCCCGGGCGCGCTGCTGGTTGCAGCCGATGTAGGATCCAGCCGCCGCTCCGGCACCGGCACCGACCACGGTGCCGAGCGTGCGCTCGTTGCGGGCCACGTTGGAGCCCACGATGCCGCCCAGAACGGCGCCGATGGCGGCCCCGACTTGCTGACGGCCGCCCGGGGCGTCGCAGTTGGTGATCCCGTTGGCTTGGGCCATCGAGGCGGTCGGGACGGCGGTGACGAGAGCGGCCAGGGCCGCGGCCGTCGCCAGCGAGGTGTTCACAATCTTCGACATGTCTCTCTCCTGTCATCGAGGTTCGTCGATGCAGGACACAATGCCTGACGCCGCTTACGGCTCCGCTGAACGGCTTGTTGTTTTCGGTTCATGTTCGCAGGATACCGCTCAAGACGCGGTCGCTCGCGCCTTGAGCCCCGGGGCTTCCTACCCCGCCAGTTCGCCCCGCGCCCCCGCCTCGATCAGTTCGATCGTCTGAGGCAGACCATAGATCGCGGCGAACGAGCCGAACCTCGGCCCCTGCGACGCGCCCAGCAGAACCTCGTACAGCGCCTGGAACCACGCCCGCAGCGGCTCGAAGGCGTGCGCCTTGCCCACCGCATAGACCTCGTTCTGGATCGTCTCCCCATCGGTCGTGTCCGCCGGCAGGGCTTTCAGCCGCTCCGCCAAATCGAGCAACGCAGCCGCCTCGACATCCGTCGGTGCCCGATACGCCTTCGTCGGCCGCACGAAGTCTTCGTAGTAGTTCAGCGCCCGGTCCATCAGCTGATCCAGCACCGGCTCGTTCGCCGGCGTCGCCTCGGGCAGATACTTGGCCATATAGGCCCACAGCTGGTCCTTGTTCGACGCATTGGCCACGCCGACCAGGTTCAGCAAGAGCGCGAACGACACCGGCGAAGCGACCTCCGGCGGATCGCCCGCGTGGATCGACCACACGGCGTTGTCGATCCGCTTGGCTGGCTCCTGCGTCCGGTACTGCTCGATGAAGCTCAGATAGTCGTCGATGGCGCGCGGAATGACGTTGAAGTGCAGGCTCTTGGCCGACTTCGGGCTCTGGAACATGTACCAGCTCAGGCTTTCGGGCGTGCCGTAGCGCAGCCACTGCTCCATCGTCAGGCCATTGCCCTTGGACTTGGAGATCTTCTTGCCCTCGATGTCGAGGAAGAGCTCGTAGTTGAAGCCCTCCGGCGGCACGCCGCCCAGGGCACGACAGATCTTGCCGCTCTCGCGCACGCTCTCGATCAGGTCCTTGCCCGACATCTCGTAATCGACGTCCAGCGCCGTCCAGCGCATGGCCCAGTCAGGCTTCCACTGCAGCTTCACATGGCCGCCGGTCACCGGAACCTCGGTGCGCCCGCCTGCCGGGTCGTCGAAGACGATCGTGCCCTTCGCGACGTTCCGCTCCAGCGTCGGCACCTGGAGCACATGGCCGGTCACCGGGCTGATCGGCAGGAAGGGCGAATAGGTCGCCCGCCGTTCCTCGCCCAGCGTGGGCAGCATGATCGCCATGATGGCGTCGAACCGCTCCAGCAGCGTCAGCAGCGTCGCGTCGAACCGGCCCGACCGATAGGTCTCGGTCGAGCTCATGAACTCATAGTCAAAGCCGAAGCTGTCCAGAAACGCCCGCAGGCGCGCGTTGTTGTGCGACCCGAAGCTGTCGTGCGTCCCGAACGGATCGCGCACCTTCGTCAGCGGCAGGTGCAGGTCTTCCTTCAGCATCTCCGGGTTCGGCACGCCCTCCGGAACCTTCCGCAACCCGTCCATGTCGTCCGAAAACGCCACCAGCCGCGTCGCCCAATGATCCCCCGTCAGCGCGCGAAAGGCGTTTCGCACCATCGTCGTGCGCGCCACCTCGCCGAAGGTGCCCATGTGCGGCAGCCCCGACGGCCCGTATCCGGTCTCCAGCAGCACCGGCCGGTTCAGCGCTTCGAACGTGGCCAGGGCCTCGTCGGCCTTGCCTGCATCGATCAGCAGCCTGGCCGCGTCCCGCTCCGCGTCCGACAGCCGCTTCTTCAGCACGTGGTTCAGCAGGGCGCGCGCCTGTTCGAACGGCCAGGACTTGGCCTCGCGGGCCAGGGAGACGAGATCGGTCAGCATGGGCGCGGGTTTGGCGGTTGCGGGCCAGCGGGTCAACTTTGCGGTGGAATGTCACCCCGCTGTTGATTCCTTCAGCGGCGCATGGCCTAGCCCCCACCCATGAAGACCGCCGACTTCGACTTCGACCTGCCTGAGGACCGCATCGCGCTCCGTCCCGTCGAGCCGCGGGACAGCGCCCGGCTGCTGGTCGTGCGCGACGGCGTGCTCGACGACCGCATCGTCCGCGACCTGCCCGACCTGCTCCAGCCCGGCGACGCCCTCGTCTTCAACGACACCCGCGTCATCCCCGCCCGCCTGTCAGGCGTGCGCACCCGCCTCGGGCCGGACGGGGAGCCCCTGACGGTTGAGGTCGAGGCCACCCTGCATCACCGCGACGCGCCCGACGTCTGGTCCGCCTTCATGAAGCCCGGCAAGCGGCTGAAGCCCGGCGACCGCATAGCCTTCTCTTCTCCCTTCCCCTCGAGGGGGAAGGGCCGGGGATGGGGTGGAGGCACGGCATCACAGACAAGCCCCGAAGACTCAGTAGGAGTCTCCGAGCAACATCCGACACATCCTGCCTCCACCCCCACCCAACCCTTC